>WRFX01000029.1 GCA_009787445.1 Chitinivibrionia bacterium | reverse complement strand
TTGCTTCCTATCGGAGCGGAAAAAAAACGCTTTGAGTTAAAAGGCGGGTCTAAATATATTAAATCGACTAAATTACTGTTTAATCCGTTTAAGATAAACAGGTTATCATTAGTATAAAGCGTATTTTTAAATTCCATTTTTCCCCTCTTTTTTTACAAATGAGTTATCGGTACAAATTGTATTCCTCTTTTTTTTATGTGAGGCAAAGTTTTTATTAACGCCTCGACAAAATTATCGTCCGCCGAAATTAAAATTACCGAATTTTTGTTTCTTATCGCCCTTTCGCAGACGTTTTTTAATTCTATTTCCCATTCTTCTTTGCTTAAAACTCCTCCGCGAGACGGCAAAGAAAAAGATACTATATTATACGAAACAAGCAATTCTTCCGCGACGTTTTTTGCAGTTTCGTTTCTGTTTGAACGGGCGTCGTAAAATACTTTTCCGCGTTTTTTCAGCGCTTCAAGAAACGTTTTTGAAATTTCGCGAGAATTAAGCACCAAATTTCCCGTTTTCGAATAAAAACCTACCGCGTTTGGATATTTTTCGGACAACATTTTCATTTTTCTTTCCATTTTATTTTTGTCGTCGGACTGTTTTATCGCGTATTTTCTGTTTTCAAATCCTTCGCTGTCTTCTATTGGAATTTCAATTAAAACGGGCAAATACGATTTGCTGAAAATCGGCGCGATACTGTCAATTACATCTCTGTATTTTCTTGCGGTTTTTTGCGTTTTGCCGTCGTCCGTCCAAACGGAATCCGTAATAATTTTTACGCGCCAGGGAGTCAAAATAAAATTTAGCGGTTCGCCAAAAGCAAGAAGCGCGTCGCTGTTTTGCGGCGATAATTTATCCAATCCTTTTATTAAAAAAGCCGCTTTTGCGGTATGCAAAATCCTTTCGTTTGTTATAATTATTTCGCAATTTATTCTTTCGTTGGGGCGTTTTTTGTTCTCAAAAATCATATTTACGTATTCTTTTTTGCCCGAAGTTTTTCCTTTGCGAATATGCTCGGATTTTATTACCGCGTATTCGGAATCTTCCACTGCGGCAAAAATGTACATAACAAATTCTTCAATAAGTTTTACTTTCGGAAAATAAATCGTAACCGTTACTCGCCGCTCTTCCAAATCTATGTCGGTTTTGAAATTTTTTTCGGGAATGGAAAAACTTCTCGCGACGTTTTTTAGTTTTTCTTCAAATAAAACGTCTCTTTTTTCCGTAAGCGCCTTCGATTTATCCTGCGAATTTGGCGAAAACGCTTTTAGTATCAGCAAAATTGCGACGACGCACACCGCGACTATACAAATTACAGTCGGAATAAAAATTAAAAGATTTCGTTCTTTATTGTTCATTTTCGCTCTTTTTTTGAAAAATGTTCGGGTAAAAATACTATTTTTCACTTTTGAAAACGGGAAATTTATATATGAAAACTGTTTTTTTAAGTCAGTTGGACGCGCAAAACCAAATGTCGTTTGAACAAAAATTGTTTTGCGAGGCAAAAGATTCAAACGAAATAATTTTGCTTTTGTATTCTTGGAACGGCGACGTAATTTCGACGGGAAAATTGCAAAAATCCATTAAACTCGACCGCGAAAAATGCGAAAAAGACGGCGTAAAAATAGTCGAAAGAATTACGGGCGGAAGAGCGGTTTTGCATTCCAACGACATTTGTTATTCTATTTCTATACCGTCGCGTTTTGTAAAAAAAATCGGCGAAAACTTAAAAGAATCCGTATTGTATATTTCGCAATTTATAATAAAAACTTTTGCCGATTTTGGTATTTTTGCCGCTTGCAAAACTTATGAAAACAGCAAATTTTTGCACAGCGATTTTTGCGCGCAAACCCATTCTTTCGGCGAAATAAGCGTGAATGATAAAAAAATCGCCGCAAGTTCGCAAATTTATGCGGAGCAGGGAATTTTGCAGCACGGAACAATCCCGATAACCGCCGATTACAGAAGAATTTGCGATTATTTTGTCGGCGAAAACGAAAGCGTGAAAATTTTTTTGCAAGAAAATACGACTTGTCTAAACGAAATTTGCCCCGAATTAAAGATAGAGGATTTTATTTGGTCGTTGGCAAAAAATTTTTATTTCTAAAAATTTATCTAAATTTTACCCGAAAACTGTCTATTTTCAAAAACACGCCTTCAAGAGAACCGTTTATAAGTTTTTTAGTAAAAGACGATTTTAATCCAAACGCTTTTTTTAGCGACGCATCGCCGATATAAATAAACGCGGAAGTTCCGTTTGCGCGTTTTTTAAGAAAATTGCCGAAATTTTTGTAAAGTTTTGCCGCTTCCTCCGTTTCGCCCAAACGCACGCCGTATGGAGGATTCATAATAATTACGCCGTTTTCAAAATTTTCTTTTTCTTCAAAATCCATAACTTTAAGCGAAATTTTTTGACCGTTTGGAAGCATTGATAAATTTTTTTGCGTTGCTCTAATTGCGTTTGGGTCTTTGTCGCTACCGAAAATTAGTCCGCTTGGCAAGTCAATAATTTTTTCGTCTTCTTCTTTTTTTATTTTTTGCCAAATATCTTTGTCGAAATCGGGAAGATTTTCAAATCCGAATTTTTTGCGTAAAAATTGCGCGGGAATATTGCAATAAAGCATTAAAAGTTCCGCCAAAATGGTGCCGCTTCCGCACATCGGGTCCCAAATCGGCGTTTTTTTGTCCCAATTCGCCAAATTTATCATTGCCGCCGCAAGCGTTTCCTGCATAGGCGCAAGAACCGAAGAAATCCTATAACCGCGCTTGTGAAGCGCAATTCCCGAAGTATCTACGCTTATTATTGCGCGATTTCTATAAATTCGCAAATGAAAATGCGCGTCTGGATTTTCCACGTCGACGTTTGGTCTGCGTCCGTATTTTGCGTTAAACCAGTCGGCAATTCCGTCTTTTAGACATTGCGAAGCGTAAAGCGAATGCGTAATGTTGCTGTCGCCGACGGAGGCGCTTATCGCAAACGTTTGATTTATTTTGAGCAATTTATCCCATTCTATATTTAGCGCGGTTTTTGTTAAATATTTTGCGCTGTGGCAGTCAAAAGTTAAAATAGGAGCCAATATTCGCGCACATAATCGAGAGCAATAATTTATGCGATAAAGCGTTTCTTTGTCCGCTTCAAAAGAGACGCCGCGAAAACTTGGCGAAACGTTTGAAGCGCCTAAATCAGACAATTCTTTCGCGCAAATTTCTTCCGTTTCGCCCGCCGCCTGCGCGTAATATTTATTGTATTTTTGATATTCAAACATTATAAAAAAACTCCAAAAAAACGAAAAATATAATTTTTGCCTGAAATTTCGCGCAAGATAATGTATATTTATAGTAAAGTATATAGTAATAAATTTAGTTAAAGGAGGTTTCATTGAAAAAACTCGTATTAACTGCAACAACTATTTTGGCGTTTGCGACGATTTTGTCTGCGCAAACGGTTTCAAAACAAGCGTCTAAAGAGCCGCCGGCTCCCGTAACGACGAGCAACGCGCCGCTTTTTATAGTTCTTGGAAGCGACGATAACACTCGCGCCGACGCTTTTAAGTGGATGAACAACGCCATAAACGCAGGCACAAACAAAGACGGAAGCAAAAGGTATATGTCGTTTTACGTAAATACCGACCAAACGGGCGCTATTTGGGACAAAAACAACGATTTGGTAGACGCGGCGTATCAAGCGTATAAAGCGGGACACGAAATAGGAAATCACACTTCTACGCATTTGTATTCCGTAAAATACGGCACCATTAACAAGGCGACGGGTAAGGACGACGGCGAACGCGCAAGTTTGCCTACGTTAAAAGCCGAAATTCAAAGAGTTCAGGATATTCTTTTTGCGGCGGGAATTCCAAGAGAACATCAAAACGGATTTAGAACGCCGTATTTGCGATATTCGGATTCTACATTTACCGCAATGCAGGAAGTAGGATTTTTGTACGATTGTTCTGTAAACGCGGCGACCGATAACGAAGCGGGAACAAATTATTATCCCTATACGCTATCTTTCGACGACGGAAACGGAAATTTTTCTCCCGACAACTCCGCCGACAGAAACGATTGGGGAAAAACAAGTAAAATCGGCAAACACGAAGGACTTTGGGAACTTCCTTGCGTAAGATTTGCCATTGCCCCGCAAGATATAGATTACGTTAAAGGCGTTTTGCAGCGGAAAAATCCCGGCGAAGATTACGAAGATTACAGCGGATACGTTACGGGACTCGACTATAATATGTGGAACGAAATTGAATTGGACGAAGACCAAACCGTCCGTTCGTGGATGGAAACGGTAAATAGAAGTTTGGCTGGAAATCGCGCTCCCGTAACTATCGGAATTCATTCGCAATATTATTTTCAGGCGGCGGCAAGTTCCTATCCGAAAATGGATACTCCCGAAAAAAAGCAACGCGCATTTACAAGATTTTTAACGGAGGCAAGCAATCTCGACAACGTTTGGTTCGTTTCGGGCGATATGGTTATCAGATGGATGCAAAATCCCGTTTCGGCAGACCAATTTGACCCCGAAAATTACAGACGTCCGGCAATAGTCGGAACTCACAATCCGACAAAAATTCGTCTTTCAAATTACAGCGTTAGTATAGAAAATTTTAAAAATAATGATTTTAAAGTCGGCGAATTGACCGCAGTTAATTTGGACGTTAACGCGCAACACACATATTCGATACTTGAAGGCGAAGACAATTTTGAAATTGACGGCAATATTCTTAAATTTAAAACGGCAAAACCGGTGAGCAATAGCGGATACGAAGTTCTCATTAAAGCGCAGGCGCAAGGCGCAGGTTCGGTCGAGCAGGATTTTAAGATTTGGGTCGACGAACATTTCGATACCGATTCAAGCATTTCGCTTCAAACCGGTTGGGGCAAAAGCGTCGATAATTACGGATTAGGTTCGGAAATTACCATAACGGGAAGCGCCGAAAAACTTAAATTGGATATTAAATTGGGCAAGAAAAATACCGACAACGACCCTTGGCCATACGCCGGCGCTGAAAAGAAATTTACAAACGCGCTTACCGGACTTGAAAAAATAATTGTTTCTTACACCTCCAACAGAGACATAAACGTCGGTATAGGATATTGGTCTGCGCAAGTGGCTTTCGGATATGCCGTAACTCTTCCAAAGGGAACGTATACCGATGTTGAAATTACGCCCGATTTGTTTAGCCCGACGTATACCGAAGGAACGGCGGTCAACAGATACCCCGGTTCAATTCAGGACGCGTTAAATTTTAGGGGAACGTCCGTCAGTTTTAACGCTATCGATTACGGAGAAATGACGAATCTTGAAATAACTTCGCTGAGATTTTTGGGAATACCAAACAAAGCGGTTCCTCAAAAAACTTCGATTTCCAAAGTTGCGCCAAACGCTCGCGGAGCAATAACGCTTTCGGGAGTTTCGGCGGGAAAACTTAATTTGAACGTCGCCAAAGCGGGAGTTTATGACGTGGAAATTTTTGCGGTGAACGGAAAAAGATTGTTTTCGCAAAAATTAAACCTCAATTCGGGGAAAAACAGCGTTTCGCTAAAAGGACTTGCCAAAGGCGTAGGCATCCTTCGCGTTAGCGGACTTAACGCAAATATTGAACAAAAACTTATGATTAAATAAGAATTTTGTTTCAAAGAAAAAAACGGGAAAAAGCAGAATTTTCGCTTTTTCCCGTTTTTTTTCGGAAACTCCCGTAAAAATGTATTATTTTACCCGCACTTTTGTTGTTTATATTAAAATTTTTGTTTAAGGAGTAAAAAATGCCTTCACAAATATTTGAACAGCGCGAATCTGCGGTTCGTTCATATTGCAGAAATTTTACCGATGTTTTTACAAAGGGTAAAAATGATTTGTTGTACGGGGAGTCGGGAAAGGAATATATTGACTTTTTCGCAGGCGCGGGCGCTCTGAATTACGGGCATTCAAATCCGTTTATCAAACAAAAGGTTTTGGATTACATTGCGGGAGACAATATTTCTCACGCTTTGGATATGCACACTGCGGCAAAAGCGGAATTTCTTGAAAAATTTCAGGAAAAAATACTAAAACCGAGAAATCTCGACTATAAAATTATGTTTCCCGGACCGACGGGAACAAACGCGAACGAAGCGGCTTTCAAACTTGCGCGAAAAGTTAAAAAGCGCGCGAATATTTTCGCGTTTATGGGCGCGTTTCACGGACAAACGTTGGGTTCTCTTGCGGCGACTTCTGACTGGACTATGCGAGCGGGAGCGAATATTTCGCTTGGCGGAGTCGTTTTTATGCCGTTTCCCGAAGGATTTATGGCGACTATCGACACGATAGGATACATAGAAAGCGTTTTGACCGACGACCATTCGGGAATTGAAAAGCCCGCCGCGATTGTTTTAGAAGCGGTTCAAGGCGAAGGCGGATTAAACGTCGCGCCGATTGAGTGGCTGCAAAAATTAGAAAAATTGTGCAGAAAACACGATATAATGCTTATTCTCGACGAAGTTCAAGTCGGCTGCGGAAGAACGGGAACGTTTTTCGCGTTTGAAAGAGCAAAAATTTCTCCCGACATAGTAACGCTTTCAAAATCGATAGGCGGCTACGGATTTCCTATGGCTCTTACGCTAATAAAGCCCGAATACGACATATTTAAGCCGGGCGAACACAACGGAACTTTCAGGGGAAATCAGGTTGCGTTTGTTGCGGCGGCGGCGGCTTTGGATTTTCGCGAAACATACGATTTCGACGGCGAAACTAACAAAAAGGCGAAAATTCTTAAAGAATATATTGAAGCGAACATCCTTTCAATTAACAAAAACTTAAAGCACAAGGGAATCGGGCTTATTCAGGGCGTCGATTTTACGGGAATTGCCGACGTTAATCAAACGACTTCAAAAGTCGTAAAAGAATGTTTTGCAAACGGTCTTATTTTGGAAAGAGCGGGAAGAGAAGATTGCGTGGTAAAATGTATGCCTCCGCTTACGATTGAAGAAAAAACGCTTCTAAAAGGACTCGAAATCCTTAAAAACGCGATAAAAAAGGTTCTCGCTTAATTTTAATTTTCGTCGAGTAAATACTGAACCGCGATGTGTTTGCTCAATCCCAAAGCGTTGTGAAGCGAAAAAGCGGCGAGCGCGCGGGTTTGTTTTATATCAAAAACAAGCCCGATTTTTACGACAAACGGCTTTGGAATAAACGAAACGCCAAATTCTATATTGTCGTAAAAATTTACGTCGTAAGCGAGTTCCGCCGAAATTCGCTTTGTATAATTGTCTATCTTAAAAATTGCCGCGTGATTTCCAAACTTGTTTTCTTTTAAGCGAATTACCGCTTTCATATCTTGGATAATCGGATTGTATTCTTTTTCGCCGATATTTCTTATAGAATACGAAAAAACTCCCATAATAATTTTGTTGCCGATGCCGCCCGCAATTTCGCCTCCCGCGCCCAAAATGCAATCTCCTTCGCTGCGATAAATCAAATAATCGGCGACTATTCCGAAATGCAAAATTTTTGCAAAAGATAAACCGTAACTTGCTTTTACGTCCGTTTCCGAATACAAATCAAAAGCGTTTAACGATGACATAGAAAGCGAAATTCTGTTTTGTAAACGCCCCCCCCCGTCCGGCGTGCGAAGAAGCGCGCCGCAAAAAAAGTTTGTAATTTGTTCTTCTTTATCGAAAATCGGCGTGTCGTAATAAGAAATTGCGCCCGTTTCCAAAACGAGTTTTTGCTTTTCGGTGTTAAAAATTGCGTTTAAAAAAGGCGAATTTCCAACCGCGCCGCTTCCGCCGTCAATGACGGAAAAGCCGGGATTTTCGGGAAGTTTCGCTAATATTTGCGCCAAAAACAAAGTCGCGATAAGTACAATTTTTTTCATTTTGCAACTTTGTAGCAGCCCAATTCTTTTACCGTATAATTTTTTGAAATTTCCAAAAGCGCGTCGCGAACTTTTTCGTCTTCGGTCGAACCTTCAATGTCGATAAAAAAGTGATATTTCCCAATAAGCCGCCGCGTCGGACGGGAAATTATGGAAGTCATATTTATTTCTCGCGAAGAAAAAGCGTTTGCGATATTTTTGAGTATTCCGGGCGAATCGCTGTCGTCGGAAACGATAATGCTTGTTTTGTTAAAATCGGCTAAAATTTTGCATTTTTTCTTTTGCAAAACGATAAATCTCGTGCAATTATTCGCGCAGTCGGAAATTTCTTCGAGCGAATACGGATATTTTTCAAAATTTTCCTTATAAATATGAATTGGAACGACTGCGGCGGAAAAATCGTTTTCGTTAATTCTTTCAAAAGAATCGATATTGCTGTCGGTAAAAGTTATTTTTGCTTCGGGAAAATTCACGTATAAAAATTGCAAACATTGCCCTTCCGCAAGCGGATGAACGAAAATATTTTTGATTTTTTTATGCTCGATTTTCGACAAAAACGAAAGTTGTATCGGTAAAATTAACTCTTCAATAATTTTTACGGGAAAGTCAAAAAGTCCGTCGAGCGACGTCCAAACAAATCCCGCCAACACGTTTTCTACGGGAACGACGGCAATTTCGCAGTTTCCGTTTGATAAATCCTCAAAAACTTTTTGTATTGTTTTTTGATACGAAATTTCCGCTTCAAGTTGCGGATGAGACGCCAAATATTTTTGCGTCGCGTAATCCGAAAAAGTGTCTTTCGGTCCCAAAGTCGATATTTTTTTCATTTGTTTTTACTCTTTTTTTCGTTAAATTCCGTTAAATATTGTAGCGCCGCGACGTATCCGAAAAATCCCAATCCCGAAATTACGCCGACGCTCGCCCCCGCCGTGAAAGAATGTTGCCGAAATTCTTCGCGCTTGTAAATGTTTGAAATATGCACTTCCACAAACGGCATATTTAGCGACGAAATTGCGTCGCGTAGCGCAATGCTCGTGTGAGTATAGGCGCCGGGATTAAATATTACGCCGTCGCAATTTTCTTTTGCCCATTCTTGAATTATGTTTATCAATTCGCCTTCTACGTTGCTTTGCGCAAATTCAAGCGTTATATTTTTGTTTTTTGCCGCCGACAAAAGTTGATTTTTCAGGTCATCGAGCGTTAAATTCCCGTAAATATCGGGTTCGCGTTTGCCCAAAAGATTCAAATTTGGTCCGTTTAAAATTCCTATTTTCATATTTCTCCGCCGTTTAAAACATCCTTAAAAATATCGGATAAAATTTCAAGCGCTTTTGCCCTGTGCGAAATTTTGTTTTTTACGCTTGAAGACAATTCGCCGAAAGTTTTGTCGTAGCCCTCGGGAATAAAAATCGGGTCGTAGCCGAAGCCGCCGTCGCCTTTTTCTTCAAACGCTATCTTTCCTTTGCATTTTCCGATTGCCGCAAACGATTTTTCCGTATTCGGCGAAACCAAAACCATCGCACAGCAAAAATGTGCGCTTCGTTGTTCTTCTTCGACAAATTCCTGCATTTCGCCGAGTAATTTTTCAATGTTTTTTTTGTCGTCTTTTATTTCGCCCGCGTATCTTGCCGAACGCACTCCCGGATTTCCTTTAAGCGCGGAGACGACCAAACCGGAATCGTCCGCCAAAATCCAGTTTCCCGCAGATTTTTTGGCAAGGAAATTTGCTTTCGCCAAAGCGTTTCCCGTAAAAGTTCTCGCGTTTTCGGGAATATCGGGAACTTCGTCAAAAATGTCTTTGAGAGACAAAATTTCAACTTTTTTGTCTATTTTTTTCAGGATTTCCCCAATTTCCTTAACTTTGCCGAGATTTGAACTCGCTATCAACACTTTCATAGATTTTCTCCCATATTTACGTATAAAATACTATTTTGCAAAATCAAAAACAAAAAAAGTTATTCATAATGCGCCCACATTCGTATAATTTTCAAAGCGTTGTTTTCGCAAATTTCATAAACTAATCTGTGCTTAATACTTATTCTTCTGGAATATACAGCAGAAAAACCTCGCAATTTCTCGTATGGTGGAGGCGCTTGAAAAGGATTATTCCTAATAATGTTTAATAATTCGACAACTTTCGGCTTTAGTCCCGCCGCTTCTATTTTTCTTGCGTCTTTTTCCGCTTGTTTTGTTATTTCAATATCATACATCAGACCAAACCGCCTTGATATTTTTACATTCCGACAATGGAGTGTTTATTCCTTCTTTAATGCTGTCGAGCATTCCGGGAATAGACGACAAATATTCCGTATCGTCTTGTATTATTATGTCGCGGTATTTTAAGAAATGCACAAATTGTTGAACAATTTCCAAATGTTCTTCAGGTAAACTTTCCATTTCCGAAATAAAATTTTTAGTAATAACCATTTTCCCCTCCAAAAAAACTATTATGAGAATATACTATTTTGCAAAACAAAAAAGAGAGCCGATTTCTCAACTCTCTTTTTTTGTTTTATTGCTATTTTTCGTAAAAATCAGAAATTCGCGACAAATTCCATTCCAAAACGAAATACGTTGATGCCGACAGGAGAAGATTCGTCTATCTCTTTTTTAGTATCGTCTCCGATTTTATAATCTAATTTTAGTTTGTAAGTATTAGACGTCCACGCAAACATAGGACCGAACGCAACATAGTCGTTAAAACGGAAATGCCAACTCGCAAAAAGGTCGTTGTAATAAAATAAATAGTTTGTTTTGTTGTAATTGCCGTTTTCATATATTATTTCCGACTCTTTGTAACGTAACAAACCAAAACTGTAACTTACCGACGCTTCGTTGATACCGAAAGTTAAAGAAGGCGCCGCTTTTGCAAGAAAACCGAACATTTTCTCTCTTTCGGTGGCTAAAAGTTCTCCATTGTTTCCGTCGGGCAAAATTTCGTAATATTCTTGTTTGTATAATACGATATTGCCAGCGGCGGCGCCAATATCAAGTTTGAACGCGTTGCCAAACTCAAATCCTGCGTCTAAACCGTAAGAGTGAAATATTGCATTTCTAAAATTATCGTATCCGCTTTCTTTGTCGTATGTTAAGTATATGTTGCGTAAAACGCGAGCGTGAGCGACGGGAGAGATTGTAAAATTCCCCGCGTTTATATTCGCGTCGAGAATAAAGCGCAAATCGTTGCCTTGCGGCAGTTCTATATTGTATTCATTTGAATTGGAAGGAAAGCCCGCCGTAAGATTCAAAGCAAAATTTTTTGAAAAGTCAAATCCGAATTTGACGCCCGCCTGCGAATTGTTAAATATCGTTCCCCAATTCGCGTCGCTTGTGTAGAGTCCGTTTCCCGTTTCTAATCCCGCCGACAAATCAAGAGTGGTATTTCCTTTAACTTCAAGAAGTCCGCCGTAAATATAAACGTTGTTTGTTTTCCAAGTGAAATATGCGTTTGGTAATGTCGGAAGATATGGATGGTCGCCGTTTTCATCTTCTTTTAACGGATTCCATCCTTTGGCGGTGCCGCCTCCGAATGGAATCAAATCGGCTTCGTATCCGTTTGGATTGCTTATGCGAATATCAAAAGAAAATTTGTCTTTTACGTCAAATCCAAGCATTAAATTATAAGCGTATTCCGATAAAAACGTTATTTCGTAGTCATCGAATTTCTGCTTTTCATATTTCGGCTCGCCGCTTCCTTGCGGACGATTATCCACAGTTTCCCAACCGTTAATTACTTTCCCGTAAGGAGACAAAGTTAAGTCGCCCGACGCTCTGAACGTTATATTTTTATCTTTTTCGCTAGCATTGTCGTTTTGCGCAAAAATCGTAATAGACAAAATTAGCGACAACAAAAATACTTTTGCAATCTTCACATTAAACCTTTTCGTTTATATTCTTACTTATCGCTCAACGCGACGACGCCCGGAAGTTCTTTGCCTTCCAAAAATTCCAAACTCGCTCCGCCGCCTGTCGATACGTGCGAAACTTTGTTTTCCAAGCCCGCTTTTTCTATCGCCGAAACGGAATCGCCGCCGCCGATTATCGTAATCGCTCCGTTTGCGGTCGCGTGCGCCAAAGCGTCGGCAACGCCAAACGTTCCGTTTGCGGTCGCGGCAATTTCAAATACTCCCATAGGTCCGTTCCATATAACGGTTTTTGCCGATTTTACAATATCGACAAACAATTCAAGCGTTTTTGGACCGATGTCGCAACCCTCTTTGTCGGCGGGAATTTTATCGAAATCGTAAATAAACTGGTCGGCTATCGTTCTGCCGTCAAAATCGAGTTTGCTTGTTGCAAGAGTATCAAGCGGAAGCACAATTTTTTCGCCCGCTTTCGCCAAAAGGTCTTTTGCCAAATCGACTTTGTCGTTTTCGCAAAGAGAATGTCCGATTTCGTATCCTTGCGCCTTAAAAAACGTATAAGCCATTCCGCCGCCGATAATCAATCTGTCGACTTTTGGAAGAAGCGAATTTATTACGTCAATTTTTCCCGAAATTTTTGCTCCGCCGATAATCGCCACAAACGGACGATTTGGTCTTTCTACCGCTTCGCCTAAAAATTTCAATTCTTTTCTGAGCAAATATCCGCTCGCTCTTTTAAGATTTACGCCGACCATAGAAGAATGCGCTCTGTGCGCGGTTCCGAAGGCATCGTTAATAAATACGTCGCCGTGCTTTGAAAGCGAATCGCAGAATTTTGCGACGTCTTCTTTGCTCGCGACGGTTTTTGTTCCGTCGGCGTTTTTAACTTTTCCTTCTTCTTCGATGTGAAAACGCAAATTTTCAAGCAAAATTACGTCGCCGGGTTTTGCCGCTTTGGTCGCCGCTTCCGCTTTTGCGCCTACGCAGTCGTCTATAAATTTTACGCTTTTACCCAAAAGTTCTTCCAACTTTTTGGCTACGGGAGCCAAAGTATATTTTGGATTTACTTTGCCGTCTGGTCTTCCCAAATGGCTCATCAAAATTACTGCGGCGCCTTTGTCGAGCGCGTATTTTATCGTGGGCAGAGCCGCCTTAATTCTTTTATCCGATTCCACAACTCCGTTTTTTACGGGAACGTTAAAATCCACTCTGATTAACGCTCTTTTTCCAGCCAAATCAAGATCTTCAATAAACAATTTAGACATTTTGTACGCCCTTTCTAAAAAAAGTTTTTACTCAAAAGCCGCAATAAAATAATATATGTACGAATAAAATACCGAAAAAATTATGAAAACGGGAATTTTCCTTTATTTTCTATTCAAATTTTTTTGGCGAATATTATTTTAATTGTAAACGAAAGGGAAAAATGAAAAAGAAAAGCGTCTACATAGAAACTACGATTCCGAGTTATGCGACGGCAAATCCAAGCAGCGATAGCGTGAAATTATTACGACAGATAATAACGCAAAATTTTTGGAAAAACGAGCGGCAAAAATACGATTTGTATATAAGCCGTTATGTTTTTGAAGAATGCGCGGACGGCGACGAAATATACGCTAAATTGCGACTTGACTTAATAAAAGACATACCATATTTGCCGATAACAAAAGAAGTTGAGAAACTTGCGGAAGAATATTACGATTTTCTAAAAATTCCCGACAACGCAAAAACGGACTGTTTTCATTTAGCAATATGCGTAGTAAATAAAATTGATTTTTTGTTGAGTTGGAATATGAAGCATTTGGGACAGCCGACATATCAAAAAGTAAGCAAATTTAACGAAAAAAGAAACTTGTATTCGCCGCAATTATTAACAGTAGACGCATTTATGGAAATTATGGAAGAAGAAAAATGAAAGGAGCAGTAAAAATGGAAAAATATGTTGAATTAGACGACCCCGTTAAAGAAGTTTATCGCAAACGCGAAGCGATAATGAAGAAATTTAACTACGACGTTAAAGCGTATCATAAATATTTGCGGGAAACTTCGTATTTAATGGAAGAAGCGGGTTTTAAGCAAGCGGTTTTTACTCAATAATTTACAAAATGTTTGCTTGAATTACAAATTTTGCAAATTTTTTATCAATTCTTCGCTATTTTTTGCATTTTCAATAATTTCACTACTTTTCGGATTTGTGAAAATTCCCGCGATTGCCGACAAAGTTTTAAGATGAACCTGCGGGTCGCCGTTAAGCGGATTTAGAACCGTTACAAGCACGTTCGCCGAAGTTTTGGACGGAGAAATTTCGCGTTTTTCCTTTTGAAACCATAAGAATATACGCGGCTCTTCTACCGCTTCCGTGTGCGCGTGAATCAAAACTACTCCCGAAATAAGTTCTACGGGATATAATTCCAAACTCGAAAAAAGAATATTGTAAATTTCGTTTGCGCAAATTTCGGTTTTTTGCGATATCGAAGCGATTACGCTTTCAAAGTCGCAGGTTTTCGTTTCAAGCGCTTCTATATTTATATGTTCGTTTGTTTTAGACGGCGCGTTTTCTTCAAATAAATTTTCTTCGTCCTGCGAAGCGACAAACGACAACGACGGATAAACCGCAAAAATATTGTTTTTCTTAAATTTATCAGACAAAAGAAGCGGATATTTGTCCATCGCGGGAGAACGGAAAAGTTTTTGCCTCGTTCCCATAAAAAGTACGACCGAATCGCTACTGCGAATATCGTTTGGCAATTCGCGTTTTATCGCGTTCCAATGGCTTTTTACTATCATTTTATATTTTACGGTGGATTTTAGAAATTTATTCGTTTTTTCCAATATTTTATCTTTTTGGCTTTCGGATAAATAAAACGTAATTCCAGCGTTTAACTGGCTCGACAAATGCTTTATTTGCGCAAGATATAAAATTATATCCGAATTTTTTTCGCTTGTCGGCATAAAAACCGCTAAAATTCGTTTTGTCGCCGCGACGGATTCGGCAATTTTAGCGAAAACCAAACCCGAATGGCAATCGTCCAAAAGTCGCGGATTGTCGTTTTCAAACGGACAAATTACCATCGACGCTTTTGTTTCGGCGGCGGCGCGTAAAATTCCGTCGGTTACGTTGTTTGCGATTCGCATTTCCGGCTGACAAACTTCGCCGAGTTCGTTTGCGTAATTCATACAAAAGCCCAAAACCGTTTCCGCTTCGGCGACGGATTCGCGATTGTCGCCGGCTACGGCAAGCGGCGAAATTACGTATTTTCTCGCCTGCGTTCTAAACAGACAAGCGAAATCCAAAAGTTTTCCGCCGTTTGCGATACTCGATACAGCCGCAATCGTTTTGCTTTCCGACAAAACCGTTCCCGCCGCTTTTTGCGGTAAACTTTGAGCGTACTTTTCGGCAAAAAACACCGCCGCGACTTCGCCTATTGTGCAGGTGAGCAAAATTAAAATCATAGCCGCGTTAAAAATCGCTTCGCTTATTATTCCTATTTCCAAACCGACGACGGCGCAGGCGATGGTCGTCGCCGCTTGCTGAAAAGTCATTCCCGCCGTCATAAAAATCGCCTCTTTTGAATATTTGAAAATTTTGCCGAAAATTAAACTCGCCGCCGTCTTTAATATGATTGTCAAAACCGTTAAAACAATTCCCAAAATCAGCGCTTCGTTGCTTTCCACAAAAATTATCGGTTTTATAAGCATTCCCGCCGAAATAAGAAAAAACGGAATAAAAAGCGTGTTTCCTACAAAATTTATTTTGGACATCAAAACGCTTGTGTTCGGAATAAGTTTGCAGAAAGCGAGTCCGCAGAAAAACGCGCCGATAAGCGATTCAAGCCGCAAATGATGCGCCGCCCACGAAATTAAACAGGCGTTTGCAAAAACGAATAAAAACTGCGAATATCCGTCTTCCGAAACAGCCCGAAATACCCTTTGCGCAATTTTTGGAATAATTAAAAGAATTGCCGCGACAAATAAAATCCATCCGCCAAACATTATTACGCAATAAAGCGGCGTAATATCGACTCCCCGCGAAATGTCGGCGATAACCGCCAAAAGTCCCAAAACCGCGACGTCGCAAACTATCGTCGCTCCGACCGCGACGGAGATTGGCTCGGAATTTCCTATGCCGAATTTATTCACGATTCCAAGCGACAAAAGCGTATGCGAAGCGAATAATCCCGCCGTAAGAATTGCCGTCGTAGTCGAATATCCGAAAAGATTTATTATGATAAGTGTTCCTAAAATTTGCGGAATTAAAAACGAGAGTAAGCCGAAAATCGCGCTTTTTGAAGCGTTTTTCTTAAAAAGAAAAGTGTTTATTTCCAAGCCCGCAATAAACATTAAATATAATTTTCCAATTTCGGAAAAAATATGAAACGCATCGCTAACCGAACCCAACTTAAAGACAAAACTCTCGAAAATCACTCCAAAAAGTATATAAAATACTATACTCGGTATTTTTGTTTTCCCCGAAATTAAGGGAACCAAAAACATCGAAAAAAGCAGTATCGAAAAGATAAAAAGTTGTTCGTACATTTATCTTTTGCTTGTCTTTCGCTACTTCATAAGCGGCGGTTGTCCCGTGCTTTCCATAACGGCGCGCCAAGTCGTTCCGTCGGGATTTATCACGTTTCGCTGACTTACCGCCATTTTTATAGGAATGTGAACGTAATAATTATGCACGAGTCCTATAAGAATGCCCGTTTTTCCGCTCATTGCCGCGTGAACCGCGTTTGCCGCAAGTTGCGAGCAATAAAGCGAATCGTTTGCGTTTGCCGGCTGGCTTCTTATTATGTACGACGGGTCGATATATTTTATGTTGCATTCCATATCTTTTTTGCCGAAATGCTCGATAACTCTGTCGCGAAGAAAAATGCCGATGTCGCCGAGTTTTTTATTTCCCGAAGCGTCTATCTGCAAATATTTTTCATCAAAATCCGTTAATAATTTTTGCCCCGCGCCCTCCGCGACGATAACGACGGAATATCCGTTTTCGAGAACTTTTTTGCGCACGCTTTCCAAAAATCCGTTTTCGCCTTCAAGGTCAAAAGGAACTTCGGGAACAAGCACAAAATCTACGTTGTTTGCCGCGACTGCCGTGTGCGCCGCGATAAATCCCGATTCGCGCCCCATAAGTTTTACGAGTCCTATTCCGTTTACCGCGCCTCTCGCTTCTACTGTTGCGGATTCTACCGCTTCGGTCGCTTTTTCTACGGCGGTTTCAAATCCAAACGACTTGCGAACAAAACTCAAATCGTTGTCTATTGTTTTTGGAATGCCGACGACCGCCATTTTCATTCCTCTGCTTTTTGCTTCTTCGTAAATGTGCAGTGCGCCTTTTTGCGTTCCATCGCCGCCTATAACAAAAAGCATATTTGCGTTAAGTTGTTCAAGACAATTTACCGCGTCTTTCGGTCTGTTGCCGTAGCCGCGTGCGGAACCCAAAATCGTGCCGCCTTCGCGGTGAATATCGCGAACTCTATCCAAAGTCAAATCGATGACCGACAATCTGGATTCGGGCGCAAAACCCATATATCCGTTGCGAATTCCCACGACGTTTTTTACGCCGTATTGCACGCGCAAAGCATACGTAATATCGCGAATTACGTTGTTTAATCCCGGGCAAAGTCCGCCGCAAGTAACTATTGCCGCTTTTACTTTTCCCGAATCAAAATAGATGTCTTTTCTTGGACCCGCCGCTTCAATAAAAACGGGCTTGAATTTTTTTGCCTCTTCTCTATCCAAGTGGCTGTTTAGAACGACAATTTCGTTGTCTTCCACAAAATTAGCGATATAATCGCCATACTCCGTCGATAATTTAAGCGGGGATTTAATGCATCTTTCTCCGAGCGTTTCGACCGTAAAATCTTCGCTACAAACGTTTCCATAAGCGTGTACCATAAACCGTCTCCTTTATATTAGGTTTTCATTTTTTTCGTTTTCTATGGGAAAAGTACTATTTGCCGCAATATTATAGTATATTTATGCTGAAATATTGATAAATTTATAAATGCGAAAGATATTATGAGCGCTAAAAAAGTAATTACGTTTATTCTAAAACTTGCGGTTACGTGTTTGGTTTTTTGGTGGATAGACAGAAGTTTCGGCTTTCCAAAAATTTTCCAAACGCTTATAAAAGCCAATTTTTTTTGGTTTGCCGTCGCGATTTTCGCGCACGTGATTTCAATTTTTATCGGCGCGTGGCAATGGGGAATTATTTTGAAAAATCGCGGATTGCATTTGTCTAAATTTGAAATAATAAAACTTTATTTTATGGGAATGTTTTTTAATAATTTCGTTTTGGGAACGATTGCGGGAGATTCGTTTAAGGTCGCCGTTTTGCGCAAAGAAAAAAAGAAAACCAAGCCCGGTTTTGCCGCGACGTTTTTAGACAGATTTGCGGGTCTCGCAGTTTTGTCCGTTTTTGCCGTTATCGGCGCGATAATTATAAATACCATAAATTTTGCCAACAGCAAGGACTTGCTTATTACGATGTTTATAATGTTTTTTTTCGCGCTTATATTGATTTTGGTTTTTTTCTTAATTTTTTCAAAAAGAGTGCAAATATTTTTTTCAAATTTGCTGCTTAAATTTCCAAATTTCGACATTGCAAAAAAAATAGAAGGCATAGTTTCTTCAATTTATATTGACCGACGAAACGTAGCCGATTCAAAAATGCTCGCGCAAATTTTCGCTTTGTCGTTTTTAATTCAAGGGCTTCGGATTTCGACGCATATTTTTTGCGCCGCCGCAATAGGAATTTTTGCGTTTGGCACGATTCATTATTTTTTCGTAATTATTCCGATAACCGCGATTTTAATGATGATTCCGCTTCCTTTCGGGGTAATTCCCACTATTGCGGGAGCGATATTTTTTGCCGCAGGATTTAACGCAAGCGACGCGACTATTATGGAATTTTTGGCGGCGATAGCGGGAATTATAGGTTCGCTTGCGGGGGCGGTATTTTTTCTTATCGATAATAAATCTAAATAAAATTTGCTTTTTTGCGCAATTTTTATGCGAAAAAATATTATTTTGTGTAATTAAAAAAAATAAAAGGAGTAAAAAATGAATGGACTTTTTGATATTAAAACTATAATGCAGTTTGTACCTCACCGTTATCCGTTTTTGTTGATAGACAGAATTACGGAATTTGAGGAAAAGGTACGTGTTGTCGCGAAAAAAAACGTGTCGATAAACGAGGCGCAATTTCAGGGGCATTTTCCCGACGAGCCGATTTTTCCGGGCGTACTTATAATAGAACATATGGCGCAAACGGCGTGTTTTTTGCTTTCAAAATCAGTGGGTTCGCTTGACACAAGCAAGGTTTATTATTTGGGAAAAGTAAAAAATGTGTCTTTTAGAAAACCCGTTATTCCGGGCGACACTATTGAAACCGAAGTAAAAATTATCACGTCCGTCGGCGGTATGGCAATGGTAGAAGCGGTGTCGAAAGTCGACGGCGTTTTGGTAGCAAAAGGCGAATTGGCGTTGGGAGCGGCGTAAAAAATTTTCTTTTAATCAATATCTAACGCTATCTTTATTGCCGCATTCAATTTTTGTAATTTTTCCTCTTTTCATTAAATCGCCTGATAACTTAATACGTCTTCCGCTTCGGAGTTGAGATAATTTGCATTACGATTTATAATTTCCAAATCTTTTTTGCTGTTTCCGCTCTTTCGTACGGCGGGGTTAAAAAAACGTCGTTGTTTTTCGGATACCGCACGGATATGCCGATTTTTTTAGCCAAACTCACAAATTCCTTTAATTCTTGGCGAGTATTCGATTCAAATAAAACCGCTTCCATTATTCACTCCTTCGTAGAATTGAGATATAAAATATAATATTTGCGTTTAGAAAAAGCAAGAAAAATCAAACTAATTTCTCTATCTCCCGCAAAATTCTGCACGGATTTCCGACGGCGACTACATTGTCGGGAATATTTTTTGTTACGACGCTTCCCGAACCTATTACCACGTTGCTTCCGATAGTTATTCCGGGATTTATCACGACGTTTCCGCCAATCCAAACGTCGTCGCCGATTGTTATTGGCAAGCCGTATTCCAAAAGCGAATTTCTAATTTTGGCGTCTATGGGATGCGCCGCCGTATAAACGCACACTCGCGGACCGAATTTAACGTTTTTGCCGATTTTAACTTTATTTACGTCTAATATTATGCAGTCGAAATTTGCGTAAAAATTATCTCCCGCCGAAATATTACAGCCGTAATCGCAACGAAAAGGCGGCTCAATGTATATATTTTCGCCAATTTTTTCAAAAAGTTGCGACAAAAGTTCTTTTCTGCGCTGTGTTTCTTCCGCGTTTGTTTCGTTAAAAGCCATCGTAATTTTTCTCGCGTTCAAAAAATCGCGGCGCAATTCTTCGTCTGCGGCGGTATATAATTCGCCCGACAACATTTTTTCTTTTTCGGTCATTTTTCGTCCTTCCTCGACAAATTTTGCTTTTCAATTATCAATGTTTTTATTTCAAAATACGAATAATCGCCGCAGAAAAACAAGTATGTTTTATGTATCGATAAATTTATTATTTTATAAAAAAATGCAAATAATTAAAAAAATTCGTACTTTCCTCAAAACAAATATTATATTTACCCCGAAAATTGACCAAAAAATTTAAAAATAGGCAAAACAGAATGAAAGTAAAAAAGGTTGTTTCCGACATTNAATTTGC
>WRFX01000028.1 GCA_009787445.1 Chitinivibrionia bacterium | reverse complement strand
AACGACAACTTGGGCTTCCGCGTAGCGTTCCCCCGCAATTAAATACCTTTCCCGTTCCCCCCACTTTAGTTGGGGGGTTCGGTTTTCTTTTGAGTTGAAAAAAATAAAAAAAAGAATCGGTTTTGTGTATTATGGTATTGCGAGCGTAAGCCGCTATACCATTATTCACAAAACCGCCCCTCCTGAAAAGTGCGCTGTATTGGTGTATTTCTCGTCGGCTTTAGCCGACGAGAAAATTTTTTTTGGGAAATTGGATGATGTAATTCCCCTCCATTGGAGGGGTAGGGGTGGTTTTTTGTTTTTTGTTTGCGGCAAATGGTATTTTTGTATGTAATTAAAGAAAAAAAATGAAATTTCGGGAGGTTGAATTATGGAAGAAAAGAAACTTTGGACATTGTTTTTTTATAATTTATCTATCTAAACATAACAACAATAGAAATAAGTAATTTATCAAACATTCTTTTTATCGCATAAGATTTGCTTTCTTTAACTTCAACGGGATTTTCGGGTTTTATTTTGTCAATTATTTCGTAGGCATCTTCAAAGCCGCCAGAAATTGCTTTCACGTTAGTTTCGCCCCAATAATAACCTGCCAAATGCAAAATATCATAAACGGTATTCAAACGAGATACCATTTTCCCGTCGAGTTTTGCTATACTTTCTTTGTAAATTTCTATCGATTTTTGTTTCTTTTTTGATGGCAAATCGACATCTTTTATTTTCAACCACGCATCAATAGCAATTAAAACGCCAAGGTACGCCGTTCCGCAAGCGGTGCGCACATATTTTTTGTCAATATAATGATTCCCGTCTTTTCTCGTTCTTTCCAAAGTTTCTTTAGCGTTATCCATATAACGAATCGCCTCTGTGTATTCCTCGTTCAAAAAGACGTTTTGCTCTTCTCGCGTCATTTTATTCTCCTTTTTTGTTTTGTTATATACAAAATAATATTTGTAAAAACGAAAAAACGGATTTTAAGACAAATTAAAAGCGTTTATCCTGTCTTTTACGTTCTGTTTTATGAAATCGGCGAAAAACGGAATTTCGCTTAAATGAAATTTACTTATGGCAGGCGGAGTTTTCGCAAATTTGGTTTCGTCTTCGTCGACAATCAGTATTCCGTGTTTTATGTCCGCGCGCGCGTTAACGTTTTCGTTTAATTTGGCGGGAATTTCATCTACTCTCCACGAAACGGGATTTATCACCAAAACGTCGTCTTTCCAACTTAAAAAATTCTCGTAACTTTTTGAAGAATACTCGCTTTCGGTCGCGCAGTTCCACGAAACTATAACGCGCGTATCGTCTTTTTTTTCGCCGAATTTTAGAAATGGATTTTTTGCAATTTCTCTTTGAGTAAAAGGACTTCCTATCGCATACGAAACAATGTGATTCTTGTTGTATTTTTGATATTTTTCGTTGCCCAAAAACGTCGTCGCAAGTTCCATAACCAACTGACTTCCCTGCGAATGCCCAAAAAGAATAAACGGACGTTCGTTCTTGTTTATTTTAGTCAAATAATAATCGAAAGCGGCAAAAATATCGTCTCGCGGAGTAAGATTTGTGTGATACCACATTTCTCGCGGCGGATATTTTGTCAGCATAACGCCGTTTAACTGCCTGTAAAGCGGAACATAAACATTCGCCTGCGAAATTATATCGTCTATCGACGAAAGCCACGACTGCGCCGCGGAACGCATCGTTTCGTTTTTTAGTTGCGCAAACGGTATATTAACTTCGTTTTTGCTGAATACGACCGTCGGATATACGACAAAAATATCCGTTTTTTTATCGGAATTTCCGCCAAAACACAACCAATTTTGCGCGTCCGAATAATCCGTATCGCTTAAAATCAAATCATCGTTTTTATCGTTTTTATCGTTTGTCAATTACTCTTACCGCCTTGCCTTGACTTCGCGCAATAGTTCCGTGTTCTACAAAATTTATCATAATTCCGACGCCGATTGCGCTCGTTATGTTTTCTTCCAAAAGGTCGCGTAATTTTTGAAGATGTTTGGTGCCGCTACTATATAATTTATCTTCCAATTCCACCTGAATTTCAAGAACGTCGAGGTTATTTACGCGGTCTATAATTATTTGATAATGCGGCTCGACTCCTTCGACGGTAAATAACGCGCTTTCGATTTGCGACGGAAAAACGTTTACGCCGCGAATAATTAGCATATCGTCGTTTCTGCCGAAAATTTTGCCCATGCGAACCGACGTTCTGCCGCACTTGCAAGGCGAATTTATTAGATACGTTATATCCCGCGTCCGATAACGAATTAGCGGCATTCCCGTTTTTGTCAGAGTCGTAAAAACGAGTTCGCCTTTTGTGTCGAAGGGTTGACCTTCAAGCGTTTCGGAGTCGATTATTTCGGGTAAAAAGTGGTCTTCCCAAATATGCGAGCCGTGCTGATGTTCGCATTCTACCGATACGCCGGGACCAATTATTTCGCTCAATCCGTAAATGTCGTACGCTTTTAGTCCGAGTTTTTTTTGTATTTCGCGACGCATTTCTTGAGTCCATTGTTCCGCGCCGAAAATTCCCTGTTGCAAAGTAAAATCGCTCGCTTTTAATCCTTCGCTTTGCATTTCGTCAGCCAAATAAAGCGCGTAAGAAGGCGTGCAACACAGAACTGTCGCGCCGAAATCTTTTAATAATTGAATTTGCCTTTTAGTGTTTCCGCTCGAAACGGGAACCGTCATACAGCCCAAAAGTTCGCTTCCGTAATGGACTCCCAAGCCGCCCGTGAATAATCCGTAACCGTAGGCGACATTTACCACGCTTTCTTTTGTGCAACCGACCGCGACCAAAGAGCGAGCCATAACTTCCGACCAAATATTCAAATCGTTTTGCGTATAACCCGCGACGGTGAGTTTTCCCGCCGTGCCGCTTGAGGCGTGAATGCGCACAATTTCGGATTGCGGAACGCTAAACATACCGAAAGGATAAGCGTCGCGCAAATCCTGTTTTGTCGTGAAAGGCAAGCGATTTAGGTCGTCCAATTTTGTAATATCCGTCGGCTTCATTCCTATTTTTTCCATTTTTTTACGATACGGCGGACAAGTATCATAAACGCGCTCCACAACTTCCTGAAGACGATGAAGTTGCAGTTCTTTCAGTTCCGTTTTCGGTAACGTTTCTATTTTTTCATCATAATATTTAGACATTTTTTGCCCCTTCCTCAAACGCTTTTAGGTTAATTTCAAAAGTAGAAGCGGAAACGCTGTTTTTTATCGCTTCCTTAAATTTTTCTTTGTCCAATTTTAATAATGCCGCAAAAAATCCCAAAACGACGACGTTTACCACGCGCAAATCGTTTAATTTTTTGGCTATTTCAAGCGCGTCTATGCTATAAATTTTAGCGTTATACGCGCCAAGACGTTCGTAAATATCGTCGGGATATTCAACTTTTCCCGTGATGACGGGCATAGGATAAAGTTGTTGCTTATTTGTAATTATCGCCGCGCCGTCTTTGGCGTATTCTGCCCAGCGTAACGCTTCAAGTTCTTCAAAAGATAAAATTACGTCCGCGTTCTTTTTTTCGATAAGCGGGCTATAAACTTTGTCGCATATTCGGACGTAAGTAACTACGCTTCCGCCGCGCTGCGCCATTCCGTGAACTTCCGACAATTTGCAATCCTTATTTATGAGACAAGCGTAATTTCCGAGAATTTTGCTCGCAAGAAGCGTTCCCTGTCCGCCTACTCCGACTATTAAAATATTCATATTCATTTTGCGCCCTCCGATTTTTTTATACACGAAAATTTACAAACTTGTTCGCATACCATACAGCCGTTGCAAAGCGCGGAGTCGATTTTTACGGTAGAATCCTTATTTTTTCGTATAGCGGGACATCCGAGTTTGAGGCACATTCCGCATTTACGACAATCGTTAATTTGCGGACAATTTTTTGATTTCGCCGATTTGTCAAGCAACACGCACGGACGTTTCGCGATAATAACCGAAACGCCGTCTTTTGCAAGATGTTCTTTAATCGTATTTTCAACTTCGTCCAAATCGTATGGGTCGAGTGTCGAAACGTTATGTACGCCGCAAGCGCGGGACAACGCTTCAAAATCGAGGGCGTGGGTCTGTTCGTTTTTTATCGTTCTTCCCGTTCCCGGATGCGGCTGATGTCCCGTCATACCCGTCGTAGAATTATCCAAAATTAAAACCGTAATATTCGAACGGTTGTAAACCGCGTCGATAAGCCCGGTTATTCCGCCGTGAACGAATGTGGAATCGCCTATGACGGCGATATTTTTACTTGAAAAATCCCTGCCCTTCGCCTTTTCCATACCCAGCGTATTTCCTATCGCCGCGCCCATACAAATAAGAGAGTGCATAGCGTTGAGCGGCTCGTTGCAGCCGAGCGAATAGCAGCCGATGTCGCCGGTGGCGTTGAGATTTAATTTTTTAATGACGTAATAAACTCCCCTGTGGGTGCATCCCGCGCACATAACGGGCGGACGGACGGGCAGGTTTTCTTTTACGGGAACGCTTTTTTGTCCGAGTATTATTTCTTTTATTTTCTCTATGCTCAATTCGCCCTGCAAACCGGTCAGTTCTTTGCCTCTCGCTTTTATTCCGTTTATTTTAAGCGTATTTTCAATATAAGGTTCAAGTTCTTCGATAACTATTAAATCGTCGCAGTTCGAAGCGAATTTTCGCAATTTTTCTATGGGCAAAGGATAAACGAATCCGAGTTTAAATACCGGATAATCCGGCAGCGCTTCCTTGACGTATTGATAAACCGTTCCCGCGCAAACTATGCCCGTTTTATTTTTGCCGCTCTCGATTATGTTTATATCGAAAGAATTTACGTCTTCGGCGAGCAGTTTTTCGCGCTCTTCGACTTTTACGTGCCGTCCGCGCGCGTTTCCCGGAACCATGACGTATTTGGAAATATTTTGTTTGTAATCAAATTCAATTTCTTTGCGCTCCGATATTTCGACAAACGAGCGGCTGTGCGCGACGCGGGTCGTGAGACGGATAAAAACGGGAGTGTCGTATTTTTCGCTTATCTCGAAAGCAAGTTTTGTAAAATCCTTCGCCTCCTGACTGTCCGACGGCTCAAGCATCGGAACGTGCGCGCTCAAAGCGTAAAATCTGGAATCCTGTTCGTTTTGGCTCGAATACATACCGGGGTCGTCGGCGACGGCTATTACCAATCCTGCGTTTACTCCCGTATATGCGTACGTAAAAAGCGGGTCTGCGGCGACGTTAAGCCCTACGTGTTTCATTGAAACAAGCGCGCGTCCGCCCGCCATAGACGCTCCTATTCCTACTTCCATCGCTACTTTTTCATTGACCGACCATTCGCAGTAAACGTTGTCGAACGTCGAAAAATATTCGGTTATTTCCGTACTCGGCGTTCCCGGATACGCCGCCGCGACTTTTACGCCCGCTTCAAATGCGCCTTGAGCAACAGCGTGGTCGCCTAACAATAATTTCTTCAAAACTCTTTTCCCTTCTTTTCTGTTCTTTTCTGTCGAATTTCAAAAAGAAAATACAATATTTACAAACGCGCTTTTAATAAAATTCGCCATAAATTAAAAAAAATTAAGATTTTTAGCAAAAAATTAAAATATAAAAAAACGAAAGACGAATAATTATACTCGTCTTTCGTTTAATATCGCGTTAATTTTTGTCAAATTAAAATCTGAAACTTACGCCAACCGAAGGTGCAATTGCCTGAACTTTGTATTTTGCGGCAAAATTGTTTTTATTATTTGCATCGGTTTCTCTTTCGTGCGTGCAACGAACATAAAGAACAGCCGCGTCTATAGAAAGCATAGGAATCGGGCGAAACGAACATCCCGTCGTAATTCCAACTTTGTTTGTGCTCGGCGTTTCAGGATTTAAGTATTCGTTTGGCACGGGCGTCTGGTCGAAATACGCGCCTAAACGCACATCCAAATTTTCTTTAATTCCAATTTGCGTACCAAAACGAAAAGCCATAGAATTTTCATACATTTTAGCGGAAGGCAATTTCAGATTTCCGACTTCATTTGAATATTGCAAAATAAGCGAATCGTATGCTCCCCAACCTATCCATTGCACGTCGAAATTAAAAAGCAATTTTTCCGTCGGAGTTAGCGAAACGCCAATGTTGAGATTAGCAGGCAAAGGAAGTTCCGCTTCAAATGTACCTTTGTCAAGCGGCGGAATAACAACCTTCGGTGTATTTGGATTGGCGACGCTTATAATTTGATTTAATTGTTCTATCTCCGCTTTGGTCTTCGCATCCGCATAATTGATTTCCGTTTTGCCTCCGCTTACTTTCGCTTTTACTCCGTGACGATAAGCAACACCGGCGGAAAGAAATTTCGGAATAACATTTACCATAACGCCCGCGTTAAAACCTATTTTTGTGTCTGCGTCTCCCGAAAGAGTAGCGGATACCGCGCTTGTATCTTTGTATTTGTTTACAATGCTATTTACATCCGTCGCTTGTGGCGTCATACCTGCATTGCTCAAACCGGCGGCAAGCACACTATATCCGTTTAATGCTCCCGGACCTACAAGCGCCTTGCTTTGAGAAAAACTTCCCGTATTTATAGTAACTCCCGCGCCGATACCTACAATATTCAAAATACTGAAACCGATAGTCGGCTGAAAAGCAATTACTTTTAACGAAATATCCTGAATCAATTCCGCGCCTTCCCAATTTTTATCCCATTCCGCCGAATTTCCATAAGGAGTTGTTACGCTCATACCGAAAGACCATTTTCTTAAATTGGTTCCCGCGTAAATAGAAAGCGGAGTAGAAACGCCTTTTTCGGCGGTCGTTCCGTTTACTTCAACTCTTGGAGTTATAAAAGTCGCGCCAGCCGCCGCGTCTATCTTGTAGTTCATAATTCCGAGTCCGCCCGGATTAAAATGCATTCCTTCAACGCCGATAGACGATTGCCCCGCGCCCGTGTGTCCCATTCCAAGTTGTTTTGTGCTTAAAGTGTTTACCTGATACGCTTCCGCAAAAAGAAGCGAAGTTGCCGCCAGTACCGCAATTACTGCTTGTTTGTTCATTAGAAACTCCTTAAAAAATTATTCTTAAAAAACGCCGTTAAAATAATATTATTCAATTAGTTCTGTCAAGTTATTTTATGTTTTTCACAAAAATAAATTATAATTGAAACGAAAATCCCGCGCCCCACGCTTTTGGCGCAAAAAACGCGTCAAACGACACCACGCCGAAATTTAGTCCGAAACCGCCGCTAAAACGATTTTCCCAATTATTAAAATTAAGTTGTCCGTTTTCGTCGGTCGTATATTTTTCGGGAATCCAAGCCCAGCCGAATCGTCCGCAAACTTTTGAGTCAATTTGCAATTCAAAACCGCTGTGAACTTCTACGCGGTGTTTTAATTTTATTTCTTTGTTTTTGCGCAATTCTTTATTCATAAATCCCCAAAAACGCACGTCTGCGGGAACAAGTAATAAAAGTTTTTGGTCTATAAGCGGAACCGATAAATTTGTCGCGAGCAAAAAAGCGTTGTATTTTTTATCTAACATATTATCCGTTTTTTCTTTGTCGTATTCGTTCCAAACGTATCCTAAAATATTTTCAAAAACCACTCCCCACGAAAGTCCTTCGCCGTCGCCCGATTGATAAAATCCCAAATCGGCGCAAACCAGATTATTTTTCGCTTCGATTTCGTTTTCTTTTTTTACGTCGTTTTCGCCGTTTGCGCTAAAAATTTTTCCGTTAAAATTGTAATACGAAACGTTAAAACCGATAAAAAGCGCGTCGTCGTCGCTTTCATCAAAAAGCGAGCCGTAAGAAATAGTTGCGCGATTAAATTTGTTGTCGAAATCTTGCGTCTCTTTTTTGAAATTATACTCCGCCGCTATGTAATTTCCTTCTCCCAGAGCAAGCGAACTTCCGCCGCCCGCTCGGTAAAAGTTTGCTTTGCCGTCGTTGTCGTAATTTCCAAAAAACGACACTTTATTTTTTGAAAAATAATGAAACGCCGCGGGAATTGCAGGATTTAGCGACAAAGTACCCGCGTTTGAAGGAAGCGCCGCGCCCGCGTTAAAAAATGTAGTATTTACTATTGAACCGCTTTCGTACATTGCGCTTAACGGCGAAAAATTTTCTTGCTTTTCTTGCGACGAAACAAAAAAAACCGCCGCAAAAATTATAGTCGCCGCTTTTGAAAATCTCATTTATTCGCGCTCCTTAATCCATTCTAAAATTTTAATTGGCGACACTATAAAAACGTCTTTTTTGCTTTGCGCGTAATCCAAAAAATCTTCTATTGAACGTCTGCGTTCCTGTTCCGAAATTTTTATTTGCGGCTCGCAATCGTAATCAACGGCATAAACTCCCGTGTGTCCGCCAAAAGTAAACGGAGCGCGATTTCCTTTAAGTCGCAAATCGAGCGTATGTTTAAGCGTCGCAGAAAATTCGTCGGCGGTCATTTGATATTCCACAAAACAATTATAATCCAAACCCGTGATTTTTCCGTCGTTTTCGTTAAAATCGCTTTGCAGTTCGGCGCATTTTTTTCGCAATCCTTTTTTTATGCCGTATTTTTCGCATAAATTATCGGGCGGAACTATTACGACGTGCGCGGGAACTTCCCAAACGCCGCTTTCTAATTTATACGGAAAACAAAAATTTGTTCCGTCTTGGTCGTCCTGCAAACCTTCTTCCAAAGAACAATCGTATACAAATCCCATTTTTTTTACCGCGATAAGCGTGTTGTCGTTGCTTTCTAAATATGGCGTTCTAAACGATTTAATTTCACTTTTTGCAATTCCTATTCCCGTGTCGTTGCCGTCGCTTCCTTCTACGTAAGGACGAGATAAAATATCTACGCATTTGTTCATTTCGGCAAGCCATTCGTCTACGCTAAAATTTTCGCCGTGCGGATGCGAATGCGTATGACAGCCAATATCGCAGCCGTTATCGAGCGCGTATTTCCACGATTTTTTTACGAAATGCGTCGGTTCTTCCGCTTCGCCGTCGGTAATATACGCCGATGTAAGATAAAAAGCGCAAGTACATTTTGTTCCGTCGGGATTTTTGCGATTAACAAAAGTATCGACAGCCCATTTCATTCCTTCGCTGCCTTTTTCGGGCATAAATCCGCTTTTATCGTTGTCGTCAAAACCTATCGTAACGAACTGCGGAATCTGCGAATGTATAGTTTTATTCATAATTTAACTCCTTTTTATTGTTTTTGTTTATGTTAAAATAATATTTTTTATGTGTTATATTGTTAAAAAAAAAGCGAAAATGTTAAAAAAAATAGCGAAAAAGCGTAAAATACAGTAAATTATAAGGTGTATAACTTTAAAAGAAAGGTTTTTATTATGTGTAAAATTAAATTTTTGTCGTATTTATTTTTGTTGTCGTCTTTTGTTTTTGCGCTGGATTTTTCTTTGACCACAAACGTTAACGCCGGAGTTACTTTCAAAAACGGAAGCAATACGCATACCGTAACTACTGTCGGCGGGCAAGAAAAAAATGTTTCAATAAGTTGGATAACAAGCCAGATGAGTATTGAAATTTCGGTGAGTCCGGAAAATAGCGTGCGTTATAAAGATACTACTTTTACAAAAACAATGGGCTCAAATTCGGAAAGTTTTCCCGCTTGGAGCGCAGGTACAACATATCTTAAGGACGATAAAGTATCATACAACGGGCAAAATTGGCTATGCGGTTACTGGACGCAAAACGTTGCTCCGGGAGATTTCGATGGCGCTAGTTATCCTTGGACGCTAATTTCGGGAGAACCGACGCCGCCGATTGTAATAGAACTTTCTCAAAAACCGCTTCCGTTAGACAGTGCGTTTGTTCCAATTTATTCAAACAGAGATACCGAAATTGACATTTCTAGTAGCGTTGCAAACGGAACAGTTTTGTTAACAGGCAAAAGAAGCGGTTGTGTATTGGCGCTTCCTTTGGAAGGCAGTGGTTTAACAATAAACGACAATAATCTTTCTTGCGACGCTGTAGCTCCTATTCCTACGTCAATTGGCGGCGGGAAAATAAACGGCGGCGCTTCGGCAAGTAAAAAAGTTGCTCCCGCAAAATTGGTTTCGCAACACGGTCGTTACTTGTTGTCGCTTTCTCAAAACAGTTATAAAAACGGCGAAATTAGAATTATTTCGACCAATGGAAAAATAATTTCAGCCGACAAATTAAGCGGAATTAACCAAACGAGCGTTACCGTATTAAACGTAGCGGCGGGCGTTTATTTACTCAACGCGAAAGGAATAAACGGCGCGAATTTTACGTCGAAAATATTTCACAAAGGCGGCGATTTACGACTTGCCGCGTCGTTTAGCGAACTGTTTGAAATAGGCGGAGCCGTAAATTCGAGAATAATAAGTACGTCGCAAGAACCTGAAACGGCGTTACGAGCGGGCGTCGTTAATTATACGTTTAATATAAAAAATCAAAAGTTGGGCAATCAGACAAAAAGCATAAACGCAATCGGCGGAATGAACGGTTCGTTAAACATCCATTTTGAAGACCCGAACGCTTTGCCGAGCGAAAGTTTTGAAGAACTTATGAGCAAAACGGCTTACGAAAAAATGTTTCCTAACCGTTACGGATTCGGACGCGCCGACTGCGCAAACGCTTTGGCTAACGACGCAAACGCGAATTGCAGTAAAGGCAAAGCGCCGACGGGACCGTATGACGGCGATTACGATTTTTATTCGTATGAATCTTTCTTAAAAGCGATAGATTTGGTGGGAAATATAGAAGTCGTTTATGAATTTGGGCAATGGTCGGGACTTTTTAGAATGACTTGGAAAAACAAAGAAACCGGCATTGATAAAACTATTACTCATCCTGACTTTTTGTCAAACGGAGGCGCAAAATCGACGGCGACGATAGATTACGCCGATTATTGCAATTCGGGAGATATGGATACGAGAAAACGGGAACTTGCGGCATCTTTGGCGCATATGACGCAAGAAACGGGCGGATACGGCACTTCGGGAGACCAATATTTTCACTGGGGTTTGTATTATCGCGAAGAAGCGGGATATAACAGCGGTTCAAAAGCGTATCAAAGTCCCGACCCTCTTCATTATTACAATGCGAATCCGGACAAATCGTATCACGGAAGAGGTCCCAAACAACTTACGCACCCGTATAATTACGGTCCGTTCAGCGAATTTTTATACGGCGACAAAGATATTTTGTTAAACGACCCCGATAAACTTTGTCCGCCAAAACCCGAAGACGCTACAATAGCGTTTGCAAGCGCGATTTGGTTTTGGATGACTCCGCAACCGCCAAAACCTTCCTGCCACGACGTTATGGCGGATAAAGTCGACGCTTCATATATTACTCCAGCCCGTTCTCAATCAAGATTCGGTTGGACAATTAGCATTATAAACGGCGGTATTGAGTGCGGGGGGGGACTTGTCCCGCAGGCAAACAACAGAATACAGCATTACAAAAGATATTTGCAAGTTCTCGGCACAAGCGACAATACCGCCGATGTCGGATGTTCAGGTATGGCTTATTAACAAAGAAAGAGGAAAACAAAAATGAGCGAAGAAGAAAAAATTAAAGATGCGATTGAAAGCATACGTCCGCATTTGCAGGCGGACGGCGGAGACGTGCGTTTTGCGGCGTACAAAAACGGAGTCGTAAGCGTTGAACTTTTGGGCGCTTGCGGCGGTTGTCCTATGGCGAAAATGACGCTAAAAAACGGTGTGGAAGCGGTTATTCGCGAAGTGGTTCCCGAAATTAAAGAAGTTGTTGAAATATAAAAAATAGGAGTTTTTATGGCAGTTATCGATTTGCTTGTGAAAAAAGCGCAAGCGGCAAACAAAAAGTTGGTTTTACCCGAAGGACACGACCAAAGAGTCGTTAGCGCCGCCGAAAAGATTTTGGCAAAAGGCGTCGCAAAAGAAATAACCGTTTTGGGAACGGAAGAAGAAATTAAGAATTCTTGTGAAAAAGCGGGAATTTCGTCGTATAAGTTCAAAACTATAGACCCTGCAAAAAGCGATTTGCTTGGCGAATTTATTAAGGATTATTGCGAAGCGCGAGCGGCAAAAGGCAAGCCCATAAGCGAAGACGACGCGAAAAAAACATTGCACAACAGATTGTATTTTGGAAATATGATGACCAAAAAAGGAATCGTCGACGGTTTGGTCGCGGGAAGTATCGCTTCCACTCCCGATATGCTTCGCGCCGCTTTTCAGGTTTTAGGAACGGCGAAAGGAATTAAAATCGGAAGTTCGTGCTTTGTTATGGACTTAAAAACTCCCACAATTTCGGGCGATAACGTTTTAATTTACGCCGATTGCGGAGTAAATCCAAATCCAAACGCCGAAGAATTGGTAGATATTGCAATGGCGACTGCGGGAACGTATCGTTCTCTTATTGGCAAAACGCCAAAGATAGCGTTTTTAAGTTTTTCTACTTATGGAAGCGCAAAACACGAAATTTTGGAAAAAATAGTAAAAGCGACCGCGTTAACGAAAGAAAAAGTTGCCGCCGAAAAACTTGATATTGTAGTCGACGGCGAATTGCAGGGAGACGCCGCGCTTGTTCCCGAAGTTGCAAAGAGCAAAGCGCCGGGAAGCGCGATTGTAGGCGACGCAAACGTTTTGATTTTTCCCGACTTAAACGCGGGAAATATCTGTTATAAACTTACGCAGCGACTTGCGGGAGCAGACGCTTACGGTCCTATTTTGCAGGGACTTGCAAAACCCGTAAACGATTTGTCTCGCGGCTGTTCGTCGGACGATATTTTCGGCGTTGCGGCAATAACCGTTTGTCAGTCGTTGTAATTTTTTTGTGCGCACACTCGAAGAAGAAATAGACAAGTTTTTCGCGCAAAAAAAAACAAGCGAAACAGTTGAAAAAGTTATAGAACTTCTTGACGCAAAAACTTGCGATTTAGAAGTTCTTGCGCTTGAAGCGCGGCGATTGACGCGGCAGTATTTTGGAAATACGATAAAACTTTTTACTCCGCTTTATATTTCAAATTACTGCGAAAACGGATGCGCGTATTGCGCGTTTCATCGGGAAAACAAAATTGCGCGAAAACAACTTGACGAGCGTGAAATTCACGAGCAGTGCCGAAGAATTGCGCAAACGGGACTTCGCCAAATCCTTGTTTTGACGGGCGAAGCGCCAAAATTTTGCAGTTTTGAATATATTAAAAATTCGCTTGAAATTATTTCGCAATATTTTTCGGCAATAAGTATAGAGGTCTATCCGATGACTACGGAACAGTATAAAATTCTTGTCGAAGAAATCGGCGTCGATTCCGTAACTATGTATCAGGAGGCGTACGACAGAAACGTCTATGAAAAGTATCATCCGTTCGGCAAAAAAAAGGATTATTCGTGGCGTATTAACGGGCTTTCAAGGGCTTGCGAAGCGGGAATGCGCGGCGTTCAACTCGGCGCGTTACTAGGTTTGGGGCATCCGTCAAACGAACTTGCGGCTTTATCCGCGCATATTGAATATTTGCAAAAGAATTTTCCCGAAACCGAAGTAAGCGTTTCTTTTCCGCGAATACGACCTATTGAAAACGGCGGGGGATTTAATTTTTTTGAGATAAGCGACAAATTTTACGCAAGAATTATAGCGGCGTTTCGAGTGGTTTTTCCGAGTTTGCCGATAACGCTTTCTACCCGCGAAACCGAAAAAATGCGCGACGGACTTTTAAACTTCGGCGTAACAAAAATTTCCGCAGGCGTTTCTACATCGGTAGGGGAGGGCGGCGGTTCGCAGTTTGAAATAGCCGACGAAAGAGGCGTCGACGAAATTGCCGAGTATTTAACTCAAAACGGTTTTCAGGCGGTTTTTCACGATTGGAATTTTAATTTGGTGAGGTAAAATATATGGTCTTAATCAACATTTTATTGATTGTTTTGGGAATGGCGTTGCTTGTAAAAGGCGGCGATATTTTGGTCGACGGTTCGTCGAGTTTGGCGCGGCGTTTTAATGTGTCGGAACTTGCAATCGGGCTTACGGTCGTGGCGTTTGGAACGAGCGCGCCCGAATTGGTCGTAAGTTTGTCGGCTGCTCTCGGCTCGCATCCCGAAATCGCTTTGGGCAACGTTATAGGAAGCAACAATTTCAATCTGTTTTTTATTCTCGGAGCGACGGGGCTTATCGCTCCTTTGGCGGTTCAAAGAAATACCGTGCGCTTTGAAATACCGTTTTCGCTTTTTGCCGCAATAATTATGTTTTTATTGGCAAATTTCGCTTTCCCGTTCGCCGAAGACGAAAAAGATATGGTAACTCGTATCGACGGCATTATTTTGCTGGTATTTTTCGTTCTCTTTATTTTTTACGTATTTAAAAGTATGAAAAACGGCGAAACTGCCGATGTAAAAAATACGGACGCAAAAACTTTTTCTCTGCTTAAATCGATATTGTTTATTGTTTTCGGACTTGTTTTTCTTGTTGTCGGGGGAAAAATTGTCGTAGATTCCGCAGTATTTTTGGCGACTGCGTTAAATATCAGCGAAAAGGTTATAGGGCTTACCATAGTGGCAATCGGAACTTCGCTGCCGGAACTTGTAACGTCGATTGCCGCCGTTCTTAAAAAGAGCGACGACATCGCAATCGGAAATATAATAGGTTCTAATATTTTTAACATATTTTTAATATTGGGCGCAAGCGCGACCGTGTGTCCGATGGAATATTCGCCGATATTTAACAGAGATATTTATTTCTTATTTTTTGGAACGACGCTTTTGATTTTAGCGATGTTTACTGGCAAAAAGAGAAAACTTGACCGCTGGGAATCGGCGGTTTTACTTCTGCTTTACGTCGGATACGTCGTTTATCTGATAATGCAGAACGAATAGCGGTGTTTTTACGTATTTTATGCATTTTTCTGTTTTGCAATAATGTATATTTGTATGATGGAAAAGTATTCTAACAGGGAGAAATTTATAAAAAGTGGAGTGAAAATATGCCAGAGATTTCGAGGTTTTTAGGAATTTTGATTAAAATGAATTATAGCGACCATTTGCCGCCGCATTTTCACGCGGAATACGGCAATAGTAAAGCGTCGTTTGATTTAGAAGGCAATATAATAAAAGGCGATTTCCCGCCGAAGCAAACTAAATTTGTTGGTGCGTGGGCGCTTTTGCACGACGACGAATTGTTTGCAAATTGGGAATTGGCAAAAGCAAAAGAGGAATTACTTTATATTTTACCGTTGAGGCGCGACTGATGACGAAAAGTGAAAAAAAAGAGTTTATGAAATTTCATTGTTATGAAAATTCAAGCGAAGATATTAAAATAGTTAAAATATTTCCGCTTGATGATTATAAATTACGAATTGTTTTTTCAAACGGAAAAATAAAAATTTTTGATTTTAGAAAAGAGTTAGAATTTCCCGTATTTAAGCCGTTGAAAGACAAAACGCTTTTTAATTCGGTTAAATTATTGCACGGTACGGCGTTTTGGAAATACGATTGGAAAATAAAAAACATTGCCAACGATATTGATATCGCTCCCGAATGTTTATATTGGGAAGGCGTTTTGGAAAATCAATAAATATTTAGGTTTATAAGGAGACGATTTATGAAAATTATAGAAACGAAAGCGGCGCCGAGCGCAATAGGTCCGTATTCTCAAGCGATAGTTTCAAACGGCTTGGTATATACGTCCGGGCAAATTCCTATTTTACCCGATACGGGCGAAGTCGTGAGCGGTGGAATAAAAGAGCAGACAAAACAGGTTATTCAAAATTTGAAAGCGGTATTGTTCGCCGCGGGCAGCGATATTTGCAAAGTTGTGAAAACGACCTGTTTTTTGACGGATATGGGGGATTTTGCCGCGTTTAACGAAGTGTATGCCGAAAATTTTACGGGAAAACCCGCTCGTTCCTGCGTTGCCGTTCGCGCTTTACCGAAAGGCGTATCGGTTGAAATAGAAGCGGTCGCCGAGATTTGATAATTCAAATTAAGGTAATACCCAACGCAAGCAAAACCGAACTTGTGAAAACCGATTCGGGTTACAAAGCGCGTATTCAATGCGCTCCCGTTGACGGCAAAGCGAACGCGGCTTTAATCGAGTTGCTTTCAAAGGAATTTAAAATTCCCAAAAGCGATGTAGAAATTACAAAAGGACATACAGGCAGAAATAAAACGGTGTTGTTGAAAACGAGCGTTTGAAAACGGGAAAAATTTTGAAATATTTTATTTTTTATGGTGTAATTTATCTTGCGGAAGCCATTTTTCTCGTTTTGTCAAAAACAGCGGCTTTTGTTAAATTAGCGAGATGCACCAATTCTTTTTTCATTGCCGAGAAATTCTGAACTCGTTTCCATTCGTTTTGTTCAATGGATTCAATCAATTTGTTTTCTTCGTTTTGCGTCATTTTCACTTCCTTGCGTTAAAATATTTCTTTGTATATTTACGACTTCTAAAAGCCGTTTTCAAAAAATACGTTTCGCCGCTTATTACTGCTGGAACAACACACGCATAATTGTCAATATCAACAATTATCAAAATTTGGTCCGGATATTTTTCCTTGTTTAAATGTTCCAAAATATCCAATATTTTCCCCGCGGCAATAGCGTCAACTACTCGTTCAAAAGATATGCCGCGCTCAAATTGCAGAAATATATTTTTTGTTTCGTCCCATTCAAAATACATAATAATCGCTTTTTTAACATCTATTTACTAATATACTATATTTTTTTACGAGAGTGTGGAAAATTTATTGCCTATTCCATAAATTTTGAAAATATTTTATTTTTTATGGCGTAATTTATCTTGCGAGAATTCTTTCTTCCGCTATAAAAATACTATCCGCCGAAAAACAAAAGCAAGGCGAGTATAAAAACCCGCCCCGCCCGAAAAAATAAAAAACAACAAAAACTCTCACTCACTCGGAAACCGCCACGCGAAACCCGAAATTGGGGTTGTTGTCGGACGGAAAACCAGCTAATCGATACGCAAGCCGACAATTCTGCGCATTGATGTACCAACCGCCGCCGCGTAAGACGCGGTAGTCGCCCGAACCGGCACCTGTGGGGTTCGTTACCGCTCCCGTAGGGTAATCGCCGTACCAATCGCCGCACCATTCACACACGTTTCCGCTCATATCGTATATGCCAAGTTCATTAGGTTGCTTTTGCCCTACCGGATGCGTTTGGTCGCCCGAATTATCTCTATACCAGCCGACCTCGTTCAAATTATTACTCCCGCTGTAAATATGATAAACGGTACTTTTATTCCCGCCGCGAGCCGCAAATTCCCATTCCGCTTCAGTCGGCAATCTATATTTCTTTCCCGTTACCGTGTTCAATAACGAAATAAATATCTGAACGTCATTCCAACTTACGCTTTCAACTGGTAAATCATCTCCCCTGAATTTAGACGGATTATTGCCCATCGCCAAATTCCATAACTTTTGCGTTACCTCATACTTGCCGATGGAAAAATCGCTAACCGTTACGCTATGCGCAGGTTTATCATCGTTTATGCAATCTTTGCCTTGCTCGGCTGTACACCCCATTGTAAACGTTCCGCCTTGTACAAAAACGAAGTACTGTTCTAATATCTGCTCTATTTGCGGTTTATTCCGTTTCGCCTGTTCCGTATATTCTTTTACCTTTTCCGCAACCTCTTTTAAGCGTTTCGCTTCTTTCGCAGTCGCCTGTTTCTCTATAAATTCTCCCAATTTCTCTTTTTTTACCAATATCGCGCTATCCCCGTCGTCATTGACAAGAGTAAGTTCGTAACCCGATATTTTATAATCGCGGGTAAGCGCAATATCGGACGATGAAATTACAAGACGTTTATTTTCTACTTTCCACGAAACCGTACTTTCGTTAAGCAATCCCCTTCCATATTTATACAGTTTCATTTTTCTAATACCATCGTCTCCGCTTCCATATATCCACAGCCCGACCAACGCCGACGGTTTATCGCCCCCGCCGAATCCTACGAAAAAAACAGCGGCGATTACCAAAATCGCGACCGCGCACAAGATTGATTTACTAATCAATACTCTTTTTTGAACCTCGTTTCTCACAATACGCTCCTTCTACGGTTTTTGCCGTTTTGTAAAACATATATTTTTGACGCCAAATTAAAATATTATATTGGTAATAATATTATCAAGTAATTCTTTTAAATTTTACTTTGCGGCAAAAATTATATTCTCCTCAAAAATATTTAAAAGTCGGAGGTCTTTATGCACAATACGAGAAAAATAAACGACGACGTTTTTTGGGTCGGTTCTAACGATAAGCGGCTCGCGCTGTTTGAAAGCGTATTCCCGATTCCAAACGGCGTTTCCTACAATTCCTATTTGGTTTCGGACAAAGAAACGATATTGTTCGACTGCGTAGATAAATCGGCAAGCGGAGTGTTTTTTGAAAATTTGCATTATGTTTTGCAGGACAAAAAACTTGATTACGCAGTAATAAGCCACGCGGAACCCGACCACTGTCATACGCTTGGCGAGTTGGTTTTGCGCTATCCCGACGTGAAAATAATAGGCAACGCAAAAACGTTTTCAATGATTAAACAGTTTTTCGATTTTGCCGACGACATAGAAAAACAGTTTATCGTCGTAAAAGAAGGCGACGAAATAAACGTCGGAAAACACAAATTCGTTTTTTATACGGCGGCTATGGTTCATTGGCCCGAAGTTATGATGACATACGACGCGACGGACAAATATTTGTATTCGGCNGACGCTTTCGGAACNTTCGGGACGCTCAACGGAAATATTTTTGCCGACGAANTCGANTTTGAACGCGATTTTTTGGACGAAGCGCGGCGTTATTACACGAATATCGTGGGAAAATACGGCGCGCAGGTTCAGGCGGTTCTCAAAAAGGCGGCGNCGCTTGAAATTTCGGCGATACTTCCGCTTCACGGTCCCGTTTGGCGCAAAAATCTCGGCTGGTTTATCGATAAATATCAAAAATGGAGTTCTTACGCGCCCGAAGAAGAAGGCGTTTTAATCGCTTACGCTTCGATTTATGGAAATACCGAAAACGCGGCGAATATTCTTGCGGTAAAACTTGCCGAACTCGGCTTAAAAAATATAGCGATGTTCGACGTTTCGGTTTCGCATCCGTCGTTTGTGCTTTCGCAAGCGTTCAAATTCAGTCATATCGTTTTCGCAAGCGCGACCTACAATTCCCAAATTTTTATAAATATGGAAACGCTTCTTCTCGATATTGCCGCGCATAATTTGCAAAATCGAACGGTCGCGTTTATAGAAAACGGCACTTGGGCGGCGCAATCCGCAAAAAAAACGAAAGAAATTTTGTCTTCGCTTAAAAACATAAATTTTTTGGAAAATTCGGTTTCGTTAAAGTCAAGCGTGAAGCGGGATAATTTGGCGGAGATAGAAAATTTATCTAAATCGATTGCAAATTCGGTTTTTCAGCGGCAAAAAAACGCTGAAAATACGGTTTCGCACGAAAGCAAAATTGAATCGGGCGCGTTTTTCAAATTGACTTACGGGCTTTTTGTTTTGACTTGCGCGCAAAACGGCAAAAACGGCGGCTGTATAGTCAATACGGTTATGCAAATTACGGACGCGCCGAAAAAGAGAATCGCCGTCGCGGTAAACAAAACGAATTTTACGCACGATTTGATTATAAATTCGGGCGTTTTTAACGTCTCCGCGCTTACGACCGACGCGGATTTTGATATTTTTAAGAGGTTCGGATTTCAAAGCGGGCGCGATGTTGATAAATTTGCGGGTTTTGAAAAATCCTGCGAAAAAAGCGAAAATAATATATACTATATTAAACAAAATACGAATGCGTTTTTCTCGGCGAAAGTAATTTCCGTAAGCGAGTTTGAAACGCATTCGCTTTTTGTCGCCGAAGTTGTCGAGGCGGTTGTTTTGTCAAATGTTGCTTCGCTTTCGTATCAGTATTATTTTGACAATATAAAGCCGAAACCTGCGGCAAAACCGCAAAATTCCGGCAAAAAAACGTACGTTTGTAGAATCTGCGGATACATCCACGAAACCGACGGCGACTTGCCCGACGATTTTGTTTGTCCGCTTTGCAAGCATCCGAAATCTGATTTTGAGTTGCAGGAATAGCGCAATGGAAAAGGCGTATTTGAAAAAGTACGCCTTTTCAGTTAATTATTTTTTCCTTGTTAAAGTCATTACGCCAAACTCTATAGTATCTTTCCCGTCAAATTTAAATTCGTCCATTTCTTCTTCGTCCTCCCCCTCGAATTTAATTTTCAACACAGGGTTACCATCAAAATAACCGCTCACCCGCCAAGTAAAATTCTCCGTTATTTTATCCCCGCCGCCAAAATCCGTTACAATAGTTCCGCTGCCATTCTGCCTAAAAGTAGCCGTTGCCTTTGCTCCTTTGTAATCGCCTTCATAAACTCCCGCGACTTCCCCCGTTTTGCCGCCGTCGATTTTTTCGTCGTCGTCGTCGCCGCAACCCGCAAAAAACATAATACCGCACACCAAAAACACACAGACCAACAATTTGGTCAAAAACAAAAAATTAAGTTTCATTTAGAAACTCCTTTCTTAAAAATTAATTAAACAACCGGGAATTTAAACCTCCCTTTAAATTC
>WRFX01000027.1 GCA_009787445.1 Chitinivibrionia bacterium | reverse complement strand
GACGAACTCGTTAAAATCGGCGTTTGAAATTCCATAAATCCGTGCTCGGACATTTTTTGCCGCAAATGCGCTATCACCTTGCTTCTCATAATAATATTTTTGTGCAGGTTTTCTTTTCGCAGGTCGATATAGCGATACGTAAGCCGCAAATCTTCGGGCGCTTCCTTTTCGGGAAAAACGGGGAAAGGCAGCGCTTCGCATTCGCCCAAAACCGAATAATCTTTCGCCGTTATTTCTATTTCGCCGGTCGTCATATTAGGATTTATATTTTCCTCCGTTCTCGCGACGACGACGCCCGAAAATTCGATAACCGTTTCTTTCGGCAAATGTCCTATTGCGTACTGATTTTGATTATCGGGATAGATTACTATTTGCGTGAGTCCGTAATGGTCGCGCAAGTCGATAAAAAGCACTCCGCCGTGGTCGCGTCTGTTGTGAATCCATCCGCAAAGTTTCACTTCCTTGCCGATATCTTGCTTTGAAAGTTCGCCGCAAGTGTGCGTGCGATACAAATTCGCCATAAAAATTTCCTTTCTCGTAAAATTTCGGAGTAAAAATACTATTTGGCGAAAAATGAAAACCGAAACGAAAAGCAAAATAAAATTAACGCGGATAATATAATTTTATTGAAAAATACAAAAAAACGCGCATTTTTAATGATGCCAAATTCGGAAATATTAGAGGAAATTCCCAAAGGACATAAAAATAACTGCATAATTGTGCGGTAAATAAACGCATTCAAAAATAAACCCGTTTTAATATTTAATATTGGAGTAAATATAGATTTTTACCCAATATTGCAATTTCATATTTTATATTTTTTAGCAAAATAGTATTTTGTATCTGAAATTCAACTTAAAAAAGGAAAATTTATGAAAAAAAACAAGAACATAAATATTTTCAAAGTTATTTTTCTATTATTCGCGCAGTATTTTGCCGCGTTCGCGCAAATTCCGCAAGGATATTACGACGCCGCGCAAGGAAAAATCGGCGCGGAACTAAAATCTGCGCTGCACGAAATAATTTTAGACCACACGCCTCTATCTTACGACGCATTATGGACTGCTTTTGAAAAAACCGACGTCGCGGAAGACGGCGCAGTTTGGGATATGTATTCGGAATGTGTGTTTGAATTTTTTATAAATCAATGCGGACGCGGCAACGCTAGAACCACTTGCGACTGTTATAATCGCGAACATTCCTTTCCGAAAAGTTGGTTTGGCGGCGAAATTATGCCGATGTTTACCGACTTGTTTCATCTTTATCCGACCGACGCGATAATAAATTCGCAAAGAAATAATTTTCCTTACGGAGAAGTCGGCGAAACCAACACAATAAAAGAAAACGGAAAAGGAAAATACGGACGCGCAAGAGCGGGTTTAGGACACACGGGAACGGTTTATGAACCCGACGACGAATATAAAGGCGATTTTGCAAGAACATATTTTTACATAGTAACGCGCTACGAAGACATTATAGAGGACTGGTACGAAAACGCGGGCGCAAAACAAATGCTCGACGGCTCTCCATATCCCGCGTTTAAGGAATGGGCTTTACAAATGCTTTTAAGATGGCACGAAAACGACCCCGTAAGCCAAAAAGAGATAGACAGAAACAACGAAATTTACAAATTGCAGGAAAACAGAAATCCTTTCATAGACAATCCGCTATACGTTAGAAATATTTGGCTAAACGAACCGCAAATCGTCGCCGTCAATCGCGAATTTTACAACAAAAAAGGCACGGTTTCAATAGTTATACAAAATAGAATTTTACGAATAAACGCAAATGCAAAAAATATCCAAAAAGCAAGAATTTATTCGGCAAACGGAAAAATTATAAAGGAATTTAACGAAAACAGCGTAGATTTATCGGGACTTTCAAAGGGAATTTATTTATTAAAACTTCCAAAAACAAGTTTAAAATTTACGCTCGAATAAAGAGATAAAATAATGGCTAAAAAAAGTGCGATAATAATAGCGATTTTGTTTTTTTGCAATTTTTCATTCGCAATTTCCGCAACCGATATTGTGCCGATTTACGTATCGAGCAACGCGATAGGCGCAATGCTCGACGAAATTTCGCATTCCATAGAACCTTACGCGCAGGATTGGACGCGCAAATGGGAGCATCCTGTCGAAAAAAAAGAAATCGAAGAAAAAATTATTTCGGCGATAAACAAATTAAATTCGCAAATTTGGGCTGACGATTTATGGACTCTCTATTTTATGCAGGCGCTACTTTGGCATTATTATTATCAATTAGAAAACGAAAAAGGATACTTTTTTTGCGATTCTATCGGTAAAATTATGCAAAAACAATTTCCGCAAAAATACGAATCGTTTTGGCTCGTCGGAGTTAATAAAATTAAGGCGGGAAGAGTAGCCGAAGGATTTGCGATTTTAGATTCTCTTTACGTAAACGTCGCGGTTTCTTCGTCGTTTTTGAACGAATATTCGCTTTTGTCAAAAAAATGTTTCGTTCCGAAAAATTACGAAAATAACAGTATTATAAAAGACCGCGACAGAGGCGATTTTTATTTTTCGCCAAAAGAAACAAAACCCGTTTTATCGTTTTGGAAAACCGAAGAACGCGACGGACGAGTAAGTTTTATTTTTACGGAAAGATATTCTTTTATCGAAAATTTTCAAATAAAATATCCTAAATTATACAAAGACGAAGAATTTGAATTTGACGTAAAAATAGACGAAAAAATTTCAAGAGAAGTCAAAAAAAACGTACTTTGGGAACCCGCAAGAGCCGCGCCGCATCCGGTAGTTTATACCATAACCGTCGACAGAGGAAAACAGGAACTTTCGCTTTTTGAATATCTTGTCGCGATAGTTTATAAACGATTCGACTACATTTCGGAAATAAAACCGCCGCTTCACAAGGACGGAATTTCTGTTCGCGGCGGAAGTTACAACGTAATCCGCGGCGTTTCGGGCGAATCGGTAATTTACACGCTTTACGATTACGAAACATTTGGAAATACGCAAGAATTTTACACAACGCCAAACACGTTAAAAAACGTAAAACCGACGAAAAATCGCGTAATTGTCTCGTTAGAGACGACGCAAAAAATGGAACCCAAAGCGATAGATTTCTACATAGACGTCGTAAACGGAAATTTTGTCGCTCGTTAATGCTTTTTTTGAACGCTTTCCGCCAAACATTCGACTACGGACTTAAATTTCTCTTTGTTAGTTTCGCTTAAATCGGATAATATTTTATGCGTCGCGTACATAATTTTAGAAATTTCAAGTTTTGTGGTTTCTTCTTTCGGAAGTCGCTGGTAATTGTAGCCGTCGTCCAATGGATTGTTGCCGTTTTCGTTTGTTCCGCAAAAACGCACGTCAAAAAGCGGATTTATGCTCACGTCTTCTATTGCGGAGTTCACTTTCGATTCTCTGCAATAGATAAGAGTCGGCTTTTTCGGCGCGTCCTTATCTTTTTGTATCGTGGCGATTTTTGCTAAAACTCCGATATTTGTGCTGTCGATATAATCGCATTTGCGCAAATCTACAATCACGTCTTTAACTTCGTCTTCCGCGACTTTTTCGCTGACGAAATCGATAAATCCTTTTGCGCTCGAATTATATCGAATTTCGCCTATAAGTTTAATTCTACACACGCCATCGTCGTCAATATACGCTAAAACGTCGTTTTCTTTGTTTCCGCTCATTTGTCAGTCCTCGCTCTCGTTAAAACAGGTTCGTTTAAAGAACTCTTTTACCGCACTTCTTGTGGTAAAATATAATAAATTTTCTTGCAAAATTCACATATTATTTGAATTTTATCGTCGGTTCGTTTAATTTCTTTTTTCGTTTCATCGTCGAATAAGTTCAGCGCGTTTAGCAGATTTTCCTTGTCGCAAGCGCATTCAAAGGACAAATTTACGCTGTCTAAAACTTCGTATTCGACGTCTGAAAAAATATTTTTCAGCAAATCTTCGGGGTTTTTCTTCTCTAAAAGCGTCGAATTTAAAGAAAATGCCGAAGTAGCCAAAGATATTTTTTCCAATTCCGTCGTTTCGTTCGCGTTTATTTTTTCGTTTTGCGCAATTTTCTGCACCAAATATCCGCCCGAAATTTCTACGCCGCTGTTATCGTTATTTGGAATAGTCGAAACCGCCACGGCGCTGGGAATTTGTTCGGATTGAGTAAAATAATACGCGACGTCTGAACCAATGTCGCCCGTTACGCAGTTTATTGTTCCCGAATACGGCTGTTTCAATCCTAAATCTTTGCAAACGGTAAGTTGCGAATTTTTTCCTATCGCTTCGTTTATTTGCGTTTTTACATCTACATCTTCGCAAAATTCGCTTTGCGGATTAGCCGCGTATCCTCTTACTTTGCCGTTTGCCGTCGCTTCAGCCATCGCTTTGCCGATAACGCCGTTTCCTTTGTACGTTAAGGAAATTCGCTCCCCGCTTCCTTTGAGAGTTGCGCCGCACAGAAGCGCCGCCGTAAGCGTATTTCCCAAAATTATTCCCGAAAGCGTCGCGGGTTTTTGGATTTCGTAGGCGCTATTTACGGTATTTGTAGTAATCGCCGCGAAAGCCCTTATCGTTCCCGATTTTGAAATTGCCTTAATAAGCGTATCCGTCATAAAAATGTCCTCAAATCTCTTTAATCCATAAACGCGACGGTAAAAATAAGTTATTCCGCAATAAAATAGCGTAAATTTACAAACTTTTTTACAATTTCCGCTTAAAATATATTATTTTACGTTTTTATTGAGACAATTTTTTAAGGAAACCATTTTTATGAAAAATTTATTTTTTCCCAACAAAATTTCGATAATTATACCGATTTTTATATTTTTTTCGCTTGCCCAGCGCGTAAGCGGAGTTTCGGCTTATCCGTATCCGATAGACATAGAACAACCCGACGGCTCTATAATTACCGTTAAATTGCGCGGCGACGAATGGATAAATTGGCGCACGACTCTCGACGATTATACTATGCTTGTAAACGGCGACGGCGAATTGGAATACGCAATTTTGGACGAATACGGCGATTTGCAATTATCGGGAATACGCGCCAAAAACGAACGCGAACGCACGCAAGAAGAGATAAAATTTTTGCAAAAACTCCCCCGAAATTTAAGATTTAGCGATTCGCAAATTAACGTTTTGCGACAAATAAGCGCGATAAGAGAAGATACGCAAGAAGAGATAAAATCTGCGCCGATTCAGGGAACTATTCGCGTTCCCGTTATTCTCGTGGCGTTTAGAGATAAGCAGTTCACAAGAACGAAAGCGCAATTTGAAAGTTTGTTTAATCAGATAAGTTATACGGACAACGGGAGAATTCCCGGAAGTTTGAACGATTATTTTTACTTAAATTCTTACGGAAAATTTGATTTGCAGGTAGACGTTTTTGGACCTTACACTTTGCCTAATCCTATATCGTATTACGACCACAACGGAAACGGAGGCAACGGCGCAGGCGCAAGAATGGCTCGCGCCGCAGTTTTGGCGGCAATCGCGGACGGATGCAGTTTTGCTAATTATCCCGACCCTGCAAATGGCGCATACGCTATTGCCGCGCATATTATTTTTGCAGGTTACGGACAAGAAGCGGGAGCGGCAAAAAACACCGCGATATGGTCTCACGCTTCGTCGTTTCAAACTATAACAAATAACACAAAAAGAATGAACAGATATTCCTGCACTCCCGAACTGCGCAATAATAGCGGCTCGCAAATTACGGGCATAGGCGTTATTGCGCACGAACTCGGACATTCCGTACTCGGACTTCCCGATTTTTACGACGCGAATTACGATACAACCGGAACGGCTGTCGATTTGGACGCGTGGTGTCTTATGGCTACGGGAAATTGGAACGGCAGAGGCGACATTCCCGCGTTTCTTTCGGCTGAACCGCGAGTAACGGTCGGCTGGGCGGCTTCGACGGAATTGGAATCGCCGCAAGACGTAACTTTGCCCGACCCAAACGAAGTTGAATTGGGAGTAGTGTATAGAATAAATACGGCGACGAAAAACGAATATTTTCTACTCGAAAATCGTCAAAGAGCAGGTTGGGAAGACGGCAGCATTCCCGCAAGCGGTATGCTTATTTATCACGTAGACAAAGCGGGCGTAAATTGGTCGTTAGCCAAAAACGAAATTAACAACAACGCAAGCAGGCGAGGGATTTACGTAAAACAAGCGGGATGCGAAGTTGCCAACGGCTGTCCCGCGACATCGAGAAATCCGCGTTCCAACGACGTTTTTCCCCGCGACATATTTGACAGTTTTACGGACGTTTCAATTCCAAATTCAAAATCGTGGGCGAAAGCAAATACCAATAAGCCAGTTACCGATATTGTTCGCGACGAATACGCAAGAACCGTTTCGTTTAAGTTTATGGGAGGAGAAGTAGTAGAACCCGTAGTTTCCGTTGGCAATTACAAAAAATTCGACGGCAAAAACGGAATTTTATTTGAAAAAAGCGTGGTTTCCGATTTTGCAAAGATAGACGTAAAAACTCCCGAAAACGCGACCGTAAATATTGTAATTTACGATAATTTAGGAAACGTCGTATTTGAAACAAACGGCAAAAGCGGCGAAGTTTTCGTTTGGAATTTGACAAACAAAACGGGCAGATACGTTTCTAACGGCGCATATTTAGTACTCGCGGAAGCGAAAGGAAAAACGAGCAAAAAACTTTATTTGTATTCCGCTAAAATCGGCGTAAAAAGATAAAATTTTATTTTCTTTCTTCTATGATTGTTCCGTCTCTGTAAGCCGAAAGAAGTTCGCGCAAATCTGAAATTTTTTTACTCAAAACCAAGCCGATATCGGTGTCCTTTATTAAAATTCGTTTCTGATTAAATTCCACAATATCGCGAGTGGAAATAATGTCGGTTTCGTGCAAAACCGCGTCTTCGGTCGTCGTAAAAGGTTCGTGCGAAATAAGAGACATTCCCCACGAATTAAAGATAAGCGTATATCCCGCAATTCCCGTAACCGATTGATACGCCTTTGAAAATCCGCCGTCTATAACCATAAGTTTTCCGTTTGCCTTGCTCGGTTTTTCCCCTTTTTTCACCTTAACGGGAATATGCCCGTTTATTATGTGCGAATATTCGGGATTTAGACCAAATTCGCGCAAAATATTGTCGCAAACTTCTTCGTTTTCGCGATAATCGTAATACGGATTTTTAGTTTCGACGTGCAAATTTTTGTTGTCGATATAATAACGCTCGAAAGTCGCCATTTTGTTTTTTGCAAAAATCGGGGAATCTTCGCCAGCCCACAAATACCAAAGTAAATCTTGCCCGAATAATTTGCTTTTTTTGTCCGTCGCAAAAAATCCCTGTCGCGCATATTTGTCAAAAGCGTCGAGAAGCGCGCGCCCTTTCAGTTTTTTGCCAAACATTTCCACAATTTTAAGCGTTCCGTCGCTATTTAGCGGAATGCAGCCGTGAAAAAGTAAATTGTCGTTTATGCACAAATACATACTTCCGTGCGAAAATAAAAAATGCGTGTGATGCTGCAATTTTCCGCTTTGAACAAACGCATTTTTCAGTTTGTCCATCAATTCGCGCTCGCCGTCGGTTAATTTGTACGGATTTTTGGGGTCTATGGTGCAAAATCCTTTTTTGTCTTTCAGCGGATATTCCACTCCGTCAAGCGTTATGGTGTTTTTGGAATAATTTATTTTTGACAAAAGTAAGCGATTTTTCAAATTCCATTTTGGACGGCGGGAAATCAATTCTCCCTGCAATTTGAAGCAAATTACGGCAATCGCTTTGTGCATTTTCGCAAGTTCGCTTTTTTCTCTTTCCGAAAAACTGTCGTTTTCGCTTTTGGGACGATACATCGCGCAATCGTCTTCGGCGTAAGTTCTTATAGCAAAAACCGCAAGAGGACGCAGCGAAATTCCGTATCCCTGTTCTACGGTTAAAAAATTTCCGTAACGCAGCGAGACGCGCAGAACTTCCGCGACGCAAACGTCGCTTCCCGCAGCCGCGCCCATCCAAACTACGTCGTGATTTCCCCACTGAATATCCACTTTGTTATGATACAAAAGTTTATCCATAATTTTGTGCGCAAGCGGTCCTCTGTCAAAAATATCGCCAAGAATATGCAAATAATCTACCGCAAAAACCTGTATGGTTTCGGCAAGCGCGATAATAAAAGCGTCGGCGCGTTCAAGCGCGATAATTTCGCTGATAATGTTGTCGTAATAATTTTCTTTGTCGCCTTTGTGTTCGTAAATCAATTCGTCGATAATATAAGAAAATTCCTTTGGAAGCGATTTTTTTACTTTTGAACGAGTGTATTTTTCCGAAACTATCGCGCAAAATCTAATTAGCCGATGAAGCGTAATTTCGTACCATTCCGTAAGATTTTCGCAATTTTTATGAATTAGCGCCAATTTTCTTTTCGGATAATAAATTAGCGTCGCAAGTTCGCGAGTTTGCTTGTCGGTCATTTCCTTGTCGAAAAGTTTTTCGAGTTTGTTGCGAATAATCCCCGAAGAATTTCGCAAAATATGGTCAAACGCTTCGTATTCGCCGTGAATGTCGCTTACAAAATGTTCCGTTCCTTTGGGAAGCGACAAAATCGCTTTCAGGTTAATTATCTCCGTACAAACGGAATCGATGCTCGGATACGATTGTGCTAAAAGTCGCAAATATTCGTAATTCATAGTTTCACCTTTCATTTTTACCTGCAAAAATAATTTTTTATTCTTAAAATTCACAGAAAAAAAGTTAAAAAACATAAAATTTTAAATATTTTTCAAAATTTTTCAATATTTATTGTTTTTTTTCGCGTATACAAGTATAAAAAAAATTATATTATATCAAGTTATTAGAAACGGTTTTTGATTTTTTAATCAAGGAAGTGTGCAAATATGCCAAACGACGAAGTATCAACGGACGACGATGTATTTGAAATAGACAGAGATATCCTGCCTGATTTTATCGCCGATACGGAAGAGCAAATATCTTCCGCCGAAGAGTTTTTTCTAAAATTGTCCGAAAGCGGCTTTGAACAGGAAACCGTAAATACCGCTTACCGCAACGTCCATTCGATAAAAGGAAATTGCGGATTTGTGCATTTGTACGAATTGCAAAATTTATGCCACGTTATGGAAACGATAATGGGCGGAATAAGAAATAAGGTTGTGAATGTAACGCAGGACAATATTTCGTTCCTTTTAGATTATTTGGACGTTGTAAAAAGCACGGTAGAAGATTTGGGCAACGGCGGACACGGAAAAATACCGAATTTGGCGGAACTTACAAAAAACGCCGAAAATACTTTTCCGATGATGTTTGAAGCGGAAGGACAAAAACCCGACGCCGAACCGCAAAAAACTCCCGCGCCGCAAACTCCGCAAGCGCAAACTCCCGCGCCGCAAACTCCGCAAAATACGGTGAAAGTACAACCGGAACCCATTAAGAAAGAAGAGACGATGCCGAAACAAAAACCAGAAGAAAAAAAGAGCGCTCCCGCGACCGCGACAACAAAGACGGAAGCGGTTAAACCGCAGGCAAAACCTGCCGAAGCGCCAAAAGTAGCCGAGCCGACTTTCGATTTAGCGGCTGAAATTAAAAAAACGCTCGAAGCGAAAAAAGTCGAAGAAAAAAAGAACACGGTAGCAAAAATCGAAGCGAAAATAACGGAAGCGGAAGCGGCAAAAGCAGAAACGGTTAAAGAAGACAAAAAGGAAGAAGCGGCGAAAACGGAAGCGGCGAAAGTCGAAACGACGAAAGAAGAACCGAAAATTGAAACGCCGAAAATGAACGGACAAACATTTGATTTGGCGACGGAAATTAAAAAAACGCTCGAAGCAAAAAAGAACGAACCCGCAAAAACAGAGCCGACAAAAACCGAAACTGCGAAAATCGAAACGCCGAAAGAAGACAAAAAAGAAGAAACGCCAAAAATTGAAGAGCCAAAAACTGAAACTCCAAAAGCGGAAACTCTAAAAGAAACGCCGAAAACAAACGGACAAAGTTTTGATTTAGCGGCTGAAATTAAGAAAACGCTTGAAATAAAAAAGAATGAGCCGATAAAAGAAGAAACGGCAAAAATCGAAATAACAAAAGAAGAACCAATAAAAGAGGAAAAGACAAAAACAGAAATGGCAAAAGAAGAACCGATAAAAACAGAGCCGACAAAAGCGGAAACCGAAACAAAAGCGCAATCAAAACGCAAAACTGCGGCGATTCCCGTAGTAAAAAGCGGCGACGAAACTAAAAAATCGACGGAAACCGAAACAAAAGCGCAATCGAAGCGAAAAACCGCTTCGATTCCCGCAGTAAAAAGCGACGAAAAACCGACAGAAAAACGCAAAACCGCGGCGATTCCCGTCGTGAAAAACGTCGCGGCGATGGAAGAAGAGATAGACAAAATTGTAGTTTCAGACGATATGCGCGAAGGTTTTATTGCGGATTCAAACGAGCAATTAAGCACAATAGAAGAGGATTTTCTACTCTTGGAACAAAACGGTTTTGACGCAGAAACGGTAAACGACGCTTATCGCAATATCCACTCATTCAAGGGAAATTGCTCGTTTATGCGCACGGAAGATATGAAAAGCGTAAGTCATACTATGGAAACGATTTTGCAAGCGGTTCGCGACAGAAAACTTGCCGTCGACGACGATTTGGTTTCGTTTCTTCTCAGTTTTTTAGACGTTCTACGCGACGGAATAAGAGTTTTTGAACAAGGCGGAAAAGTCGCGATACAAAATTACGAAGAATATAGAAAAAGAGCGGTTCAAACTTTCCCGCAGTGCTTTCCCGGAGAAGCGCCGCAAGTTCAAGCGACGGAAGAAGTTAAAGTAGAAGAACCGCAAAAAGTAGAAGAAAATAAAGCGGAAGACAATAAATATTTCGTCGATTTTGACGAAGCGGAAAAACATAAAGAGGAAGAGCAAAAAACAGAAGAAACAAAAGTCGAAGAAGCAAAACCGATAGAAGAAGCGAAACCTGCGGAAGAGGTAAAACCTGCGGAAGAAATTAAAGCGGAAGAACCGCAAAAAGTAGAAGAAGTAAAACCTGCGGAAGAAGCAAAAGTAGAAGAACACAAAACAGAAGAAGAACAAGCGGAAGAACATAAAGACGAGCCGATTCCCGTGCAGGAAGTTAGACCTGCGGAAGAGCCAAAAGTCGAAGTTCCAAAACCTGTGGAAGCCCCGAAACCCGTTGTAGAAGTTCAAAAGGAAAAAGTTAGCGAAAAAGAAAAAATGTTTTTTGAAGAAGTAATCGAGGCGAAAATGACGACTCCGGTCGCGACGGACACAGGCGCTTCCAGCGTTCAATCGCAACTGAAACAGGACGTTCGCGTTAATCTTAAAAAATTGGAAAACATAATAAATTTAGCGGGAGAATTATCCATTGCCGAAAGTATGGTAACGAGAAATCCCGTCGTTTCCGCGCTGTCGGACGAATCGCTTAACAGAAGCATACATCAGTTGCGAAGAATTTGCGCCGACCTGCAAGACGCGACTATGGTTTTGCGTATGGTTCAGTTGAGCGGAATATACAAAAAAATGACTCGCCTTGTCCACGATTTGGCAAAACACGTCGGCAAAAAAATAGTTTTCGTAACAAACGGCGAAGATACCGAAGTCGATAAATCGGTGTCGGAATTGATTAACGACCCGCTTGTGCATATCATAAGAAACGCCTGCGACCACGGAATAGAAACGCCGCAAGAACGCATCGCCGCAGGAAAAAACGAAACGGGAACAATTACTCTTTCGAGCGAACACAAAAGCGGCGCGGTTTGGATTTCGGTAAAAGACGACGGACACGGACTCGATAAAGAAAGAATTTTGCAAAAAGCGCTCGAACAAAAAATTATAACTCCCGACGAACAACTTTCCGAAGACGATATTTGGCGTTTGATTATGCGTCCGGGATTTTCTACTTCGACAATTATTTCGGATATTTCTGGAAGAGGCGTAGGAATGGACGTCGTGCAAAAAAACATAGAAGAACTTCGCGGACAAATTTACATTAAAACCGTAAAAGGACACGGTTCGGAATTTATAATAAGGATTCCGCTGACTCTCGCAATTATCGACGGAATGATAATAAAAGCCGTAAAATCGCTTTATATAATTCCGACTCTCAACATAAAACAAAATTTAAGATACGACAAATCGCTGATAACGTATTCGCCCGAAGGCGAAGAAATTTTGAAATTTCAGGACAAACTTATTCCCATCGTGCGCGTAGGAAATTTGTTTCAAAGCGATTACAAAGAAATGCCAGAAGACGGAATTTTAATAGTCGTAGAAAGCGACGACAGTTATATCGCTCTTTTTGTAGACGAAATAGTCGGACAGCAACAGATAGTAATAAAAGGACTTTCGGGGTACGTAAACAAAGCGAGAGGAACAAGCAGTTGTACAATTTTGGGAGACGGTTCCATAGCGCTTATTTTGGACATAAATACGCTCGCCGATATGGCTTTGGAAAAAGTAACCGCAAAATCAAAGATTTCGGTTTCAAAGATAAACATCAACATTAACAAAGAAGTGTGAGGAAACAATTATGATGCAACCAAATGACGTAGTTCACGGCGTGATAATGATAAGCGACGGTGATTTTAACAGAATTTCCAAATTGGTCTATGACAAATTTGGAATAAACCTGTCGGATTCGAAAAAAAGTTTGGTTATAGGACGTTTGCAGAAAGTTTTGAGGTCGCATAATTTTGATTCTTTCAAGGAATATCTCGACTACTTGGAAAGGGATAATTCGTCGGCAAGTTTGTCGGAACTTGTAAATCGCATTTCGACTAATCACACTTTCTTTTATCGCGAATACGACCATTTTGAATTTTTTGAAAAAGTCGCTCTTCCCGAAGCGAAAGCGTTTAGATTAAAACAGGGACATCGCCGACTTAAACTTTGGTGCGCCGCCGCTTCAAAAGGAGACGAACCGTACACGATTATGATTCACTTAAAACGATTTTTCGGACACGATTATTCGCTTTGGGAAGCGGGACTTTTGGCGACGGACATTTCCGAAGACGCGCTACGGGAGGCGGTAGCGGGAGTTTATCCTTACGAAAGATTGGATAAAATAGACAAGCCGACGTTGCAGCAATATTTTGATTACGTAAACGGGAGATATCGAATAAAAGAAGAACTTCGCCGCGAAGTTATGTACAGAAAATTCAATTTAATGACGCCGATATTTCCTTTTAAGGGCGATTTCGATATGATTTTTTGCCGAAACGTTATGATATATTTCGACAACAAAACAAAGGCGGAGTTGGCGAAAAAACTTTACGACCAGTTGCGCGTAGGCGGATATTTGTATATAGGGCATTCCGAAACGTTAAACGGATTGGACACTCCGTTTAAGCACATTCGTTCGGCAATATATCAAAAAGCGTAATTTGGTATTGCTTGTAATTGGGAAAAAAAATTATTTTATGCTTTCACGACGTAAGACGTTAATGACTTGGGGAGGGGTTAATGAATAAAAACGGAAACGTAACAGTTTTAGGAGTTGGGGACCTTGCCGCAACGGCGCAAGCCGGCGCGATTTTGAAAACATACGCGCTCGGCTCGTGCGTCGCGCTTATGATACTCGACAGAAAAACCCGCTGCGTCAGTATGGCGCACGTCGTGCTTCCGGAGTCGAGAATTTCGCCTGATAAAGTGGATACGCTTCCCGGATATTTTGCCGATACCGCGGTAGAAGCGCTTTTTGACGCGATGAAACGCGAAACGAAAGGTCTGCTTTCTCAGCCGAGCGATTTAGTGGTAAAAATATGCGGAGGCGCAAACGTGGTTGACGACGCCAATACGTTCAACATTGGAAAACGAAACGCTCTGGCAATAAAAAAGAGTTTATGGAAATACGGACTTGCGCCGAGAAGCGACGATACGGGCGGCGATTTTTCGCGAACCGTAACGCTTTATCAAGCAAACGGCGTCGTAGAAATTTCAAGTCCAAACAAAGAAAACTGGAAAATATAAGGAGGAAAATATATGCCTAAAGTGTTTATAGCGGACGATTCGGCTCTTGCGAGAGCGTTTATGGTAAGATGCATTCAACTTTCCGGCGTTCCCGACTGCGAATTTTTTGAAGCGTCGAACGGGCTTGAAGTGATGGAAAAACTGAAAGAAATTCAACCCGACTTGATTATCACCGATATAAATATGCCCAAATGCAACGGGATTGACTTGGCAAAACGCTTAAAAGCGGATTCCGTGCTGTGCAATATTCCTTTTATCGTAATGTCTTCGGCGGGAAACAACGAACAAAGAGCGGAGTTGGAAAAATTGGGCGCGGCAAAAATTCTTTCAAAGCCGTTTACCGCGCCCGACGTAATAAATATCGCGACCGACTTGTTAGGAAAAAAAGAAAGCGATTCGCAAGACGACGGATGGGGAGATTACGGCGAAGAAAGCGAATCTAACGAAAATAATAAACCAGAAGAAACAGAAGGAGAATGGTAATGTACAAAACATTAGACGAAATACCCGAACTTGCCGACGAATTATACGCCTCCGTTTCGGCGTCGCTTGAATCTATGGCTTTTTTGTCGATAATAAAGGCAAACGACGACGACAAAGAAGACGAAGAAAAAAGAGGCGAAGAATACTTAAACGGAAATATTTGGATTAAAACCGACCTTGCTATGTATTCTTTGGAATTGCTCGTTCATGAAGATTTTATGGAACACATAACAAAAGACCTTGCCGTGCCGGGAACCGCTTCCGAAACGGACGGAAATATTGTTATTGACGTTCTTTTGGAATTTGCAAATACCATAGCGGGAAGTTTAATGCGAAGCGTAGAGCCGCTTACGGGCGCGTTTACGTTAGAAATTCCCGAATTTGACGTAGGTCGCAAAGTAAACAAAGACGCCTTTCTTACGGAAAAATACGTTACCGACGGCGACAACTATATTATAACGGTGGCGATAACAAAAATTTAGCGAGTTTTTACTCTACAAATTCTATTGGAACGCCCACTATGCTTCTGCCTTGCGGAAAGTTGGATACGCCGTAGCATTCGTCGTAGACCATAATCCAAATCCAGCCCTTATCGCCGACTTTTAGTTTGTCGCGGTGAATTATTATATTTTGCGAGTAGCCGCCGGCGGGAAAATCCAAAATACTTAAAAAAATTCCGTCTTCAAGTTCAATTTTACCGTATAGATTGTCGCTGTAAAATACGCGCAAACTATATTTTTCAGTCGTCAATTCAGGATTCGGAGAAAACGCTTCTTTCAGAGTATAAAATTTGTCGGTACCATACCATCCTTCCGAAATACCGATGATTACATACGTGTTTTTGTTTCCGCTTAACGAAAATTTTTTAATATCGTCATATAATTTGTGATTTCCTTGATAAAAAGACAAATACGATAAAACTGGATTATAGTTTTTGCGCACGTATACCGGCCATAATCTCCCGTGATACCTTGCAGTGTGGCGAATTTTTGTACGGGGAATGCCGGGTATTTCCAAATATATTTCGTAGATACACGAAAATATTTGCGCCAATCCGTCTATTTTTATAATATTTTCAGCAGGAATTTGGGAACGGAATAATTCATTTTCCGAAAAATTTTTAAGAAAATTCAACGCATCCGTTTTTGTTTTTAAGTTGTACGGAATTCCGTCGCCAATCTGATAAGTTTCTAAAAAACCGCTCAAATCGTTTGGAATTGCGTCGGAATTTTCAAGAATATCGTCGGGTATCTTAAAAACTGCTCTAACAATTTTCCCCCCCATATCGGGTTCTATTTTACTTATTATAGGTGTAAACGGTTTTGGTTCGCCTCTCGGAGCAAGATTTCCGTATAAGTCGGTATAAATATTCCAACAGGCGCTAAATTTAATATTTTCGCGAGAAATTTCCCCGTCGCCCGCAAAAAATACTTCTAACAGTACCGTATCGCCGGGAGCGGTTTCTGCGATATTAGTGATTTGCCAACTACCTTCTTCATTAGAAAGCAGTTTGTTAAACTGATACGAAATCGGACGAATTTTACTCGTTTCAACCCTGTCGTAATGTTCGTTAAAATTAACGCTGCAAGCGACAATCGCCAAAGTCGCCAAACTTAAAATTGTTAAAAAACATAATTTTTTCTTAAAAATCATAACGCACTCCTAAACTCGGAATTATCGGCATCGAAATTATATGCCTTTCCGTGTAAAAATCGTTGTATAAAATAAATTCGGGACTTTTGTAAATAAAATACGATAAATTTTGAATGTCAAAATATACCGCAAGATTTGACTTTTTGTAATTCCATTTCTTTTCGGCGCGAAAATCAAACTGAAAAAACGGATCCATTCGCTCGGAATTTGGAACGCCGCCTATTCTATCTACGCTGTTTGACGTAAGGTCGTATTCTATGCCGACAATCGGAGTCGTCGGATTTCCCGTAGTATAGCGCAGTCGTCCGCCAATTTCCCAATTTTTCGGCAGTTTATACGACGCTAAAAATTGAAGATTATTCGTTTGGTCATACGCATAATTTGCCCAGCCGCTTTTGGAAATCGCGTTAATTCGCGGATTTTTACGCTCGCTTTTAGACAAAGTATAGGCAATCCAGCCGAAAAATCTGTCGTTTTGATTGTGCCGAAGCATAATTTCTATGCCGCGAGAACGACCTATCGCGTCGGAATAATACATTTTTATATCGTCGACGGTTTTTGCGGTCGTTATGTCGTAATAACTCGCCATTCTCGGAATATTCCATTGTCTATTAACGTATCCTTGCACGTCCAAAGAAATTAAATCGGTAATTTGCCATTCGTATCCTAAAACGTAATGCGCGGCGTTTGTCGTCGGCAAATTTGGATTTCCGTAAAGAGAATCAATAACCTGTCCTTGCGGTTTTGGCGATTGATTGTAAGTCCCCAACGCGCCTTTAATTAAATGTTTGTCGTTTAGCGCGTATCGCGAAGACAAACGAAACGACGGCTCGCCCGAAATTCCCTTGTGCAATTTTTCGCCGTAATCCCAAAATTCAGGCAAAATACTTCCGTCGTGAAGCAATTCCGAATAATAATCGTAACGTATTCCCGGAACTATAAGCCAGCGTTCGACGGGTTTAATTTCAAAATTCGCATAAACTCCCGTTCTCGAAAAAACCCAATCGTCTCTTTTGTGTCGAATAAGCCCCCTGTAACCTATCATATCCAATTCCATATCGACTACGCCGAGATAACCGTCGAGTCCGAAATTTATTTTCGTTCTGTCTTTTATTTGCCAAGATAAATTGTCGTGATAGCGAAATCCGTTTATTTCCGTAAGCGACCGCGCAAAGCCCATCGCGCCAAAAGAAGAGTAGACGTTTTCGGTTTTGAAAGCGAGAAAATTTTGCAAATTGTCGGTAATCTTAAAATTCCAATTTATTCCGTTTACGCTGAAAAAAAGTCGTTGCGTAAGCGTGTTCGTCGCTTCTCGCAATTCCGCGCTTCCCGAAGTTACGCTTGCGCTTCCGCCCGTTGCGTCTTCGTTAAGAATTACGGCAAGCGAATCATTGGAACTAAACGACGAAAACGTAAATTGATGCCTGTCGTTTGGCGCAAAATCGGCGCGAACCACATAATCCCAATAGAAAGGAGCGAGCGTAACCATATTGTCTGCGCCCGATATTTTCATAGCCAATTTAATTATTTCGCCGAAATGGCTTCGCCGCGCCGTTCCCAAAACGCTCCATTTTTCGCCTATCGGACCTTCCGCCATAAACGACATATCGAGCGCGCTCAATTCCAAATATCCGTGATAACCGTCGGTTCTCGGTTTTCTGGATTTTAGTTCCACAACTCCGCCTGTCGCGTCGCCGTATTTTACGTTCCATCCGCCCGGATAAAAGTCAATGGATTCCAACGCTTCCGAATTATACGTCGATTTCATTCCGCCGAAATGATAAAGCAAAAACAAATCCGTGCCGTCGAGCAAAAATTTTGAGTCGTTAGTGCTTGTTCCTCTAACGATTACCGTGCCGAGAGTCGCGGCGGGGCGGGCAACGCCGGGAAGCGCCTGAACGACTTTTACCGCGTCGCCCGAAAGTCCGGGAATTTTTCGCATTTCGCTTATAGTGAGTTTATGTCTCGCGACTTCTTTTTCTTCGCCTTTGTAATACGCGACGACTTCGTAATTGTCAAAATCCGACTGAACTGCGTTTGTCGCGGAAGTGTCGTAAGATATAATTTCTTCTTCGTAAAGTTCTTCGTTTATTGAAAATCTATAAACATATTGAACTATGACCGCGACGGGAATCGTATCGTAAAGCATTGCGGGCTGAAACTTAAATTTTTTTGCCGCAACTGTTGCCGCTTCGTCCAAAATTTCGTTAAGCGATTCCACAATACTTACGGAATCCACGTCGCCGTTTTCGCTTATGAGCAGATTCATTACGACATCGCCAAAAATTCCCTGCGCAAAAAGCGAACTGTCGTATTCTGCTTCAACAAATTCTATTTGCACAGGCATTTTGCCTGAAAATTGCTCTTCTTGTTCTCCGTCTTCGTCAAGTATTATTTCGTCGTCTTCGTCTAAAATTATCTCTATGTCGTCGTCTTGTTCCTGCGCGAAAACGCAAAAAAAGAACAAAAATATAAACAAAAATATTTTATTTTTCAAAAATTATTCCTTTTTTTTGACAGGTAATATACTATTTGCAACAAAACAAAAAGGTACGTATCAAATCAATACGCTAACTATGCGACAAAAATTTTTATTTTTTATAGTTTGGACTATTTTTTTTGTTTTTTTACGAAACATTATAGTATTTTAAGCGCGGAATTATTGTTTTTTAATTAAAAAAAGGAGATATTATGTCTGATTTGTGGAACGAATTGCCGCACAAAATCGCCGATATGGGACTTGCGGAATGGGGCAGAAAAGAACTTGACATCGCGGAACACGAAATGCCGGGGCTTATGTCCGCCCGCGAAAAATACGGCAAAGACCAGCCGTTAAAAGGCGTAAGAATTATGGGTTCTCTTCATATGACCATTCAAACCGCTATGCTTATCGAAACGCTTAAAAAACTCGGCGCGGACGTCCGCTGGTGCAGTTGCAATATATTTTCTACGCAAGACCACGCAGCCGCGGCTATCGCAAAAACGGGAACTCCGGTATTCGCGTGGAAAGGCGAAACGCTTGAAGAATACTGGAATTGCACTTTCAGAGCGTTGAGCTTTCCCGGCGGCAAAGGTCCGCAAATGATTGTCGACGACGGCGGCGACGCGACTTTGCTCGTTCACAAAGGATACGAACTCGAAAACGGCGACAAATGGGTCGATTCCGCTTCCGAAAGCCACGAAGAAGACGTAATTAAAAATTTACTTAAAGAAGTTTACGCAAAAGATAAAAACCACTGGCACAACGTCGTCGCGGAACTTAAAGGCGTNAGCGAAGAGACAACGACGGGCGTTCACCGTCTGTATCAAATGTTTGAAAAAGGCAAATTGCTCATTCCNGCGATAAACGTAAACGATTCGGTTACGAAATCGAAATTCGACAATCTTTACGGTTGCCGCGAAAGTTTGGTCGACGGAATAAAAAGAGCCACCGACGTTATGGTCGCCGGAAAAGTCGCGGTCGTCTGCGGATACGGCGACGTGGGCAAGGGCTGCGCAAAATCGCTTTTGGGTTTGGGCGCAAGAGTAGTAGTTACCGAAATCGACCCGATTTGCGCTTTGCAGGCGGCTATGGAAGGTTATCAGGTCGCGACGGTCGAGGATACTTTGGGCTGGGGCGACATTTACGTTACGACTACGGGAAACTGCGACATTATTCGCATTGAACATATGGAGAAAATGAAAAATCAGGCGATTGTGTGCAATATAGGGCATTTCGACGACGAGATTGAAGTCGCGAAACTTGAAAAATTTTCGGGAATTAAAAAACTTAACATTAAGCCGCAGGTAGATAAATATATTTTCCCCGACGGACACGAAATATTTTTGCTTGCCGAAGGTCGTTTGGTAAATTTGGGATGCGCTACGGGACATCCGTCGTTTGTGATGTCTAATTCGTTTACGAACCAAACGCTTGCGCAATTGGACTTGTGGAAAAACAAAGACGTTTACAAACCCGGCGTTTATCGTTTGAGAAAGGAACTTGACGAAGAAGTCGCACGGCTTCATTTGGCGAAAATCGGCGTTAAACTTACGAAACTCACCGAAAAGCAGGCGAAATATTTGGGCGTGGACGTAAACGGTCCGTATAAGGCGGATTTTTACAGATACTGAAAAGCGGGGCGTCTTCGCTTTCAAAAAAAAGAGCAGGTTTTGCACCTGCTCTTTTTTTGAAAAAACTTACGATTAGTTACGGCAATAACTACTCGTAATAAGTAATTACTATTATAACTTGACCATTACCGCCAACGCCACCTTCGGAAGTGCCAGGCGCACTGTTACCGCCTCCGCCGCTCTCCGCCTTGCTATAAGTGTAAGTATATTTATTATCAACCACCTCGGATTTAGTTTTCAACTGTCCGCCTGAACCGCCGCCAAAAGACGTAATAGAACCTGTATTTTTTATACTCGCCGCATTACCCGCCGTAACGGCTTGAAAACCAGCTTCAAGTCCATTC
>WRFX01000026.1 GCA_009787445.1 Chitinivibrionia bacterium | reverse complement strand
GGCGAAATTCACGATTTGGACAAATTGGCAAAACTCGGACACGAGCATTATCACACTTCGATTTTCGGCGGCGAAGGAAATTTGGAAATTGCCGAAGCGATTTATTACCACGGAAAGATAGACGGATTTATTTCGGTGAAACCGTTTGGGTGTATGCCTTCGAGCGGCGTTTCCGACGGCGTTCAAAGCAAGATTATAGCGATGTATCCGAATTTGAATTTTTTGACCATAGAAACGAGCGGCGACAACGAAGTGAACATTCTTTCGCGCATAAGTATGATGTTGTTTAAGGCGAAGCAGAAATTAGCAAAAAATTAAAGGCGATTTTTCCTTTCGTTTATTTGTGATACGGCTCGTTATTTATTATTTTGAAACATCTGTATATTTGTTCCAACAAAATAAATCGCATAATTTTGTGCGGAAAAGTCATATCGGAAAACGACAAACGAAAATCGCAATTTTGTAAAATTTCGTCGCAAAGTCCTAGCGTTCCGCCAATAATAAAAGTTATATTTGAAAAGCCGTTTATCATATTATTTTGTATTTTTTCGCTAAATTTTTTAGACGAAATTTTTTCGCCGTCGATTGCCAAAGCGTAAACGAAAGAATTTTGCGGAATTTGCGCTAAAATTTTTTCGCCTTCTTTTTGCAAAACGTTCTTCTTTTCCGCTTCGCTTAAATTTTGCGGACATTTTTCATCCATAATTTCAATTATTTGAACGCTCGCAAAAGCCGAAAGTCGCTTTATGTATTCGGCAATTCCGTCTTTTAGATAATTTTCCTTAATTTTTCCGACGGCTAATATATTAACTTTCATTTTTTAACTCTTTGAATAATTTTTGAGGGTCGACGGGGCTTACTCGCATAGTTTTGCATCTTTCGGCAACAACTAAACCCGTCGGCGATTTTCGCGGTTTGCGCACAAATCTTGCTTCCGTAAAATGAACTTCGGCGTATCCGCAATTTTTCGCTTTTGAAAAAAACACCGCAATTCCGCCCGCAATGCTTAAAATATCGTTTGGCGGAAACGGCTCGCCTTTTTTGCGGCGAATTATTAAATGCGAACCCGCGTATCCGACCGCGTGAAACCAAATATCGAAAGGATTTGCGAATTTTGTGGAAAGTTCGTCGTTGTCGCCGCTTGTTTTGCCCGCGTAAATGTCGTATCCTTTATAATTGTAATGACGAAAATGCGTTTTTTCTACTTTTTTATTGTCGTTTTCGGTTTGCGACGGTTTGCATAAATGTAGATAGAGAAAATTTTCCACTTCGTTTTCTCGTCCTAAAAATCCGTTGTCTAAAAAATCGCAAACTTTTTCGAGTAATTTTTGAAATTCTACAATTTTTAACTCTTCCATTTTTATATTTTCGCCGCATTTTTCGCAGCCGCGTTTGCCTTTTCGCATTTTTTTGTAGTACATTTCCGCGTTTTCTACGACCGAAATCGCCGTATTTAATTCGATTTTAACGTTTTGCCCCGTCGCGTCCGACAACTCTACAAAGGGAATTCCTTTTTTTATCGAATTTTTATTTATAAGTATCGTATCGGCGAATTTTTTGTAAATTTCCCAATTTTTCGATTTTTCAAATTCTATATTTTGTTTTGCGAGCCGTCTTTTTGCTCGCGCCGTTTCTTTTAGAATTTGTTCTTTCAAAGTCAGCAATTTTTCAATAAAAATTTCCATAAAAACGCCTTTTTTTATAAATTTCGCATATAAAATAAAATTTACTTGCATAATTTATGTGATAAAAAGTATTTTTTGCCGTGAATTTGGTTATATTTTATATTTTTAAGGAGGAACGTAATGTCTGTAGAGATTACGCCTAAGGCAAAAAAAGCGACAGTTGCATTTACGACTCAAATAAGAAACGACGCATCGCAAGCGATTCTTACCGGCGAATGGGACAACTGGGAAGTTTGGGCGATGAAGAAAAACAAAGACGGTTCTTTTTCCGTTAAATTGAACATTGACTCGGGAAGGTCATACCAATTTGGTTATTCCATAGACGGACGTTGGGAGCCGGATACCGACTTGCCGCAACACGCTTCGCCGTTTGGAACAAGCAATTCAATATTGGATTTGACCAATGTTGAATCGGTAGAAGAAGCGTCTGAAAAGGCGACGGCGAAACCTGCGGCTGCAAAGCATACTGCGCCCGCAACAAAACCCGCCGCAAAGAAAACAACTGCGAAAAAATAATTTTTCAATGTTTGATATTTGTATAATCGGAGGCGGAACCGCCGGCATTGCCGCAGCGAAAACCGCCTCCGAGTTTCATTTAAAAACCGTAATTTTCGAGAAAAATATTTTTGGCGGCGTTTGCTTAAATTGCGGTTGCGTTCTTTCAAAAGTGTATTTGGAATCGGTTAAAAAAAATATTCCCGTTGAAGAAATTTATAAAAAATTCGATAAAATTCGCAATTCATTTTTACAAAAATCCAAAAGCGATTTAATTAAATTTAACGCAAAAATTATAGAAAACGAAGCCGAAATTTTGCCAAAAAACGGCGAATTTTTTGCAATAAAATCGGAAAATACCGTATTTGAAAGCAAATATTTGATTATCGCAAGCGGCTCTGTTTCAAAAAAAGAAGGAATTTCTTTTCCAAAAACGGAAGGCGAAATTCCAAAAAACGTCGATATTGTCGGAGGAGGAATCGCGGGTTTTGAAGCGGCGCAAATTTTTTCCGGACTTGGCTCAAAGGTACGAATTTTAGAAAAAAGCGATAAATTTTGCGCAAATTTAAGCCAAAACGCCGTAAATATTCTCGTGTCGAATATGCAAAAAAGCGGAATAGAATTTGTGAAAAATTACGACGGCAATTTTGAAAATTTTGAAAATTTTAAAAACGTTTATTTTGCAAACGGTCGAAAATTTGCCGCAATAAAAGGAATAGAAAATTTGTCTTTGAAAATCGGCGAAAACGGAATTTCAACTGACGAATTTTGCGAAACCGAAGCAAAAAACTGCTTTGCGGTAGGCGATATAAATTCAAAATCGATGCTTGCGCATACCGCCGCACAAGAAGGATTTTGCGCGGTAAATAAAATTATGGGCAAAAAATTTTCACTTTTTTACGATAAAATTCCCGTCGTTTTATATACAGAACCGTCAATTTTTCGCGTGGGAATATTGCCAGAATCTTGCGAAAAATACGAAATAAAGCAAATGCCGCTTTCGGGAAACGCAAAATTTCGCGTAAAAACGCAAATCTCCGAAAGAGGACTTTGCGAGGCGGTTATAGAAAAAGAAACGCGAAAAATCGTCGGATTGCATTTAATTTCGCCGAACGCGGAAGAGATAAGCGCGGCGGCGGCTCTAATTGTTCAGCAAGAAATTACGGAAAATGATATTAAAAATTTAGTTTTCGCGCATCCGACAATAAGCGAAATCATTAAAGAAACGGTTCTTTACGGGCAAAAAATATGAGATTGCGCAACATAGCGAGCGCGCCGCAAAAACTTGCCGAATTTCCTGAAATTGTCGTGCAAAATCCGCAAAAATTCAAAGGACTTTGGGCTAAAAAAATATTTGAAAACAAAAATAAAATTCATATAGAAATCGGTTCTGGAAGAGGAAATTTCATAATAAATTCGGCAAAACAAAATCCGAATATAAATTATATAGGAATAGAAAAATTTGATTCGGTTTTATTGCGGGCGCTTGAAAAAGTTGCGGATATGGACGTCGAAAATCTTCGATTTTTACGTTTTGACGCGACGCAAATTCTTGATATTTTTGACGTTGCGGAAATAGAAAAAATATATCTTAATTTTAGCGACCCGTGGGATAAAAATGCGTATAAAAACAGACGATTGACGCACAGAATTTTTTTGAAAAAGTATGAAAAGATTCTAAAAAACGGCGGAGCATTACAATTTAAAACGGATAATCGCGAACTTTTTGAGTTTTCTATAAAGGAATTTAATAATTTTGGACTTCGTATAAACGAGATAAATTTGAATTTGCACGAAAACGAGCCGAGTTGGAATATTCGCACGGAATACGAAGAAAAATTTGCGGGTTTTGGGAAAAACATTTATTTTTCGGTCGTTAGTTTTGGCGGGTAGGTACCAAAATAGCGAAATTATTTTGCATTCTTTTGATTTTGTTTTTCATACCGTATTTCCTTTCATTCTTTTTTTGTTGTTTTTTGGCAGTTTTAGGGAGTAATATAATATTTGCGTTTGAGAAAATACGGAAAAAGTCCTGAAAAAAGAAATTTCTACCAAATCTTCACATATCTTCCCCGAATTTTTTATGCCATTTCTTAAATACTTCGTAAGAATCTTCGCCGTATTTTTTTACGCTCGCTTTTACTTCTTCAATCGTTTTGGGCGTCGTAAGGTATTTCGGCTTTTTGGAATAAAACAAATCGGCGTAAGAAACTATTTTTTCTTCAAGCGTCGTAGGACACATATCTATCGGCGGAAGCGGCAAGTTGTTTTTTATAATGTGCTTCGCCGTAATTCCCACTCCTATGTGCGTTTGAGCCACTATCGACTCGCGAGTAAAGCCGTTGTTTTCAAGTATCGCTTTTCCAAAAATTCCGTGCTGGATATAAGGCGCTTCTCCGAAACATTTTATTTTAGGCGCGTGCGTTTTTAAAATTCCTATATCGTGCAAAAGCGCCGCCCGCTCAACAAAATCTACGTCCGCTTTTTTATGATTTTTTGCGATTTTTACCGCCAATTTCGCGACGCTTTCAACGTGCGGAATCAAAAATTCCAACACTTCTTCGTAGTTTTCGTAAATATTGTAAATAAAATCGTAAATTTCCGTGTTTTTCTTCATTTTTCCCTCCAAAATTTCAAAAAATATCCCGATTCGTTTTCGTTTGATTTAACAAATTCCAAACGATTTTTTATACCTTCGACAAAATCATCCTCGTGATGACTTACAAAAAGAATCGTCGTTTTACCGCTTTTTACTAAAATTTCTATAAAATCAAGAGTCAATTTACGACAGTTCGTTTCAAGCCCGAAGCACGGCTCGTCCAAAATCAAAATCGGCGGATGTTTTACCATCGCGCGTATAATAAGAATTAAGCGCTGTTCGCCGTAAGACAGATTTTTGAACCGCTTTTTCGCGCCGTCTTTTATTTCCGCAAGTTCAAGCCACAAAAGAGACGTTTCGATTTCGGCGGGCGACGGCTTTCTGTAAATTCCTATCGTATCGTGAAAACCCGAAATTACCGTTTCAAGCGCGGTGGTCGAAACCCGATAATCGCGATGAAAAAGGTTTGATACGATTCCGATGTTTTTTTTGACGTCCCAAATCGTTTCGCCGCTTCCGCGTTTACGCCCGAAAAGCGTAATGTCGTTTGCAAACGATTGCGGATTATCGCCGCTTATCAACGACAACAAAGTCGATTTTCCGCAGCCGTTTGGTCCCGTAATTTTCCAATGTTCCCCTTTTTTAACCGTCCAATTTAAGTCCTGCAAAACAAGTTTTTCGCCGTATTTTATATTGACGTTTCGCAAAATCGCCAAATTTTCGGGCAAATTTTCTATATTCCCGTCGATTTTCGGAGGAATTTGGCAAATTTTTTCATCGCGAATTAAATCGTCGTTCATAAACTTTTTATGCGTAATATTTTGCGGAACGTCTTGGATTCTGTTCAAAAACATCACTACGCAAACTCCGTTTTTCGTCAAATCGTCGATTATTTGCAAAAGCGTTACGCGACTTTCCGCGTCAAGTCCGTCAAACGGTTCGTTCAAAAAAAGAACGTCCGAATTTTCGCTTATTGCGGACGCAAGAAGAATTTTTGCAATTTCGCCTGTCGACAAATGACGAATCGACGTGTCGTAAATATGCCGCAAATTAAATTTTTCCAAATAATATTCGCAATTCGCGGGCAGCAAATCCGACGCTTTTTGTCCGGGATTTAAAAAATTCTCTTCGTTTATAAACGCGTCGTCTTCGCGGTCTTTTTCAATAATTTCATTTACGTCGACGATTTTTTTTCCCAACATTTTGACAAAACACGACTTTTGATATTCGCTCATCCCGACGACAGCCCAACTTTCGCCGCGTTTCAGCGTAAAATCTTCGTGTGAAAACAATATTTTTTCATTTTCCATAGCGTAAAAAATACTAAAAAGTTTGTTTCGTTTTGTGGCAAAAAGTATTTTTCGCGCAAAATTTTATTAAAAGAGGAAATTATTAAATGAAAAACGCAAAAGAAATTCGCCAAAGTTTTATCGATTTTTTTGTCGGCAAAGAACATACTTTCGTCCGTTCTTCTCCTGTCGTTCCCAACGACGACCCGACGCTTATGTTTACGAACGCGGGGATGAATCAGTTCAAAACCATATTTTTGGGCGAAAATCCGAAAAATCTGAAACGCGCCGTAAATTCGCAAAAGTGTATGCGCGTTTCGGGAAAACACAACGACTTGGAAGAAGTCGGAGTCGACCACTATCATCACACGTTTTTTGAAATGCTTGGAAACTGGTCTTTCGGCGATTACTATAAAAAAGAAGCGATTGTCTGGGCTTGGGAATTATTGACCGACGTTTGGAAACTTCCGAAAGATAAATTATACGCGACCGTTTACAAAAACGACGACGAGGCGAAAAATATTTGGGAAACGCTGACCGACATAGACAAAACGCATATTTCAAAACACGGCGAAAAAGACAATTTTTGGGAAATGGGCGAAACGGGACCGTGCGGACCTTGCAGTGAAATACATATCGATTTGGGCGTTGGCTCCTGTCCGCGCGAAAACGACGAAACGCACAAATGCGGCGTAAACGGCGATAATTGCCACAGATTTTTGGAATTGTGGAATCTTGTTTTTATACAATATGAGCGACAAAAAGACGGCTCGCTTAAAGAACTTCCCGCAAAACATATCGACACGGGAATGGGATTTGACAGGGTAGTTCGGGTAATACAGGGTTTAAATTCAAATTACGACAACGATTTATTTTCGCCGATAATCAAAAAATTAGAGGAACTTTCGGGAAAAAAATATTCTGCGGGCGACAAAACGGGTATTCCTTTCAGAGTAATAGCCGACCACGCAAGAGCGTTGACTTTCGCCATAACCGACGGCGTTTTCCCAAGCAACGAAGGGCGCGGATATGTTTTGAGACGGCTTTTGAGAAGAGCGTACCGCTACGGACGGCAACTTGATTTTTCGTCGCCTTTCATATACAAATTGATTCCCGTCGTCGTTGAAATGATGGGCGAGGCGTATCCCGAAATTAAAGAAAGAGCGGAATTTACGGCAAGCGTAATAAAATCGGAAGAAGAACGCTTTGACGCGACTTTGGAAACGGGAATCGAGAAATTTAACTGCGCTTTGGAAAATGCGAAAAAAGCGGGAAAGACGGAAATTTGCGGCGCGGACGTGTTTTCGCTTTACGACACATACGGATTTCCCGCGGATTTAACCAATTTGCTCGCGCAGGAAAACGGATTTACCATTGACGAGTCGGGATTTGCGGAAGAAATGAAAATTCAGAAAGAACGCGCGAGAGCCGCGAGAAATTCTGCCGAAGACGATTTTTGCGCGGACGGCTGGAAAATTATCGTAACCGACGGCGTTTCCGAATTTGCGGGATATTCGCAGAACGTCGTTGAAAACGCAAGCGTGAACAGGTATAAAATAATAAACGAAAACAGAGCGCTTGCGGTGTTTGCGAAAACCCCTTTTTACGCGGAAATGGGCGGGCAAATAGGCGATACGGGCAGCGTAAAAAACGGCGATTTCACCGCGAGAGTTACGGATACTCTTACTTGGAACGGAATGTCGGTAAGCGTTATTGAAAGCGATTTTTCTTTGGACGACAATTTTTTCACAACTTCAAAATTGACTTTGGAGATAGATAATTGCCGAAGAGCAGAAATCCGCCGCGCACATTCGGCGACCCATTTGTTGCAGGCGGCTTTAACGCAGGTTTTGGGCAATCACGTTTCGCAGGCGGGAAGCAAAGTGGAAAGCGGAAAAATCCGTTTTGACTTTACGCATTTTCAAGCGGTATCAAAATCCGAAATTGAAAAAGTAGAAAATATTGTAAATTCGTGGATTTTACAAAATTACGAAATTCGCACGGACGAAATGGGAATAGAAGAAGCGAAAGCAAGCGGCGCAAAAGCGCTTTTCGGCGAAAAATACGGCGATAGAGTTAGAGTTGTAAAAATGGCGGACGTTTCCGCTGAATTTTGCGGCGGAACGCACGCGCAAAGAACCGGCGATATAGGAACTTTTACGATTTTGAGCGAAGCGTCCGTTTCCGCAGGAGTCCGAAGAATTGAAGCGGTCGTCGGATTTGAAGCGTTAAATTTGCATAAAAAACAAACTCAAATTCTTTCGCAAATTTCTGATTTGCTAAAATGCGCGAGAGAAAGCGTTCCCGAAAAAATTGAAATTATGCGACAAAAAATAAGAACGCTTGAAAACGAACTGAAAGCGGCAAACTTAAACGCGGCGAAAGACAACGTAGAAAGAATAATTTCAAGCGTTAAAAACGGCTCAAAAGTATCGTTTGCAATTTGTAATTTGGGAGAAACAAGCAAGGAAATTTTTGTCGCGATTCACGACGGCGTAAGCGAAGCAATAATTTCAAAAGACATAAAAAACGTCGCGATTTGTCTCATTGCCGAAGTGTCGGGAGCGGTTATGATTGCCGCAAGCGCCGACAAAACGGCAAACGCAAACGGAATTTTATGCGGCGACTTGGTAAAAAAAGCGGCGGCTGTCGTTGGCGGCGGCGGCGGCGGAACTCCGCTTAAAGCGCAGGCGGGCGGGAAAAATCCGTCAAAAATCGGCGACGCGATTAAAGAATTAAAAAACTTGTTGAGTTAAAATTTCGGCAAATGAAAAAAATTTTGCTTTTTATCTTGATTTTTAATTTACGCATATTATATTTTTATAAAAAATATTTTTAGCGCAAGGTTGGACGTGTCTAATTTGTAATCTTTAACGCGGGAGGCGACTATTTCTATAAGAAGTAAAATAGGATTGATTGTTTTGGGGGCTTTCTTGGTCGCGGCGGCGGCGTTTGTTTTTTATTCGACAATCATTTTGGAAAATTACAGGCGTATGCGCATAGAAAGCGTAAACGAAGATATTAAATTTGAGACGGAATCCGTAAACAAAGCAATAACCGAAATAAAAAGAGCGGCTTTATTTTTTGCGGCGACGGCAAAAGTAACTTTGGAAGAACAATCAAAAGTTTTTGGCGAAAAAACGACTTACGAATTTATGCAAAGCGCCAAAATTGCGGTTGGCGGCGGTTTTTTCTATGAACCGTATAAATTTGACCCGCAGACCAAACTTGCGGGATGTTACGCATTTATAGACCCCGAAACAAACGAAGTCGAATTGGAAGGTTTTGATTTTACCAAAGATTACGATTATTTAACGTCGGTTTGGTATACCGAAATCGCCGACATTTTGAAAAGCCCGTACGAAGTCGTTTGGACTCGTCCTTACGTCGATGATTCGGGAACGTTTGCCTATATGGTTACGGCGAGCGCGGGCGTTTTCGACGAAAATAATAAACTAATCGCGCTTTCGACGGTCGACTGGAAAATTTTTAGAATTGTCGAAAAACTTAATAAAATCAAAGCCACAGACGGAAGTTTCATTATTATAAGCGTTCCCGAAAAGGACTTAATTATATCCAACACTCGCAATAAAAACGACGAAGGAGCCGCGTTAAGTTCTCTTCCGTGGGATATTTACGCCGACACTTTTGAACTCGGCGGCGTAAGTTATATGACTTTCAGGCGAATTATGGACAACGGATGGATGCTTTCCGTGCAAGTTCCCGCAAAAGAAATTTTTGCCGAAATTGAAACGAGAACGAGAAATTTCTCAATAATATCGATAATTGTCGCCGTTTTGCTTTTGCTTTATTTGCGCTGGGCTATTTCAAAATTGGTAAACGAGCCGATTGAACAGTTGACGCAGGAAGTTAAGGAAGTCGGCGGCGGAAATTTGGACAAACATATCGAAGTAAAATCAAACGACGAAATAGGAATACTTGCCGCCGCGTTCAACAAAATGACCGTCGATTTGAAAGCGACGATAGAGCAATTCTTAAAAGAGCAGTCCGAAAGGCAAAAAGTCGGCGAAGAGTTAAACGTCGCCGCGCAATCCGAACGCGAACGTTGCGGAGCCGAGTTAAGCGCCGCGACCGACGTCCTAACAAAAATGTTGCCAAACACTTGTCCTCTGCCTGCGAGCAGCAACGATTTTGACATTCACGCGGTAATTCATCCTGCGGACGGAGTTGGCAGTAGTTTTTACGACTATTATTTTGTCGATTCAAAAACGCTTGCAATACTCATTGCCGACGTTTCGGGCAAGGGAATTCCGTTTGCGGTGTTTATGATGATTGCAAAAACGCTTATCAAAAACCACGCGCAGTCGGGCAAAAGTCCAAAAGAAGTTTTTGACGCGGTAAATAATTTACTTTGCGAAGACAACGAAGCGGCAATGTTCGTTTCGGCGTTTTTTGGCTATCTCGACATCGAAAGCGGAAAATTTACCTTTGTAAACGCGGGACACAGCACGCCGATTTTGCACAGCAACGGAAAATACGATTATCTGAAAACGCAAAACGATTTTGTTCTTGGCGGAATGAAAGATATGACTTATTCGCAAGATGAAATTGCCTTGCGCACACAAGACGAAATACTCTTATACACCGACGGCGTAACCAAAGCGATGAACAACGACGAAGAGAGTTTTGGCGAAGAGCGCCTGCTTTCTACCGTAAATAACAATCTTAATTTGCCGTTAAACGAACTTTCGGATACGATAAAAAGCGAAATAGATAAATTTGTCGCCTCCGCGCAACAGATGTACGACATAACTATGCTTAATCTGCGTTACAAAAAAGGTTAATATTTTAGATAAAAACAAAAAAGAAAGACAAGTCAAAAACGGCTTGCCTTTTCTTTTTATCTCTGGGGCAAAGAACAGTATTTTCGTATAGTCAATATATTTTTGCCGTTTTCGTGTTTGTATTCCACCACGTCCATAATGTTTTTCACCATATATATTCCCAAGCCGCCAATATCGCGTTGCTGCGCGTTAAGCGTAATATCGGGGTCTTCTTTTTCGAGCGGATTGTAAGGTTTTCCGCCGTCTTCAAATTCTACTATAACTTCGTTTCCGACGGAAATGCGAATTATTGCGCCGCCTGTCTCGGGATTGTACGCATAATTTGAAATATTTACAAATATTTCTTCTACCGCGACGCAAATTTGCATTCGCTCTTTCATTTGAAAATTCGATTCGTCTAAATTTTGCGAAACAAACTCCAAAACCGTTTCAAGATTTTCAACTTTCGCTTCAATTAAAAGTTCTCTTATATTATCCATTATTTCCCCTTATATCGTAAAACAAGCATTGTTATATCATCCGCCTGTTGCGCGCCGTCGGCAAATTTGTCTATTTCTTGTTTTACTGTTTCCGTTAATTCTTTCGGCGCTAAATTTAAGTTGTTATTTACCGTCGTATGCAAGCGTTTTTCTCCAAACAGACGGCTTTCGTTGTTCATCGCTTCGGTTACGCCGTCGGTGTATAAAAAAAGTTCGTCCTGCGAATGCAAAGATATTTCGTCCTGCGAATAAGATATGTCTTTCATTCCGCCAAGCACAAAACCGCTTTTTACTTTAAGATAATCGTATTTTTCTTTACCGCGCAAAAGCGGCGGATTATGCCCCGCGTTTACAAAGATAAATTTTCCGCTTTTTACGTCTAAATAACCCATAAAAGCCGTAACGAACATTGCCGCTTCGTTGTTTTCGCAGAGTAAATTGTTCACAATATCAAAAACTTCTTTTGGACTTTTGCCCGATTGCGCGTTGTTTTTTATAAGCGTTTTTGCGACGGTCATAAAAAGCGCCGACGGAATTCCCTTGCCCGAAACGTCCGCGATAACCACCGCAAGTATGTTTGCGTCAATAAAAAAGAAATCGTAAAAATCGCCGCCAATTTCTTTTGCGGGAAGCATAGACGCATAAATATCAAAATCCTTGTGATTTGCAAATTTCGGAAAAACGCTGGGAAGCATACTCGTTTGTATTTGCGTGGCTATTTCCAACTCCGCGCCTATGCGTTCGCGTTCGGCGTGTTCTTTTGCAATTTGTTCTATGGACGATTTTAGATTTACGGTCATTTTATTGAAAGTCGCCGCAAGAAGTCCCACTTCGTCGTTTGATTTTACCTGAATTTGTTTGTCCAAATTTCCGTTGCCTACCTCCGCGATATCCAAAGCCAAGCGTTCAATGGGTTTTATTACCAATATCGAAATAAAAACTCGCACGCAAAAAAGTATTATAACCGCGAAAGATATCAAAATTATCGAAAAAATTTCCATTTGACTTTCCATTTCCGCAAAAATTTCTTTTGTCGGAATTTGCACCGAAAGCATCCATCCGTTGTCCATAATTCGTCTTAAAGCCATATAATTTACGCCGTCGAGTTCAAAAGAATCGGCGTAAATATCCCACGAAAGTTCGCTTATCGCGGTTTTTTGACGATTTGCCGCAGAAGTGTTGGATATAATTAAATCCTTACTCGGCGCGCTCAAAATAACGAAACTTCCCGTCGTCGGTTTTATTGCGTTTAACTCTTCAATAATTTCGTTAATATCCCAATCGACTGTCGATAAAGCGATTAACGTATTATCTTCGTCGAACACGCCCGCGCTCGCCGTAACCATATAGGCAAACGTTCCCGAATCGTCGATATACGGACGAGTCCAAACGACTTCGTAAGGATTTTTCAAAATATCGGCGATTTGTGTGTACCAATCGGAGGTTAAATAATCGTAAGTTTTTGTATATTCAAAATCTTCCAATTCTATTTCTTTTGTTTTTTGATTTATGAAAGCGTAACAGCCGGCGAGTTTTGTTTGCGGCTCAAAGCGATATGGCTCGTACCAAAATCCGACTCCCACTATTACTTTGGAAGTTTTCATAAATTCATACGCAGTTTTTTCGCCGAAACTCTTCGACTCTCCTTCCAAAGATATAAGCGCGTTCGACGCAAAAAATAACGCCGACCGCTTTATTTCGGCTATAACTTTGTTTACTTTTTCCGTCTCAAAATTAACGCTTTCTATTAAACTTTCAAGGCGCATACTCTTGTAATTTCTAATAACGAGCGTCGAATAAAACACAAACGCCGCCGCCGCGACAAAGAAAAAGCCAAAAACAATCAATAGAATTTTAGTTCTTATTGAAATAATTGCCTCCTCGCGTTAAACTATATTCAAAATATCCGAAAATCCCGTTAAGTCAAAAATTTCCATAACTTCCGACGAAACGTTTATAATAGTCATTTCCGCTTCTTTCTTTTTTGCCGTTTTTTCTCCCAAAAGCAATACGCGCAATCCCGTAGAAGACACATACGCGATTTTTGCAAAATCCAGTTCCAAATGTTTTGTTTCGTCAAACGCGGCTATCAACTCGTCTTGAAGTTGCGCCGAATTTGTAGTATCCAACTTGCCTTCAATGGCAAAAACGGTTTTTTCGTCCGTCTTCGTTTTGTTGATAATAATACTCATTGTTTCCTCCAATACAAAATTTCAAATCGCAGCAAATTATCTTACATAAATATAATATTCGCCAAAACCGCAATTATCATAATTTGTTTTTTATTTGTACTATTTATAAGATACATTATAGTATTTTTGGGGAAATTTTGAAAAAATTGCTTTTTTTAAGGGAATAATTATGCTTTCGCTTCCTATTCAGGAGCCGGTTTTTGTTTTTGCGATAGTGATGTCGGTAATTTTTTTATCGCCGTATTTAATGCGGCTTATCAAACTTCCGGAAATAATTGGAGTTATAATTTTCGGGATAATTTTAGGTCCCAACGGTCTTAACGTTTTAGAGAGAAGCGCGGGCGTTTTGCTTTTCGGCACGGTCGGAATAATGTTTATAATGTTTTATTCCGGTCTCGAACTCGATATGACGGACTTCAAAAAGAAAAAGTTTAAAAGTATAGTATTTGGTCTTTTAACTTTCATTTTTCCTATGGCTTCGGGCTTTTTTGTAGGAAACATAATTTTTATGTATATGGGAGTGGAAAACAACATAGAAAACGGCAGAATTATAGCGTCGTTACTCTTTGGAAGCGTATTTGCCTCGCACACTCTTTTGACTTATCCGACGGTCGGAAAACTCGGCATAAAAGATAACGAAGCGGTTGTCGTTTCCGTCGGCGGAACAATAATTACAAACACTCTTGCAATGCTGATTTTGGCGATTATCGCAAGCCACGTGGCGGGCGGCGGAAGCGGAGAATGGTACGACGCTCCCGCAATTTTTACGTGCTTTTCGGTCGCGGTCATAATGTTTATTCCCAAAGTTGCGCGCTGGTTTTTTAGAACCGCCGAATCCGACACATACACGCAATATATTTTTGTCATGGCGGTATTGTTTGCGGTCGCGTCCATAGGAAAAATCGTCGGAATAGAGCCGATTATCGGCGCGTTTTTAGCGGGACTTGCGCTAAATTCTCTAATTCCCGCAAATTCGCTTTTAATGAATCGCATAGGATTTATCGGAAATACGCTTTTTATTCCTTTTTTCCTTATGTACGTCGGAATGCTTACGGATATTCATATGCTTTTTAAGGATTGGCGAATTATCGTAATTGCGATATTGATGTTTCTTATAGCGGTTCCTACAAAATATTTTGCGGCTTGGCTTACTATGAAAATTTTTAAGTATTCCAACGCGCAAAAACGCCTGATTTTCGGATTGAGCAATACGCAAGCGGCGGGAACCATCGCGGTAATTATGATAGGCGTGCATACGCTTAAACTTTTCGACCAAATTCTTTTGGACGCTTCCATTTTGCTTATGCTTGCGACGTGCGTAATTTCCGCAATTTTTACGGATAACGCGGCGAGAACCATCGCTTCCGAAGACGAATCCGCGAAAAATCCCGAAGACGAAAAATCCAAAAAAGACGAGAGAATTTTGCTTTTGTTATCAAATCCCGCGACCGTAACAAAATTGGTAGATTTGGCGGTTATGATGAAAGAGCCGAAAAACCAAAATCCTATCTATCCGCTAACTTTAATAGTCGACCAAAACAACACAAAAGAAGAAATTGCCAAAAAACAAAAACTTTTGGAACAAGCCCAAGCGCACGCTTCTGGAACAAACCATCTCACGTATTTGATAACTCGCGTGGATGTGAACGTCGCTTCGGGCGTGAATTTGGCGGCGAAAGAATTTTCCATAACGCACACCGTTTTGGGCTGGAACAGCGCTCCCACAAGCGGCGCAAAATTTTTCGGAACGATAATGGACCATATATTATCCGCAAGCGACAACTCGATTATAGCCGCAAAAACCGCAAACGATTGGCACGCAATAAAACGTTTAGTGCTTTTTATTTCGCCGCATTCTCATTTTGAACAGGATTTTTTAACGACGTTGGGGCTTGTTTTACGGCTCGCCATTTCGCTTAAAACAACAGTTATTTTGCATTCTTCAAACAGGCAATTTGAAAAAATTATGGAGTTTTCAAGCAACAATAATCTCAATTTGGATTTTATTTTTGAAGAACGCGACAATAACGGTTCGGTTTTAAAATTTGCAAAAAAATGTCTAAAAGAAAACGATTTTTCGGTTATTCTTTGCGGAAGAAAAGCGTCGATAAGTTTCAACGAAGAATACGAAAAACTTCCAAACATAATAAATTACAGATTTCCAAAAGATAATTTTCTACTGGTTTATCCGTCGCGAGAAAACAAAAACGAACACCTTTATTGACGACAGAGTAATTCGCGGGCGTGGCGAAGAGTCGTTTCGTTTTCGCCGCCGAGCATTCTTGCGATTTCAATAATTCTTTGTTCTTTGCTTAATTTTTCGATTTTTGTTTCGGTTCTGCCGTCCGTTTGCGTTTTGAAAACCGCGTATTGAAAATCCGCCTGCGACGCGAGTTGATGAAGGTGCGAAATAACAAAAATCTGATGGTTTTTAGACAAATTTTTTATCGCTTTCGCTATATCCGCCGCAATTTCGCCGCCTATCCCAGTGTCAATTTCGTCGAAAACCATTATCGGAACGGTGTCGTTTTCGGCAAGAATCGTCTTAATCGCAAGCATAATTCGCGAAATTTCGCCGCCCGACGCGGTTTTGCTCAAAGGCAAAAATTGCTCTCCCGAATTTGTTCTCACCGTAAAAATTATATCGTCCAAACCGCTTGCGTCAATTTTTTCTTTTTTTGAAAATTGCGTTAAAAAAGCCCCGTCAAAAAAGCCGAGTTTCGCCATTTCTTTGGTAATTGCGCTGTCGAAATCCTTGCAGATTTTTTTTCTCAATTCGCTTAAATTAAGCGAAGAAATTTCGACTTCTTTTTTTGCCGCGACTAATATTTTATCCAATTCGCCTCTTTCAAAATCGCCGTTTTCTATGGTTTCCAACTCCGCTTTCAATTCTTCTTTTTTTCGCAAAAGTTCTTCAAAAGAGCAATCGTATTTTTTCTTTAATCTTTGAATTTTGGCGATTCTTTCGTTTATTTCGTCTAATTTTGCGGGATTTTCGTCTTCCGTCGACGTTTCGTATTTGCCTATCGTTTTTGCTAATTCTTTAAGCGTTTCGCAAAACGGTTTTATTTCGTTTGCCCAATTTTCAAACGTTTTGTCGGCGTCCGCCATATTTTGCAATAATTTTTCCAAATTTGAAATTTCCGATATTATTCCCGAAAAATTTTCGCCGCCATTTAAGATTGCGCTAATTCCCGCCGCCGTTTGAATGCGCTGCGAAAGCGACGATAAAAACGCAAAATCTTGTTCCAATTTTTCTTCTTCGCCGTCTTTGAGTTCGAGTTTGTTAATGCTTTCAAATTCAAAGCGCAAAAATTCTTCTTTTTTTCGCAATTCGTCCGTTTTTTTTATGTAAAAATTCAGATTTTTTTCGGCTACGCAATAATTTTCCCACGAGAAAACAAATTTTTGTTTTGCGGCGGAAATTTCCCTTATTTTGTCTATTATAAGAAACGGCGCGTTTTCGTTCAAAAGTAGTTGATGGTCGTGTTGTCCGTGCAAATCTATAACGGTATCGCCGATGGATTTGAGAGTCGAAAGCGACGAAATTTCGCCGTTTATCAAAATTTTGTTTTTGGAAGATTCTACGGCGATAATTCGTTTTATAACAAGCGATTTTTCGGTTATGGGAATGGAATTTTCATCGAGAATTTTTTGCAGATTTTCGGGAATTTTTTCAAAAATAAACGAGCCGACGACTTCCGCCTGCTGTTCGCCGTTTCGTATAGTATCCGTCGCGGCGCGATTTCCCAAAAGCATTCCGATTGCCCCGATTAAAACCGATTTTCCCGCGCCCGTTTCGCCCGTAAAAACGCAAAATCCGTTTTCAAATTCTATTTCGATATTTTTTATCAGCGCTAAATTGTTAATTTTTAAGTAGTTAAGCATAATTTTTATTCCTCCGATTTTCGTATGGAATTTCCCCAGCCGAGTTTATTTCGTAGTAAGTCAAAATAACTTTTTTGCGAATATTGCACAAGTTTTTTGTTTTCGCCCAAACAGGAAATAAAAATTTCGTCGTCGGGCATAAGATTAACGCTTTCAAGTCCGTCGATAGAAAGAAGTATGTCGGGATTTTTTTTATTTACCTTAATTTTCAGGGATTTGCGCGAAGGAAGAATAATCGGTCTTTCGCTTAAAGAATGCGGACATATAGGCGTAATTATTATCGCGCTCGTATCGGGCGAAACGATAGGACCGCCCGCGGCAAGCGAATACGCCGTCGAGCCGCTCGGAGAGGCGATAATTATGCCGTCGGCAATGTAATCCGTAACAAAATCGCCGTCGCAATCCAAAGAAAACGAAGATAGTTTTGGAATGTTTAACCTGTTGAAAAATATATCGTTTATCGCGTTAAATTTACCCAAAACGTTTCCGTTTCTTAAATGTTTTATTTCCAAAACGCTTCTTTTTACGACGCGATAATTTTCGTCCAAAATATTTTGTAATTTTTGTTCAAAATTATCTATTTCTATGTCAGCCAAAAAGCCGATATTTCCCAAATTTATGCCGACGAGCGGTTTTTCGCAAAATTTGACTATGTGCGCGGCGGAAATAAAAGTTCCGTCGCCGCCGATTGAAACGACAATCTGCGAATCGTCAAGAAAATCTTTTACGGATTTTGACTTTTGGGCAAGTTCAAAAGGCGCGTCGGGGTGAATTACAAGCGAAATTTTGTTGTTTTTGCACCAAATAATTAGCCGTTCGACGACTTTTTTAGCGTCGGGAATTTTTTTGAAAACAACTGCGCCAATATTTTCTATTTTCATAATTTTTACTCTCGCTTTCGGGGAAAAAATACTATTTGGAATAACGAAAAAGCAAAGGGGCGTTTGCGCAAATAGTATTTTTTATCGGAACAAAAAAATGAAACGGAGAAAACGGATGAACGGTTTTGAGAAAAACAGAGCGCCGCGCAATCAAACGTTAGTATTATCCGAAAAAGAGCGGATATATTTCAGAAATAAATTGCTTTTTGCAAACGAAAACTTATCAAAAGAAAATATTCTTAATAAAACAATTTGCGCAAATTTATATAATATATTGGATAAATTGCCGAAAAATTTCGTCGATTTGCTGATTATTGACCCGCCGTATAATTTAAGCAAGGATTTTGGCGAAACAAAATTTTCTAAAATGGGCGACGACGAATATTTGCAATATTTAGAATCTTGGTTTGAAAAAATTTTGCAAACGCTTAAAAAAAACGGCTCGATTTATATTTGCGGCGACTGGAAATGTTCGTCGGCGTTGTATAGAATTATGGACAAATATACTACGGTCAGAAACCGAATTTCGTGGCAGAGAGAAAAGGGTCGCGGCGCAAAAGCGAACTGGAAAAACGCTATGGAAGATATATGGTTTGGCACGATGTGCGACGATTATTTTTTCGACGTGGAAGCGGTAAAACAAAAGCGAAAAGTAATCGCTCCGTATCGCGAAAACGGCAAACCGAAGGACTGGATAGAGACCGAAAACGGGAATTTTCGCAAGACGTATCCGAGTAATTTTTGGGACGATATTTCAATTCCTTATTGGAGTATGCCCGAAAATACCGAGCATCCTACACAAAAACCCGAAAAACTTATTGCGAAATTGATTTTGGCGAGTTGTCCGAAAGGCGGAGTCGTGCTTGACCCGTTTTTGGGCAGCGGAACGACTTCGGTCGTCGCAAAAAAACTCGGCAGAAATTTTGTCGGAATAGAAATTAGCGAAGAATATTGCTGTTTTGCGGAAAAACGCTTGGAAAACGCCGATTTTGACAAAAATATTCAAGGATACGACGGTACTTTTTGGGAAAGAAACACGGCGAACTTGTTGCGGGCGTCGGGAAGGTCGGCGACGAATTGAAGGAAAATTTTTGGTTGCAGAAAAAAACAAAAAAAAGATGGATTCCGTCGTCTCTCTCTACACAAGAATCTAAACCATCAACCGCTTATTTCCTAATTCGGAACAAGTTTTTTTTGAAATATTTATATTTCTTTATCGCCATCGTCGCCAAATATTATTTTTGCGATAAATAAAAAGGAGAAAACCAAATAATTTCAAAGGTTTTAATATGAAAAAAGAAGAGAATTTGAAAAACGAACAAAATATAAAAAACGACAACGTCCAACCAAAACCCAAACGCAAAAAAACGGCGACGTATCACGACGCGGCGTTTGCGGCTTTCAATTATCTTTTGCGCAAATACGTAAAAAACGGCGACGTTACGCTTGAAAGCGAGCATCAACTTTCCAAACGTCCACCAAAAATAGACATAATAGTATTGAAAAAGAACAAAAATGTAGAAATAGAAACGAGTTGGGGAAAAATATTTCGGGAATATAACATAATAGAATACAAAAGCCCTGTTGATTCTGCGCTTTCCATTTCTGTATTTAACAAAGTTATTCACGGATATGTAGGATTTTACGCTTCGCAAGAAAACATAAAACTTACGGATATGACGGCAACGATAGTATGCTATAACAAGCCAAAAGAATTGTTTGAAATTTTGAAAAACGAATTAAATTACAAAATCTTGCGCAAAACAAGTGGAATATATTATATTTTGCAAAAAGGATTGCCAAAAGAAAAGTCGCTTTTGATACAAATAGTAGTGAGTAGTGAGTTAAAAGACAGCGATTTGGTGCTAAAAGCATTGCGAGCGAAAATAGACGAGGCGACGGCAAGGAAAGTGGTAGAACTTCCGGTAGAAGACGAAGATTATTTGGTATCTTTATCGTCTTGGTGGGAAGTGATGATTTTAGAAAACGGTTTAATATTATCGCAGGAGGCGAATATGAATAAATGGGGAACGTTAGTAAAAGAAATGAAAAAGCGGGGACTTGTAGGTTATTACGAGCAAAAATGGATGGAAGACGGAATGCAACAATTACTTGCTTTCCTAGAAAGCGGACACACCCTCGAAGAAGCCAAAAAGAAATTTGCATTCGCACAGTAAAATTTAACAAAAAAAAGAGAGATGGAAACCTCCATCTCTCTCACACTAAACACTAAAAAACCCGACTTACTTCCAATTCGGAACAAGTTTCGCCATTGGCGTTGTTGAAACAGGTTCGGCGTTATTAATCGTTCTAATGTCTCTCTCGTCAACTTCAAGGCTGTTAGCGTCTTTCGTCGCGTCTCCGAGTGTTTGATACAATTTAGCAACTGCACTAAAACCATCGGAAGGAGTTGGTGCTAATACTTCAAACGTAAAATACTTTGAAAACGGTTCGATGTCGAATCCCAAACTCAACCACTCATCAGCAACGGCTTCCCCTTTTGCTTTGGGTTTTTCTTTATTTGTTACAGGCGCAGTAGTAAACACATCCTGTTCCGCTTTGTAAGCCGATTCCATATTCGCTATGGAACGCAAAATCTGCGGACCTTCCCCGGCTTTCGCCTTATTCGTCGCCGCCATCATTTTTGGAATGGCAACCGCCGCCAACACGCCGATGATTACGATAACAACCATCAACTCCACCAATGTAAATCCCTTTTTGTTCATAATTCCTCCTTTGTTTAGGTTTGAACAAAACTATTAAACTATTTGCAACTCGGATACTTCCGATTATTGCCGAAAAGAAGTTTGCAACGCGCCGAACAAGAAAAACGGCGGAGGCGCCACTGGTATAACGCTTGT
>WRFX01000025.1 GCA_009787445.1 Chitinivibrionia bacterium | reverse complement strand
GCGTAAAATCCTACATAGCCGTGAATAACCTTATTGAAAACAGATATGGAAAGCAGTGAATCAACGGGGCTTTTGTATTCTATAATGTTATATTCCCGAAAAATTTTTCCCCAACTCGTTTCTATTTCCACGTTTCTGTTTTTCTTCAATACAATTATATCTATTTTCGGCGGACGTTTGGAAAGTTGATGCTCGCTTTCAAGTGTAACGTCGCCGTTTTTTACGTATTTGCGCAAAAGATAGTTAAATGCCGCAAACGCCGCATCGTGATATGTTGCAGTTTTCTTGCGTTTCGGCTTGGCTTGTGCGTTGTCGTTTTTCATTTTTATTTTCTCAAAAAATTGTTTTTAACGATTTTAATATAATATTGTTTTAAACGATGAAAATGATTTTTCATAATATTTCAAAAAAAATCAATATTCGCTGCTATACATACTCACCATATTTCGTCCGCCGTGTTTGGAACGATAAAGCGCTTCGTCGGCTTTGGAAATAAGTTCGTCTTCGCGCTCGGCGTCTTTGTTGTACATCGCAATTCCAAAACTCATAGACGTGCGAACTTTTTCGCCTTTGGGACTTTTAAATTCGATACTCGCCACCGTTTTTCTAATGCGGTCTATGGTTTCGTAAGCCGCCGACGGCTCTATGCCAAACAATATTATCGCAAATTCTTCGCCGCCGTATCTTGCCGCGTAATCTACGTCCGTTCTTATGCTTGTGTCAAGCGTTTTCGACACTTTTTTCAAAACTTCGTCGCCGAATTGATGCCCGTGCGTGTCGTTTAATTTTTTGAAATGGTCTATATCGCACATCACAAGCGCCAAAGGCGATATTTCCTGCTCTACTCTTCCCGAAGACGAGCGGGAATTTATTAAACGTTTCGAGCGCGTAAATGTGGTTTTCAAAAGAACTTGGAATTGACGTTTGTTGTAAAGTCCCGTTAATCCGTCGCGAATTGCCAACTCTTCCTGTTTTTCTAAATTTTGCGTTTTGTAGAGAATTATGCAAACGGTTTGCAAAATTTCGGAAACGCGATTTATTTCGTTTTGCGAAAATCCGTCCTGCTGAAACGATTCAAGAAAAATCAAACCCTTGCTTGTGTTTACCGAAATCGGTATTCCGTAATACGATTTGAATTTGTTGCCCGCGCTTTTTTCGTTTTCGTCGTATCTGAACTGATAGCGTTTTTGCGAAAATTCGTGAACGGTTTCCCAATGGTCTTGATACAAAAGTCCTACGATAGTTTCACGATTACTCGGATTAAATTGCATATTTATAAATTGTTCGCTTTCGTGTCCGCTTGCGCGATAAATTTTCGCCGAATTTTCGTTTTCGCAAACGCTTATCGTTACTCTGTCGGGCTTCAAAAACAGTTCGACGGTTTTTAGCATTTTGTCTAAAATTTCGCCTGAATTTGCGCTTTTTACGAAATCGGAAACGATAAAACGCAGTGCGTCCGATTCTTCCATTTTTATTTTTTGTTGCTCGCTCAAATATGCGTGATAAAGCATATTTCCTATAACTTTTCCCGTTTCTTCAAGTTTTTTGGAATCCTCGAAAGTAAAGCCGTTTTGAACGGTTTTGTCGGCAATTAAAAATCCCGCGCTTCTTACGGCGATTACGGGAGCGATTATCATCGAGCGAATTAGCCCCTGTTCTTTCATATAAGAAATTTCGCGCGATTGGTCAATATTGTTCAGCAAAATGCTTTCGGTTCCCAAATTTTTTATTGTCGCGCCTATAAAACCTACGCCTTTTTCTATTAAAACGTTGTTTTTTACGCAATTATTTTCGGAAATTACCGCGCGCAATCTATAATCTTCGTTTTCGGGAAGAAAAACTAAAATATTAGTCGGATTTGACGCGCCTATCGACGCGATAGAAATAATTCTTTTTATTTCCAAATCCATATCGGTTATTATTTTGTCCCAATGCGCGCCTTTTTCTTTGTCGGTCAAAATCATATAATTTTTTTGCTGCAAATTTTTCACAATTTCTTCCGCCGCTTCTTTGGCGATGGACGGTTCGGGCTGCGAAGATTTTATAGTTGGAATTTTTATCGTTTTTATTTTTGTAGTTTTTCTTTTTAAGTTAGACGAGCGCGGAATAATTATCAAATTTTGACCGCGATATATCCAGCAAACGAAAAAAACTATTATCAGCAAAAAAACGACGTCGCCAAACATCGACTTTTGATAATGAAAAAGTATCGCAAGCGGCGCAAGAATCGCGGGAAGCAGAATTTTAACGTATTTTTTTTCCATATTTTTAACTCCTTATATACGGTTGTGTTACCGTCGTGAAATCCTTATACGCGATAGGAAATTTTATTATTTCTTTCACGCCGGCGGCTTTTAAATTAAATTCGTCTATCGTAGAATATTCCTCTTTCGAATAGACGATAACGGGAATATTTTGCGGATGTCTCGCGTTTAATTTTGGTACAAAAGCCAAAATCGGCGTTACGTTGCTTGCGCTTTTAACAAAAACGCAAACGGGCGCAAAATATTCAATTTTTTTCATACCGTCAAATTCGTCTATCGCGGTTATTACATTGAACTTTTTGTAAAGAAATATCTCCAAAATATCGGTCAATTCGTAACTGTCGCCGATAATTACGGCGTTTTTCTTTTCAATGTCAATCTTAAATCTCCAATTATCCGTTTTCATCTCGAAGCCCTCGTATAAAGAAAAAATCCTAAAATCGTAAAAAGCGCCGTCGCGCTCCACGCCGCGACTATCGGGTCTACCGATTCGTTTCTTCCAAGCACAATCAAAAATTGCGCGATTCCCCAATAAATAAACACAAATCCAAGTCCCGCTCCAAAATGCACGGCGCCTCCGCGTTTGGTCGAGCGGGCTGTTACCGCGATGCCGACAAGCACGACAATTACGTTCATAAGCGGCAAGGAAAACTTAAAATTACTATCTGCCAAATACTTTTGCGTTTTTTCTCCGCGTTGTTTTGCATTTTCCATTCTTTTTTGCAATTCCGTCCAACTCATCATTTCTATTCTTCGTATAGTTTTTACCATATCGCTTGGCGGCTGATTAAGGTCTAAAAGTATATTTTGCGTCAAAATATTCGCTAAAACCTCGCCGTCCCGTTGCAGAATTTTTTCCTGTCCGTTGGGCATAATCCACTGTTTTTTTTCGGTAGAATATTCCAAAAAATCGGACGTCGCAATACTTTTTACTCTGTTATTTTCAAAAGAATAACGCACGACCGTTTCGCCGTTTGCGGGCGAAGTGTTGATTTTTCTGAAATAATAGGCGGTATTTTCATCGGAAAAATAATAAAAATTTCGGCGAAATTCTACGACTTCCGTCGGAATGGGTCGTCCTTGCTGCCGAGCGGAAAACGTGTTTCTGTATAATTCCAATTTTTCGTTCGCGTTGCCCAAAAACGTCTCGTTGAAGAAAAAATTCCCGACGGCGATAATAAATCCTATAAGTATAAGCGGAGAAGTCATTTTTGCGATGCTTATTCCGCCCGATTTTATAGCCGTCAATTCGTTTGTTTTCGCGAAGGAACCCACCGAAAGCATAACCGACAAAAGCATAGAGATAGGCAAAAGCATAGACAGAAACGACGCGACAAAATATAAGTAATAATTAACTAATTCGGGAGTTTTCGCCCCCGTAAACGTATGAATGTTTCCTACAAAATCGATAACCGCCGTAATAACGCAAAGTCCGATTGTCGTTACGAAAAAATACGAGAAAAATCGTCCGATAATATACGCGGGAATAGTCGATAAAAACAGTTTCAGGACAATTCTCGGCAAATCCGCAAATAATCCTAAAAGCGTTTTTACAAAACCGAAAACAAGATTTAATTTCGTTATTTTGAAGAACTTTTTAACTACGTCCGCAAACGCGCCGAAAACGGACAATATATTAAACTTGCTTTCGTAGCCCGACACCTTTCTTAAAAGCCACACGGCGACGAGCGCAAAAATCGCGTTTCCTCCCCACATAGCGACGCTGGGAATAAGTTTTCCCTGATTTACCAAATATTCGCCGCCTATCAAAAACGTCCAGTGAAAAATGAAAAATATCAAACTGTAACTCACGCTGATTGCGGCGCTTCCGTTGCGCGCGATTATTCCCAAAGGAACGCCCAAAATAACGAAAATCACCGCGCCGACTGCAAGCGAATATTTTTTATAAATCTCCATTTTGTATTTATTGAGTTCGATTTTATACTCGTCGATTCTTTGCAATCTGGCTTTTGTGAAATTTATTTCGCTTTTTATTTCGCTAACGTTTCTACTTCCCAAACGGGCGATTACCGCCGAATACCATTGAGAAAAATCGTCCATATAAAGAATCGCCGACGTATCGGACGCAGCGTCGTCTATTCTTTCGGTAATTTCTAAAAGTCGGTCGTTAAACGAAATTATTTCGTTTGAAATCGTTTCGTTATAATTGGAAATTTCATCTAAAAGTTCTTTGTTTGCCATTTCGCGATTTCCGCGATTGTGCAAATCGCTTCGGGTAAATTCGCTGTCTATATTTTCTACAAAAATCGTCTGTTTTTCAAAATTTATCTTAAAAAAATTCGCCTCGCTTCCGCCGCTTTCGCCGCTTATGTTTTCGCTAATCGTCTGCCCCGAAAAAAGCGTCAATTCCAAATATTTTTCGTCTTTTGTCAGATAAAGCGTTCCGCTGTCCGCTACGCTTACCATAGGAATTTGGTCGTTTTGCGTCGTAAAAATAGTAATTCCGTATAAATTTCCCGTTCCCGTCGTTACCGAATCCACTTTTATCGCATAACCCTGAAAATCCTTTATTAGAACTCCCGGCTCGATAAGCGCGGCGGGTTTTTTTCGCATAATATCCGACATAAGTTGCGCCGCGTGATGATTTACGTTGGGCAAAATATTGCTGTTGAAAATCATTAAAAGTACGGCGATTATCGCGCTTAAACTGACTATCGGCGGCAACATATCGAACAAACTCATTCCCACCGATTTCATTGCGGTATATTCGTTGTCGGACGATAATTTTCCAAAAACCATAAGCGACGAAATTAAAAGAGCCATAGGCAAAGCCAAAGAAATTATAGCTGCCATATTCACGACCAACAATTCCGCAACTATCTCAAACGAAACGCCTCTATATAATACTCTCGGTAAAATTTGCGCGACGAGTTGCATAAAAAAAACTATAAAAATCACCGCGACCGAGTATAAAAACGGACGCATAAATTCTTTTACTATGTATCTGTAAAATATCATTTATCACCCCAAAACATTCCAAGAAAATCCCCAGCGAAAAATAAGACCGGGCATAATATATCCGGGAATATACGAATTTGTACGATTAAGAAAATTATCTATTTTCCAAAATATGCGAAAAGTATGAATTTCGGCGGTCAACTTAAACGAAACATCGTGAATCGAACGTCCCCAATGCGGATAATCGCCAAAATACGAGTATTGAGCGTCGGACAAAAACGCGCCCGTATATTTTGTTCTTTTGCTCCAATAATTATAAAAAACGTCCGTATAAAATTGACGGACTTGCGAATTTGTATTGAAGTGAAATCGCAAGCCAGAATACGATTTTACGTACGGCTTTTCGTCGCTTAAAAGCCAATTTGAAAACAACGAAAAATTGCCAATTTCGCCCAAATTTGCGCCGATGGAAAAAACGTTTTTCGGACAATAATACGGCTCTGAATTATGCCAATATTTACTGATATTTGCCGCGTCAATAGCGGAATATCCGAAATTTATGGACGCGGCGGGAAACTGATAACGCAAATTTGCGCCGAACGCCTTAAAACCGTCCGCAATTTCGTCGTAATTTTCGTAAGGTTTAGAATAAACTAACGGAGAAAAACCCGATTTTCCCCAAATTTGCGTTTGAAAATTGTTTATTTTCCAGTCGATTTCCAATAATCCTAACGGATAATTTTTTATCTTTTTCCCGTTTGCTCTTACAAATTCTATTCCGCCGTTTGTCGTTATGGAAATATTGTCCGAATTTGGCGAAACAAACTTGTTTTCCGCAAGAAATTTCGTATTGTGCGCGACGGTGTGCGTAATTCCTGCGCTATCGGAAATGTAGCGATTTACCGAAAATTGCAGCGAAATGGAATCAAAATCTTTCGGCGCGAAATACAACTGCGAACCCGCCGATTGAAGCGTGTTTTCCCGCGAACTTCTTTCCGTAACGGGTCGTCCGCGCGCCGTGCGGGAAATCGGAACTTCGTTTTGTTTTACGGTTTCGATTTTGCCGAGATTTCTAAATAAAATTTTATCGCCGAAAGGAATTTCAAACGCGCCGTCTATTTGATGCAAATAATTTCGCGATTCGTTCCAAGCGATATTCAAAACCGAGTCGGGCGTAACGACGACGGAATCCGTGCGATACGCCAAATCCTGCCCTATATCGGAATACGAATATCGCAAAGACGTCGAAATATTGTTTTTGTAATCCAACGAAATTCCGCTTTTGTTCGTCATAGAATAAGGATTGTAGCCGTTTATCGATATTTTTGTCGTATCTTTGTGATACGTTTTGTATGTTTGCGCCATTCCGCCGCCGTGATAAAATTGCATTCTTTTCAGGTCCGAATACGAAATAAACGCAAGCATAGACAATTTATCCGATAAATTTCGCATCATTCTGAATTTCAGCGTATTTCCGTTAAAAAGTCCGCCCTGCCAAGCGAAAAATACATCGGGAGTTACGGTTTTTCCGTCAAAAATCACGGGAGAAATGTCGCCGTTTGGACGAATTTCAAATTCTTTTATTTCTAACAAATCGTAATAATAAAACGGCAAAACGGGAGAATAAAGTCGGCTTAAAAGTCCTGATTCGATAGGAATCGTATATCCGCGAAAAAGCGCGCGGTTCAGCGGAAAATCGGGCGAATATCGCAAAGACGCGAAATTTTGATTGCCGGAAAGAACGTCGCTATAAGTGAAATAATCGTTTCCAAAAAAATGCTGCCGTAAAATTTTTGTCGGCGAAAAAAGCGTTTTATTGTCAAAAAATCGTTCGTTATGGTACGCTTCCTGTTTTTTAAATATGTTGTATAACGAATCCTTAATTTGCGCAAGTTTTAAGGAATCAATATTTTCTTCGCAAAAAGAAATTTCGCAGAAAATAAAAATTAAAATTATTATGAGTTTTTTGTACGAATAATAAATTTTTTTGCGTTTTTTTCTATATATCATAGTTTTAATCCTTATTTTTTAGGATAAAAATACTAACTGCCGATTAAAAATAGTACGCGTTTTATCAAATATTTCAAAAATTTAAACCTAAACAAAAGGAGTTTTTTATGAAAAAACTTGATTTTTTCAAGTATGTCGCCGATTTTTAACATATTTATCTCCTTATTGCGCTTTATTTTACTTAAATATACTTTATTGCACTTAATTATGTCAAATTCGGTTATTTTTTTTGCCGCAAATCAGGCAAAAGAAAACGAAAAATATCCGCTTAATTAAAAGTCGATATGAAAAAAATAATTCAAGAACTTTCCCGTTTCCGAAATATTGTCGCAACAGGGCAAAAAGCGTTGGAAACGATAATCAAACAATTCGCCGAAAAAAACATTCAAATACTTTCGCCCGCAATCGGTTCTTATACTTCGTTTATTTTTGAAAATAGAGAATTGCGTTTATACAGAATGCCATCTTCGTCGAGGGCTTATCCGCTCGCGTTAGAAAAAAAAGCGGAGATTTATAAATCGGCGTTTGGGGTTATTGTTCCATAAAATAATTTTTTGAAAAACAGCGAGTTACGAAATTTATCGAAAATTATAAATATTTTATTGCCGAAAACGATATGGGCTTTACTTTTTGCCAAAAATTACTTCGCCAAATATTATTTTACCGATAACTTTTATCATATTAAAACGGGGATATATTATGAAAACCGACATTGAAATAGACCGCGAGGCGAAATTGGAACATATCGCTTCAATAGCGCAAAAAATCGGGCTTGCCGAAAACGACATAGAACTTTACGGCAAATACAAGGCGAAATTAAACCTCAATGCCGCCGCGCTGACAAACGCCAAACGGCGCGCGAAAATAATTCTCGTAACGGCGATAACTCCCACGCCCGCGGGCGAAGGCAAAACCACCACGACCGTAGGCATAGGGGATGCGCTGGCGCGGCTTAAAAAGAATGTTATAATTTGCCTGCGCGAGCCGTCGCTTGGACCGGTGTTCGGGATAAAAGGCGGCGCGGCGGGAGGCGGTTACGCGCAGATAGTGCCGATGGAAGACATAAACCTGCATTTTACCGGCGACTTGCACGCGATAACTTCGGCGAACAATTTGCTTGCCGCAATGATAGACAACCATATCTGGCAAGGAAACGCGCTGAATATCGACCCGCGCCGCGTAACTTGGCGGCGGGCGGTCGATTTGAACGACAGACAACTGCGTTTTTATATCGGCGGTCTCAACGGAAAATCAAACGGTACGCCGCGCGAAGACGGATTCGATATCACCGCCGCGTCGGAAGTTATGGCGGTGTTCTGCCTTTCCGAAAATATAACCGCGCTGAAAGAAAACCTGTCGAAAATAATTATCGGTTATACGTATGGCGGCGCGCCCGTTACCGCGGGAGATTTGCGCGCGCACGGAGCGATGACGACTTTGCTTAAAGACGCGCTTAAACCCAACCTCGTGCAGACGCTCGAACACACTCCCGCGTTCGTCCACGGCGGACCGTTCGCAAATATCGCGCACGGATGCAATAGCGCCGCCGCAACGCTTGCCGCCGTAAATCTTGCCGACTATGTCGTAACGGAAGCGGGGTTCGGAGCGGATTTGGGCGCGGAGAAATTTATCGACGTCAAATGCCGCAGGTTCGGATTGCAGCCGTCTGTCGCGGTTGTCGTCGCGACTGTAAGGGCGCTCAAACATCACGGAGGAGACGACGGCTCGCTTAAAGAAGGCGTCGCAAACCTCAAAAGACATATCGAAAATATGACGAAACGCTACGGACTTCCGTGCGTGGCGGCTATCAACCGTTTTCCGTCCGATACGCAAGAGGACTTAAATTACGTTTGCGTTGCCGCCGAAAGTTTCGGGGCGACCGCCGCTATCTCGGACGTGTATGAACGCGGCGGCGAAGGCGGAGTTGAACTTGCGGAAAAAATACTCGGCGCGGTTAACAGTCCAAATAATTTCCGCTATTTATACGATACGAATTTGCCCGTAACCGAAAAAATTGAAACGATAGTGCGCAACATATACGGCGCGGACGGAGTAACGTTTTCGGCTGAAGCGACGAGGCAGATAAAGAATATCGAAAAACTCGGCTACGGCTCGCTTCCCGTATGTATCGCGAAAACGCAGTATTCTTTTACGGACAACGCAAAAAAGATTTGCGCGCCGACGGGTTTTAAAATAAACGTTCGCCAAATTCGGCTATCGGCGGGCGCGGGATTCGTCGTAGCGATAGCGGGCGATATAATGACAATGCCGGGACTTCCCAAAAATCCCGCGGCGGAAATGATAGACGTGGACGACAAAGGTGTAATTAGCGGATTGTTTTAATATTATTAGAATAATTTTGTTCAAAACAAGTCGGGCAAATATTATTTTAGTGCGGTTAAATTGTTAGATATTTAAGGAGAATTTATATATGGAAGGATTGATTGGATTTTCAATTTTTATCGTTGTTTTGATAGCATTGGCAATTTTCGTATGGATTTTGACGCTTCGCAGAATAGTGCCTACAAATGTGGTTCATATCGTTCAAAGAACAAAAAAAACTGTTTCTTACGGAGCAGGGCAAAAAGCGGGAAACGTGTATTATCATTTTCCAAAATGGATGCCGTTTTTTGGAATTGACGTCCGCGTATTGCCCGTAAGCAACTTCGATTTGGATTTGATAAATTATTCGGCTTACGACAACAACAGAGTTCCGTTTTTGATAGACGTTAAAGCGTTTTTCAGAATATCGGATACGAACGTCGCGGCTCAAAAAGTCGAGTCGTTTAAGGAACTTAAAGACCAATTGCTCGGAATTGTGCAGGGCTCGGTTCGGTCAATTTTGGCAAAATCCGAATTGGAACTCATTATGCAGGAAAGAAGCGTATACGGCTCGCAGTTCACAAAAGACGTTCAGGACGATTTGGAAAATTGGGGAGTGGCGGCGGTAAAACCTATCGAACTTATGGATATTCGCGATACGCTCGACTCTAACGTAATCGCCAATATAATGGCTAAAAAGAAATCGAACATCGAAATGGAATCGCGGGTTGAAGTCGCAAAAAATATGAAACTCGCGCAAGAAGCCGAAATCGAAGCACAAAAAGAAGTTGCCGTAAAACAGGCGGTGGCAAATCGCGAGACGGGCGAAGCGAACGCTCAATCCGACCAAAAAATCGGCGTGGCTCAAGCGGAGGCGAACAAAGAAATCGGCGTGGCGCAACAGTTGTCTGAACAGAAAGTCCAAGAGCAGATGAAAGAAACCGAATCGAAAAAAATGGAAGTAATTCGAGTAAATCAGGTTCGTAAAGCGGAAATTGAAAAGGAAGCGTTGATTGTCGACGCGGAAGCGAAGCAAAGGAACATACAAATTGAAGCGGACGCTAAAAAATACGAAAAACAGCAGTTGGCGGAAGCGGCTTTAATCGAAAAAGAAAAAGAGGCGGAAGGTATTAAATTGACGGGGAAAGGCAACGCGGAAGCAATTAAAAACGTGGGCGCGGCAGAAGCGGAGGCAGAAAAATTGAAACAGTTGGCGTCCGTTACCGCGCAAACCGAATTGGCGAAATCAATCGGCGAAAACGAAGGATATCAAAATTATTTGGTTCAAATTGAAACTTTGAAAGTCAATAAAGACATAGGCATCGAATACGCAAAGGCGTTGACGACGGCGGACGTGAAAATACTCGCAAATTCGGGCGACGTTCAATCGGGTATGAGCAGTGTAAAAGATATTGTTTCAAGTAAAGGCGGTTCGGGACTTGTCGGGTTTATTGAAGGATTAAAGCAATCGGAAACAGGTAGCGTTCTTGTCGACGGACTACTTGAAAAATTAAAAAGCGACAAAAAACAACCGCCGAAATGATAATTTTAAGGAAAATGACGCGGACGGGAAAAATCTCCGTTCGCGTTCACAATCTGCAAATTTTAATTTCGCTGACGATAATTCCTTTCGCGCCGACGTTGTGCAAATCGTCCAAAAGTTTATTCACTCCTTTTGCTTTTACCATCGCTTTTACCGCAAACCATCCTTCTACGCTTAACGGCGAAACAGTAGGCGATTCTATTCCCGGCGTAAGTTTTGCCGCCTTTTCTATATTTTCCTTTGAAATGTCGTATTCGACCATCAAATACTGTTTTGCAATAATCACGCTTTCGAGACGTTCTACAAAAATTTTCGCCGTTTTATCGTTCAGTTTGCTTTTATCTTTCGCGATAATAAGCGCCTGCGATTCCATAATCGGCTCGCCGATTGTTTTAAGTCCCGCCTCCACAAGCGTTCTTCCGCTCTCCACGACGTCGGCGATAGCGTCCGCGACTCCCAACTGTATAGAAATTTCCACCGCGCCGTCGAGTTTTATTATCTCCGCGTCGAATCCGCGTTTTTTCAAATCCCGCTCGACGATGGCGGGATACGCCGTAGCGATTCGCTTCCCGTTAAGTTTTTCGGGCGTAAGCGCGCTGTCTTTTGGAACCGCATAAAAAAATCTGGAATTTCCGAAATCAAGCGGCAAAATTTCCTCGTATTTCGCTCTGCTATCGACAGACAAATCGCGCCCCGTAATTCCCAAATCTATAATTCCGTCGCCTATGTAAACCGCAATATCGCGCGGGCGCAAAAAATAAAAATCTATGTCGTGTTCGCTGTCGCGCACTACCAGTTCTTTGCCGTATATCTGGCATTTATATCCCGCTCTTTTTATTATTTCAAGCGCGGTTTCGTTCAAAGCGCCTTTGTTGGGAATTGCAATTTTAAGCATTTTTTTTCTCCTATAAATATCCGTAAATATCGTCTATCGTAATGCCTTTTGCAAGCATCATTACTTGAATATGATAAATCAACTGCGACATTTCTTCGGCGGTTTTTTCGTTGCCTTCGTATTCGCTCGCAATCCATACCTCGCCCGCTTCTTCGATTATTTTTTTTCCGATAAAATGCACGCCTTTTTCGTATTCCTTAACCGTGTACGAATTCGGGTCTTTGTTTTCAATTTTAGTTTTCAACTCGCTAAATAAACTTTCAAACGTTTTCATAAATTACTCCTTATTTTTGCGGTAAAAATACTATTTGCCGAATGTAATTTTCAGTATTTTAACTTTTAATTTTTTGTTGTTTTTTTTAGATAAAAAGAGTATAAACCTCTCCTTATATTTTAATTTTGTCCGCCTCTAATTTTTTTACGTTTTCTTAAAATTATCTTTAATTAACTCGAACATTCCCTCAATGCAATCGCTCTCGTCGAGGCAGAATACATTCTTGGCGCGGCGTTGCGCCATATCCTTGCCCCACCATTGACGCAGGTCTTCGCAACGTGTAGCGGACATTATAAACGAGTTCAACACAATTTGTTTATCGGCGCTTGACGGCTGCAATCTGGTTTCAAGATTTTTTATTGCGGCATAAAATTCGATTTTTGGGTCGTCCCATTGTATATGGCGCAGTCCTTTCGGGTCAATGAAGGAAACATATTGTATTTTTGGCGTATCTATCCAAAGTACATAGTCGGGATAAAAATTGCCCGCTTCAAAAAAGCCCATACCTATTTTGCTCTTATTGCGGAGCAGATATAATGTTTTGCCGTCGAACATATCGACGTTATCGTCGACATAGTATTTCAGTTTGTCGACAAATTTTTTCTCGTCGTCGTTCAAACTTACGGGAGATACGGTCAATTTTAAGTCGCCTGCTTTGGATATAAGCGGCGTGTACAAATGTTGCCGAAAGTCAAAAGCGACAAGCGCGCCGTTCAATATACTATTCTCGTATGCCGGAATACCGTTATGCTGTTTTAGTAGCACGTTCAAGTCCTTGACAAACTGCTCCACAGTATCTGCAACGGAGTCGGCGCCGTCATTACCGTAACAGGAGAATTTGTATTCGTCGACAAAATTATTGTCGTTTTCGTCCAATTCCTGATATTCGAGCCGCGGGGTTTCCCATCGGTCTTTTTCGTATTTGTAAAATTTGTCGATATAAATTTTTAATACCATTATTGCAAAATCGGTATTTAAAGAAAGTTTTTCTATGCTGTCGATATTTATATGGCTTGGGGGGATAATAAGCCCGTACCATCCGTCCGTCAGCAAAATTGCCTTTATTTTGTCTTTAGACAAAGAAATATTATAATAAAGTTTAGCGTTTTTATAAGTTTGTAATTCGTCAAAAATTCGCTCGTAATCAAGAAACGGAATATACTTTTCGTCAATAGTATATTCGCTTGGCGCTAATTGTATTCTTTCATTCGACGCGGATTCCAGCGTTTGCACTTTTGAACGGCAGTCAATAATCGCTTTGTTTCCGTTCAAATAACGTAAAAACCCTTCGTCCGGCGCCGCTAGCATTAGCCGCGCCGCCTGTTTCTTAAAATTCGCGCCGTCTTTAACCTTAATTACGCGGAGTTTTTTATCTTTAATTTCACCGTATCGGCTTATAACCGGTAGCGCGTATTCGCGAGGTTTCTCGTTGACGGGCATACCTTCTATTTCAAGATGTCTTTTGAAATCTTCCATATACTTCGCCTTGATACCGAATATTGTCAAAGTTTCGAGCAATTCTATGTTTTTCGGCGCAACAATAGAACGGTCGTCTAATTTGCCGCTTCGTTTCAGGCAGCCGCCGTATCCGCGCAACCGCACGCCGCGACCGAAAAGTTGTATTGCCTGAGACCCTTCGCTCTTCGCGAAGTTAATAAGTCCCATAGTCGAAACGCGCCACGAGTTCCATCCTTCGCTAAATTTGCGCGAACCGATAAGAACGTTAATATTAGATACTTTTTCGTTAATATTTCCAAACAGCGATTCATTGACAAATTCCTCCGTTTCGGCAAAAATACCCTTTGCCTCGCAGTTTTTAATAAGTCCCGAAGTATCCCCGATACTTATCACGCCGAAATACTTGCCGTCTTTTCCTATACGCAACGCTATTTCGCCTTGCACTTGACGCAAGTTTAAGAGATGCAAACGCAATTCGTCGGATACCGTATCGCTGTTGAACACGACGCGCAAAATATCTTTATAAACGTCCTCCGCTTTTGGCGCGGCGCCGAACAGCGAAAATAAGGCGTTGAAATTTTGCGAAAACAGTTCGCGTCCGCGGCTGTCCGTAAGTCCCGTGTCTTCGTTTAAAACGGCGTTTATCCGACCTATCGTTCGTTCCCTGTTATGCGCGAATTTATCGATAAAGTCCAAAACTTCCTCGACGTCGGTCATCTCGGCGGCGGACGTTTTTGCAGTTACGCGATTGCCGACAAAAACAAGCAGCGGCTTTTCCAAACTAAACGGCGCATACTCCTTGACTTTTTGCGCAAATAATTTCAGTTGTTGATAAAACGACAACAAACATCCCGTAAGATATAATTGCCGCTGTTCATCGTCTATACTGTCTTGCAGATTATAAATTCGGTATTCTTTGCCGTAACCGTCTTCGTAAAAGAATTTATACGAATAGTCAATGATAATCGAACGGAAATACTCGTCGAGAAGCGTTTTGTCTTTTTTAACGTTCAGCGTTTTCATCGCCTGTTTAAGCGTGGCGGAATATTCAAACGCAAAGCCGCCTTCCGCCGAAAGACGCGAGCGGTAATCGTACCACACGTCGCCGGCAAGCCCGCGATGCGCCTCGTCCACAAGCACGAGATTGTTCTGTTCAAAACTGTCGACGGAAACGGTTTTTACCTTACCTTCCTCTTTTAGTTTGTTCATATCTACGATGACCACATCGGCGCTATTGCCGAAACCGCTTTTTACGAACATCTCCGCCGATATGCGCGACAAATAAAGTTCCGCCAAATGTTGTTGGGACATTCCTTCGTTCGGCGCAAGAACGATAATCTTGTTAATATTTATACGCGGATTAAACATTTTCGCCTTTTTAAGATAATATGAAAATTGCAAAATATTTATATGCATAATAAGCGTTTTGCCGCTGCCCGTGGCGCACATAAAAGCCAGTTTATTCATATTTGCGGGCGTGAATTGTTCAATGTCTATCGAGCCGGAACTTTCTTTTTTTACTTTTTTCGAAAATTCGTTTAATTCTTCCGCAAATCCGGTTTTGTCCGTAAAATAACGGTCAAGATATATTTCGGTAAATAAACACGCGATATACTGAAAATATTTCAGTTTAATGCCGCCGCGATTCTCGCCAATTTGTTTAACGTAGCGGCAAATATTCTCGTCGTATTCGCGAAGCGCGTCGCGGCTTACCTTTGCGTTCGCGCCGTATCGCGACAAAACGCCGTCTAATTCGTCATAAAAAAACGTATTCTGATTTTCATTAACGCCTTCATATTCCGAATTGTTCATATTTCCCGCAAGTCCGGCAAGCGTATTTTTGCCGAACAGATAAAGAAAATAACGAAACAATACAAGTTGTTCGCTCCATTGAAAATTAGAAAAAGCCGCGTTTTTGTTTGTCAAAATTGCGCCGCCTCAAACATCTTTGTTTTGAATACGGGTTCTATGCGCCGTACTTTCCAATTCTCGTCGTCGCGGCGCAGGTTTTCGAGATTATTGTCGCCGTTGACAAATATTAAGTCAAATTCGCGGTATGTAAAATTGTTTTTGCTTTTTGAAAAATACGCGTCAAGCGCGGCGTTGCTTTTAAGTAAATCGTCTGTAATAACGCGCCAAATAACGAGCGCGCGTCTGCCATCCGGCAGTTTCCCTTCAATCCGTTTGAAAACGAATTTACCGTCTTTATTCGGTTCCAATCTAACGGCGTTTTCGTACTCGCCGTCAGGGTCGTCGTCGGCTGAAAAATATTCTTTCGTCGATTGTTTTATTACCGATAATCCGACAAGATAATTAAATGTCTCGCACAAATCGGCGGTTTTTTCTTTTGTTTCGTTGTTCTCGTTGATTTTCAGTTTGTAATCGAAAGGCATAGCGAACAAGTCAAGGTTGAGCATACTGTTTTTCGCTTCATAATCAAACATATACCGCACCATATACTCGTCGCCGAATTTTAACGACAATTCGTGTTTATCGTCGTCAAGCGTTATATTGGAAAGCGCGTCCTCGTAACTTTCCAGCGTAAAATACTTCATAATGTGGCTTACGCCGGTATTGCGGTTTTGCGGCTTGCCGTTTTTCCAATCGGTGGAATAGATGACTTTTTTCATTCGCGGGAGCATTACCGTGCTGAAGTATTCGCCCATTTCCACGAGGATGTATTTGCGGTTGCCGTTGTCTTGGCGGTTCAGGTTTATTACCGCGTGACCGGTGGTGCCGCTACCGGCGAAGTAGTCGAGGATGATAGAATTACTAGTGGTCGTAGAAGAAATACAATCTATAACAGTATACAAAGATTTAGGAAATGTAAAAGGATTGTCGCCAATTATGGATTGTATCAGCTGAGTTCCATTTACACTCGCATCGTATTTTGATTCCGTCCAACTGGATTTATACAAGCTAAAATCTTTGCCTAATTCTATATCATAACCGTTTTTTGTTTTTTTTGCCTTAATTAAATTGAAAATTGTGTCAATAGTTTGCCTCGCATAACGCCACTTGCGTTCAACACCATTTTGGTCGATAGGGTACACAAAAAATTGATTTCCGATTTTTTCAGTTTGATTTGGATGATAATCATCATCGCATATGTCCCCAAAACCAATTATGGTATCATTTTCAACTATTATAGGGTAAAAACAATTTTTTGCATCGGTTCTTAATGATTCGCCGCCCCAATTTCGCAAGGGAGACCAATCAATATCAGCCAGTTCTATTTTTTTATTGCCTACAATCTTTTTCCCTTTTGGCGATACAAATATAGCATATTCGTGGGTATAAGAAAAGTTTGTGCCTATTATCCCTCTAGGATTATGAACAATAGCAACACAATCAATATCACAATTTACATATATCTGTGATAATAGAAGTTTTAATTCTGCTTGTTCTGCACTATCAATAGCTACAATAATCGGGCAATCTTCACGCATAAGAATATTTGTTAATAGGAGTCTATCTTGAATTAAGCTAATCCAAGAGCTATCCTTATACCCGTTCTTATATAAAATGCTGTTTGCATCGGTATTATACGGCGGGTCAATATAGACGCACTTAATCTGCCCACGATACCTCTCCTGCAACAATCCCAACGCCTGAAAATTTTCGCTGTGAATCAGCAAGCCCCCCGTCTGTTCGTCCAAATTATCAATACTTGCTACAAGACGGTCTTTAAAATCTGCGGAGAAGTGCCGTGTGTCAAGTACAAGGTTTGAGTTTTGCCGCAGAAATTCAATTGTCAGCGGGTCGCAATACACTGCCGCGGATAAATTTTCTTGTATTTCGTCAATGGCATACATATCCCGCCACTCGGCAATCTGCGCTGTATTTTCAATTATTTCGGAATAAAAACTTTCATCTACGCGGTCAAGCGTTAAGCACCAGTTTGTTTCCACGACGAATTTTTTCTTGAGATACAGTTTTTTCTGAAATTCCTCAATCTGCGACAAAAATTCAATTATAATTTTTCCGACGCGCTTTATAGCCCGCACTTTTGCAAGGTAACTTTCGACGCGTTTTTCATCGGTTGTGTCGATGTCGTCGAGACAAATAACTTCGCTTTTTATGAAAAAATCAAGTTCGCGAGTCAAAAAGCCGTTCAGGTCTTTATGAATGAAGTAATCAAACGTATTTTTTGCTACGTATGCGGTCAAGTGTTTTTGGAGCAACGAGCGGTTATCTTTTTCGGAAACTGCCGCGAGTAAACGTTGAAAGTCGGGAAAGTTTTTATGAATATTCTCCTTTATGGCGGCAAGGTTTTCTTCGGCGTAATTTCTTTTTTTATCTTCGGGAATGTTATATACAAAACGTATGATAAGTTCGCCGTCTATTCCTTCTATCGTTTTAACGTCGGGGCTGTCGGCGGTTTCCGTATATAGCATAAAAGTACGCCCGTTGCCGTTTGATTCTTTGTTGTTATTTTTTTCGGTTGTCGCTTCAACGAGTATAAAATGTACTTTTTTATTATCGACGATAAATGAATAATCGCGGAAATTTTCGGCGGTTTTTATATAATACTGGTCGGCGTTTGCCCAGTGAAGTTTTACCTCTTCGCCTTCGTAAGGTATTGCGTATACGCCCTCTTTGTAGCGGCGTTTGGAAAGAAAATCGCCTTCGTCGTAGTAGCGGTTGAAAAAACTGTACAGAGCGGAATATACGTCCGTTTCAAGGGCGGATAAATCCACACCAGCCGCAAGTTGCGATTTGAGACGGGAATATTCGCCGGATAATTTCGGGCTTGCGGTTATTTCTATGTCAAGGTCGGCGGCTTGTTTTTCAATCTCGGCAATGCGAGCGGTAAGCGTTTCGGTATTAGCGGCGAACGGGGCAAGAGTTTCCCGTATTTTTCTCGGCAAGTTGTCGGAGAGAAAATTTTTTATCTCGTCTTTGCGAATATTCATAACGCGGTAAATGCCGAAGTCCAAATCCGCTTTGTCGAGTTCAAATATGCCCTCCAAAAGTTCGACAAATCGATTCAATTTTTCGTTTACGCTTGTGTTTTTCATCATATCTTTAACATTCTATTTTTACTTGTTTTCATAAATTACTCCCTTTTTCCATAAAAAATACTATATGCCGAATATACGCCAAACAAAAAAAAGGACGTACCGCAAAATACGCCCCCGAAAAAACACACAAATTTTCTCAAAACCGCCGACAAGCGCGGCATATATCTACTTGTTCACGTCGTCGCCAGCTCTTTTTTCCATCGTTCCGTCTTGCATATTGAATACCAAACCGCCGTAACTTATCTGTCCGCAGCCTCTGCCAATTTCTTCGGAAGTCGGGAGCAATATAATATTTGTTTTGAAAAGAATACGAAAAAAGTTACGAAAACAAAATTCTTTTCAAAGAATTTTCACCACAACCGCAAAATTTCCACAAAACATCAATATCTTCGGCATTTTTTATCACGCGAAAATCATCGTCGGAAATCGTAAGCACCGCGGGTTTTTTCGCAAAAGCGATAATATCTGTCGCGGCGTATCCGATTTTCGGCGACTTTTCAATTCCTTCTAAAATAATTTTCGGCGGCGTAGCGTAATCGGGCATTTCGATTTTTTTTAACAATTCAACATCAAAAACGTAAAATCCTGTATTGCAAGGAAGAAATTTCCCGTTTTCATTCTTTATCGCGTAAGTTTGCGGCGTTCGCACTTCTTTTTCTATGATTCGTAAATTATAATCGTTTATCGAAACGAAAGTGCCGTACGGGTCGCTTTCTATAAATTCGTTACGCAAAATTCCGATTCCCAAACCGTCGTAGTTTTGCCCCGCCGCCGCGATAATCGGGATAATTTTTTCGGAATAAACGGCGGTTCCCTGCAAAATCATAATTTTTTTTATTCCGCTTTTTTCAAGATTTTCCAAAATGTCGCCGTCTTTTAATTTTGCGATAGGTCCTCCTGTTTCGTCGGGATTCGTAATCGGTTTTATGTTTTCTTCGTCTATTTCAAACACGATTTTATTTTCGTTTGTCAAGTGCAGTCGTTCGTTTTGAGCGATAATTTCTATATTTTTTACGCCGAAATTCGCGTTTTTTCTTAAAATTCGCGGAATTATTTTTTCGGTATCCGAGCCGACTGGTCCCGTAGTTACTATAACGGGAATTTCGGGGTTTAATTCGGCGAGCATTTTAAGATTTACCTCCAAAGCGCCGAATTTGTAATCGGTATTTGGAATGGGAAAAGTCGCTTTTGTGAAGTCCTTTAAGTCGTCGTCGGAATATCCTTTTTCTTTGAGCGAAATACGAAGTCGCTCGCCTTCTCCGCCCGCCGTTATTAAAATCGCGTAATTTTTTATGTCCTGTAAATTTAGGGAGATTTGCGAAAAATCCGAATGCCGCGGATATTTTTGCTGCGTTCCCAAAAGGATATTTTTTGCGTTTTGCGTATTCGCTATCGCTTTTTTCTTTTTTTCGGTTTGTTTCAAATAATCGTCAAAAGAAATATTTTCTTGCAGAAATTCGATAATTTTTTTTTGCGTTTTTTTATCAAATTTTTCAAAATTAAAAACCGATTTTTCTATTTGTTCCGTTGTCCACGACATTTTTTTCTCCTTTTGTTATTGCAAATATACTATTTGCGCAAATATAACAAGTAAAATCCACTCAAACCACGACCCTCGATTTTCAAAAAAAATTTCCTTTTCATTTACGCGAACGTAAATTTCTTCTCGGCTTCTTCAATGGTATGCCCGCTTTTTAGAAATTTAAGTAATCGTTGCATTCTATTTGTATTAAAAGCGATTTGTTCTAAAAAAGTTGTTTTTAACAAGTTTAATATAATATTTGCGACGTAAATATTTCAAAAAAATTACCCAAACCGCTAATCTTTACAAATCCTTTTAATATAATCCATAGGACTGCCGTTTTTTTTGTGTTTGTCGGCATATTCGTTGTATAAAAGCGGTTCGTTTCTCAATAAAATTTGTTTTAACACTTTGTCGGTCAATTCCGAAATCGCCCCGTTGGTATGGTCTAAAATTACCCAAGTTTCGTTCAAATTATCTTTGGAATGTCCGCCAGTTCCCGACGGCGCAGAACTCACGCGGCGAAAATATGAAAAATTTTTACAATCGGTTAATTTGCGAAAACGCGGCGAGCCGAAACCTATTGTCCCGTCGGCGATATAATAATTTTTCCCGTCGGCAAATATCGCTATTTCTTTGCGAGTAAGTTTCATTTTCCCGCGCTCGTCTCTATATTCCAAACGAAAATCCAAATCGTTTTTATCTACGGATTTTTCAATTTTGGACAAACGAAAACTTGTGTCTGTTACGTCGGGAATATTATCGCGAAACGCTTTAAAATTGGAAAATCCTCCAAATGGAATTTGTGCGCAAACGGCAAACCATGCAAATATTAAAATCGCTATTATTTTATCTATTTTCATAGTTTTTTTCTCCAAATTTTATATTTTTTCGCCGTAAAAATACTATTTGTCAAATTGTCAAAACGAATTATTTATTTTGCGACTGTTTTTTGCACGCGCTCAAG
>WRFX01000024.1 GCA_009787445.1 Chitinivibrionia bacterium | reverse complement strand
CAGAAATTCGGGAATGAATTATATACTTGTTTTCCACACTGCCCTCCTAAAATTAACATAAAATAATTTATGCTTAACTAGGATTGAACCTAAACAAAATCGACAAAACTAAAAACTCGCCGAGAAAAAATTTATCAATAAAAAATAACCCTACTAAACGACTATCGCTTATAACGATATTGAATATAATTAAAGTTAAAAATCCTCGAATTATATTTGTGAAAAAATTGTTTTTCGGAGAATCGGTTTTTTCTGATTTAATTTCAGTTTTTTCGTACTTAAAATTATCATAGAGGATAAAACGATAAACAATAAACAAAATAACGCAAATAAAAATCGGTATTATTACGATATTAATATTGTATTTATGAAATCCTGTAACCCAAACAATAATATTTAATAACAATACGGTAAATGTCAATATCCTTATATACGCTATATTATAGTTTTTTTTTCTTAATTTTCCCAAAACGGACAATAAGGCGTCGCTTAAACAGACAAGGCAAAAATTAACGGCGGCGAAAAATAAAAATAATCCTGTTGATATGATTATCAAATCTCCCGTGAAATTAGGCGTCGGGTCGTCGGAATAACCAATTTCGCCACGAATAACCTCGACAATAAAAAGCCATATCATAGCGATAGAGTGTGTCAACGTAACTATTATTCTTAATTTCATTATGGTTCTCCTTTAATTTTTTCTAAAAAATAATATTTTCTGCGGATATTTTCTGCGGATATTTTTGGCAAATAATATTTTTCCCATAAAAAATAAGGAGATTTTAATTATGGCTAAAAAAGACATTGCTTGGAGCGAACTTGGCTTTTCTTATATGCGGACAAATTCGATTGCCCGTATAAAATTCAAAGACGGAAAATGGGGAGCGATAGAACTGCTTAACGACCCGATTGTTCCGATTCACGTCGCGGCGACCTGCCTGCATTACGGACAGGCGGCTTTTGAAGGATTAAAGGTTTTCGAGATGAAAAACGGCGATATCGCGGCGTTTCGTCCCGATGAAAACGCTATACGTATGCAAAATACTGCCGACAGATTGCTTATGGAATGCGTATCGACCGAATTATTTTTGGAAACGCTGAACGTAATCGTAAAAGACAACATTGATTTTGTTCCGCCTTACGGCACGGGCGCAAGTTTATACGTTCGTCCGCTACTTATCGGTTCGGGCGCAAGAATCGGCGTTCAGCCCGCCGACGAATACGATTTTTATATTCTTGTCATTCCCGTCGGACCGTATTATAAAAACGGACTTTCGCCGATTGACGCTTGGATACAAACGGAATACGACAGAGCGGCGCCCAACGGTTTGGGACACGTAAAAGCGGGCGGAAATTACGCGGCGGCTTTATACAGCGACAAATTAGGTAAAAAAGCGGGATTTCCGATTTCGCTTTACGTCGATTCCCGCGAACACAAATACATCGAGGAATTTGGAACGTCGAATTTTATCGCAATTACCAAAGACAAAAAATATGTTACGTCCGATTCGCATTCTATTCTTCCAAGCATTACCAATAAGTCGCTTATGACTTTGGCAAAAGATTTGGGAATGCAAGTAGAACGGAGAAAAATAACCATAGAAGAGTTGGAAAATTTTGTCGAAGTCGGCTCGGTCGGTACCGCTACCGTAATTACGCCTATCAGTTCTATCGCTTACGGAGAAAAAGTTTACAAATTCGGCGAAACGGGCAAAGTCGGCGAAACGCTTGAAAAATTATACAACCAACTTCAAGGAATCCAATACGGAGACGTCGAAGACAAATACGGCTGGATGTATAAAATTTGATTAGAATATTGCGCTTTTCATAATCACTCAATTATCCCCAATTTTTTCGCGGCGATTTTTGCTACTTTTTGTTCGGCGATTTTTTTGGAACTGCCTTGCGCGGTTCCTATTTTTTCGTTTTCAATTTCTATTTCTACGGTAAAAGTTTTTTTGTGTTCCGGTCCGTCCTCCGAAAGTATTGCGTATTTTACGGGGGAAAGTCCTTTGCTCTGCAAAAATTCTTGCACGAGCGCTTTGTAATTTATGTTTTCTTCTTGCGCAAGCGCCGTTTCTATAAACGGAAACAACTTTTTTTCTAAAATTTTTCGCGCATTATCCAAGCCGCCGTCCAAATAAACTGCCGCAATTAACGCTTCAAATGCGTTTGAACAAACGTCGGTTTTGGGATTTTCAAGATTTTTATAACTTTTGCCGAAAATCATAGCGTTTTTCAAATTTATGCCGTCGGCTACCTCTCCGATTATTTTTCTGCTGACGATAAGCGATTTTATTTGCGTTATTTGTCCTTCCGTATAAACGGGACGCCTGCCGTATAATTCCTCGACGACCAAAAAATCAAGTATGGAATCGCCCAAAATTTCCAAACGCTCGTTTGAAGCGATTCCCGTCGGGTCAATTTCGGGATTTATCGCGGATTTATGCGTAAGCGCGTGAAAAAGCAACGCGCTATCCTTAAAATAATATCCTATGGATTTTTGAAGTTCGTCAATTTCGTTTCGCTTCATTTACATTTCTTAATAACCAAAGAACAATTATGACCGCCAAAACCGAACAAATTGCACATCGCCGCGTTTATCGTCCTGTTTTTCGCCGTATTCGGAGTATAATCGAGCGGACAATCGGGGTCTGGATTTTCGTAATTTATAGTAGGCGGAACAATATTTTCCGCAAGCGTTTTCACCATTGCCACAAACGCGATTCCGCCCGCGCCGCCAAGCAAATGTCCCGTCATCGATTTTATAGAACTTATGGATATTTTTTGCGCGTGTTCTCCAAATACCTTTTGTATGGCGAGCGATTCGTTTTTGTCGTTTGCGGGAGTAGAAGTTCCGTGCGCCGAAATATAATCTATTTCCGTCGGTTGCATATTCGCGGTTTTAAGCGCCATTTTCAACGCTCTTTGCGCGCCTTCGCCTTCGGGAGCGGGACTGCTCAAATGATAAGCGTCGCCGGTCGCTCCGTATCCTACCAATTCCGCGTAAATTTTCGCGCCTCTTTTTTGCGCGTGTTCAAACGTTTCCAAAACCACGACTCCCGCGCCTTCGCCCATTACAAATCCGTCTCTGTTTAAGTCAAACGGCGAACTCGCTTTTTGCGGATTTTCGTTGCGCGTGCTCATCGCTTTCATAGCGCAAAAACCCGCAAATCCCAAGCGCGTCATAGCCGCTTCGGTTCCGCCGCAAACGCAAGCGTCCATCATTCCCGCTTTAAGCGCGAGCATCGCGTCGCCTATTCCGTGCGCGCCCGAAGCGCAAGCCGAAACTATTCCGTAATTTGGTCCCTTAAATCCGTATTTCATAGAAACCATTCCGCTTGCCATATCGGCAATCATCATAGGAATAAAAAACGCAGAAACGCGACGAGGTCCCTTTTCGGCAAGTTTATTCGCTTCGCTTTCCAAATAACTCAATCCGCCGACTCCCGACGAAATAATTACCCCCACTCTTTCGGGGTCTATGGAAGCGTCCAAAAGATTCGCGTCTTTAACCGCTTCTTCGGAGGCGGCAATCGCGTGAAGAATATAGCGGTCGGTTCTGTTTACTTCTTTTGTGTCCAAATAATTTCCAAAGTCCACGCCTTTTACTTCGCCGCCGATTTTTGTGGGCAAATCCGACGTGTCAAACGCCTGAACGAAATCTATTCCGCTTTTTCCGTTTTTAAGCGAATTGAAAAATTCGGCAGCGCTGTTTCCGCAGGGATTCACCGTCCCTAATCCTGTTATTGCAATTCTTTGCGTCATTAAATTTCCCCTTTATTTTATTAAATTATCTTTTCTAACTCTGTCAATTCCTCGCTGAACGGCGTCTCTAACTTCCTGCGAAAATTCAAGCGAGTTTATAATTTTTTCCGCGTCCATAGTAAAAGACGCGAGCGATTCTACGTGATTTGCCTCCTTAAAAAACTCTTTCCAAACGCGCAAAAAGCCGTCTAAAAGTTGTTCTTCCGTCGTGTGTTTCGGTTTAAAAACGACGTTTGCGGCGTTATATTTCGCCCAGTTAATCGGCAAATGCAAACGTTCTTCCGCTTGCAATCGCTTAAAAAACGGCGTATTCGGAAAAGGCGTCGCTATAAAAAATTCGGCGGTTTTAACGTTTGCCACGCGACAATATTCCAAAATTCTGTCAAATTGGTCTTCGTGGCAACAATCGTAGCCGACGGCGAACGAACCGAAAAATCTTATTCCTCTGTCTTCGAGTTGCTTTACCAAATCGACGCATTTATTCCAAACGTTTTGGTCGCCTTCGTAAAATCTTGCGCTAAACGGGTCGCTTGCAAAAACGGTGTACATACTCGTCGCGCCCGCTTCGGCAATTTTGTCTAAAAATTCGGGATTGCTATTCATCGCGGGAGAACACGACAAAAACATTTTCACCTTAAAATCCTTAATTTTGTCGCACAATTCCATAACGTAATTGGTAATTCGCGGACGATTCAGCATTATCATATCGTCGGTTATGTAAAATTCCTGACCGCTCAATTCGCGAATGTCTTCCACAACCTCGTCCATCGGGCGAAGGCGCGTGCGATTTCCCTGATAAATCGGGACGTTGCACCATTCGCAGCCAAACGGACATCCCCGCGTAACGCTTATGAGCGAAGCGTGCCAATCGTATTTGCCTTTTATGTCGAAAAGTCCTTTTTTGGGAGTTATTATTTGTTCGGGTTCGGGATATTGCGCCGCCTGATAACGCGGTTTTAAGCAACCTTTACGATAATCGTCGATTTGTTGCAAAAATATGGTGTCGCCTTCCCCGACCGTGAGCGAAGTGCAATGTTTTTGCACGTCATCGGGAATCATAGAAGGATGCATACCGCCCATAAAAACGGTTTTGCCCAACGCCAAAAATTTATCGCCTAATTCGTACGCTTTCGCCGCTTGCGGAGTGAAAAAACTTATGGCGACAATATCGGAATCGTCGTTAAAATTTATTTCCTCGACGTTTTGGTCTTGAACGTGATATTCGATATCGGACTGCGTGTCGCACAGTTTCGTTAAAATAGGAATGCCCATAGAAGGCGGCATCGTGTAAGCCCAAGTCGCGGCGATTGCCGGAAACTCCGCAAGTTCCGGTCTTGCTTCCAAGAATTTGTAAAACTTCGGATATATAAATTTTATTTTCATTAACGTTCCTTGTTTACTTTTTCAACAAATACCATATAAAATACTATTTGCAAAAGAACTTTGCGTTAAAAATACGCAAAATATTGAAAAACAAAGTTCGCAAAATAGAAAATTTATAAAAACAAAAACAAAACGCAACACACACCCCCCCAAAAAAAAGCGGAGCAAAATCACTTTACCCCGCTTTCGTTTTCTTCAAAAAATCAAACAAAAATTACTGCAAATCGTTTGCCTTTTCTCTGCTTGAACCACTCGGAATAGCCATATTAAAATATACACCGAACGATAATCCGAAAGATTTAAGTTTATAATCGCCGCTGTTGTCATAACTACCCGGCGCATCTCTCCATTTATAATCGTCATAAGGATCTGTCCAAGTAAACGTCCATACGTTACCGCCTAAACCCGAATAAGCGTTAAGTCCGGCGTAAGCGCCTATATTGGCAAGCGGCGAAACTGCAAATTCCACGCCTAAATTCGCAATACCTCCAATTGTATATTGAGCATACCCATACTCAACATCGTAAGTAAGGTATTTAATCTCTCCTGTCTTAAGAATGACTTTTTTGAAGCCAGCCCCGATTTCAGGCGCTAATACAAAACGTCTGATATACAATTTCTTTGTAAAAGACAATTCGCCGCCAAAACTTTGAGCGTTTTTAATATCTCCAATATCAGTGCTACCGCTTGCACATCCGAAAAGATATTCACCGCTTATATTCAACCAAAGTTGCGGTACGGGAAAACCTGTTTCTTTGAGCATATTAGCCATATTGCCGCTTATTTTAATTCTAGGACCATACATATAATCCTCTATTTTAACGTCTTTAAATTGCAAACCTCCGCCATTTATCCCTCCGTCTTCAATCGAATAAGGAACCGCAACGCCCATAATTGCCACATCAAACGGAAGGTGCGGTATTTCTCTTACGGTCGCGCCAACGTATGGAACTCCTGTAATTATTTGCGCCTGCGATTTCGATTCTTCCGTATCGGTTTTTATTTTATTTACCATTACCCAGCCGCGTCTTTTTTCGGTAACGTTGCCTGCGCCGTCTTCTCTGCTTTCAAAAACGCGATATTTGTCGTCGATAACCACGCCTTCGTTTTTACCGATTGACATTTCTACGTAACGCGGACTTTTGCTAACAATTTGCGCGGAAAGTTGAAACGCGGGAATGCTTCTCGTAGCAACTTGCACGTCCATTGCAATAAGGTCTACCGCGTCTTGAAACGCCTTGTTTTTGTTTGCGTCTACTCCCGTGCGAGTTCTTTGTATTGTGGCTATTATTTTAGCCGTCGGCTCTTGTCCTTCGTTGTCTATTTTCCACCAATATCCGCCTGCGGTAAGTTTTATTACAAATTCGCCTTTGTCGTTTTTACCTTCTTCGTGACCCGCGTAAACAGGAATAAAAATGTAAGCGGAGTTCATAACCGCGTTCAATTCGGCTTCGGTAATTCCCAATTCTTTCGCTTTGTCGGTAATGAAAGAATTTTTTTGCTGTTGCGAAAGCAAATTCTGCGCGCGAATTTCTTTTTGCGCGTCGACCGCCCGCAAAATTACGGGAACAATAGTCGCGTTCATTCTTTCTTCAATCGGCATACGATTCGACATATTTACAAATTTGTCTACGGCTCTTCGACTTATTATGTTATAGTCAAAACGCGCCATACGCACCGTGTCTTGTATCGATTTTACAAGATAGGCAGCCCATCTGGGGTCGTCCAAATTATAGTTAATATATCCGGGAACGTCCAAAAACGTTACGGAACTCCTTGAATAAGCGCCCGCTTCTTTCGTAGAAGCGTTGTTTTGTTGGGGAGCGGTCGGTTGCGCAACCGCCGCGGGTTCTTCGTCGTCGATTTCCTCTTCGTAAACGTTGCTGATATCTTGCGCGAAACAAGCAAACGAGAAAACTACCGTCCAAGTCGCTATAAGCGACAACTTTTTCATCCTGTCAGATTTTTTCATAGATGTAAAACTCCTTAAATTAAAGTAAAAAAAATTAAAATGTAACCGTTTTCACCCCATAAGATACTATTTTTTTCGGAAATGTTACGAATTTTTTTTGAAAAAACGCATTTTTATTTTGCGAAAAATTATTTTACCCCCGAAATTTATTTATAAAACGGGAGAAAATATGCCGAAAGGAAAATCCGCAAAGGACTATAAAACCGCGACGAAACTAAATAATATTTTTGGAGCGATTATGCTTGCCGCGCTTATTATAGGACTTTATACAGCGTTTCAATTTCTTATGAAAGTTGAATTTTTGGAAAATACGGGAACAGAAAAAAACAAACCGCACACTTCGCAAGAGGCAGACGACGGCAAAAAAGAAAAGCCCAGCGCGGTTAAAAACGTAAAAGAAGCCACCGACAAAAGTAAAAAGATAGAAGAAATTCGGTAGAAAAAGCGAGAAATGGACACTTTAAGATTAAAAAAAACAAAAAATAAAAGCCACATCAAAGATTTTCGCGTTCAGTTAATTTTAGTTTTCGTCGCGTTTTTCGTTACGTTTTTGTTGAGTTTGGTAACAATAGTCAATATAATGGACGATTTGCTTCAAGACGCCACAGACAACACGCTTTCTTTAATCGACATAAACATAAATAATACCGTCGAAAATATTGACATTACTTTTGAAAACGCCGCTTATTACATAAAACGCAGAATAGACGAAGGCGCGGACAATCCGCAAATTTCGCAAATTTTGACCGATATAACGAATTGGATGGCTTCGTCGGGAAAATTGCACATTTTCAAAACGGGAATTTACGGCTTTATTCGCGGAGAATATTTTTCCGCAAGCGATTGGATTCCGCCCGACGATTATGTTCCGCAGAGCCGCCCTTGGTTTATAGAAGCGCAAAAAGCAAAAGGCGAAATTGCAATTATTCCTCCCTATATAGACGCGATGACAAACGAATGGATTATAGGATGTTCCAAAGAAATTTTTGACGGCGATTCAAATTCCGTCGGCGTGATTTCTATAGACGCATTTTTAAGCAATATTTTCAGTTATACCGAAAATACGAGTTTTGAACACAACGGATACATAATTATTTTGGACGACGAACTTCGAGTTTTGGTTCACAAAAACGATTCTTATATAGGAAAACACATTACCGAAGTAAATTCAAACGCGCAACGGCTAATAGACAACATAAAAAAGCGCGACACAGCGGCGATTTCGCAAAAAATATTTTTGACCGACAACCGAACGGGAATGATAATTTCCATAAAAAAAGCGCAAAACGGATGGTACATTTTAAGCGTCGTTTCTATGAACGCTTTTTATTCCAAAGTATATAAAATCGCGTTTATTTTGGCTTTAATCGGGCTTATAGGATTTTTGATAACCGCCTATTTTTTGCACGAATTTTACAAACAAAAAAAGATTGCCGAAGAAGCAAACGTCGGCAAATCGGTATTTTTAGCGCGAATGTCGCACGAATTAAGAACCCCGCTAAACGCAATAAAAGGATTTGCCGAAATAGAATTGCGCAAAAATCACGACGCGGACACAAAAAATAATATTTCAAGAATTTTTTCGTCGGGAACCACGCTTTTGAGAATAATAAACGACATTTTGGATATTTCCAAAATAGAAAGCGGAAAAATTGAAATTGTAAAAACCGAATACGACACGGCAACCCTAATAAACGACGTTATAAATATGAATTATTTCAATTTGGAAGAGCGTTCCATAGAATTTGACGTGGAAATCGGCGAAAATATTCCCGCAAAATTTTTCGGCGACGAAACTCGCATAAAGCAGGTCGCGAATAATATATTATCCAATGCGATAAAATATACGACGAAAGGAAAAATTTCAATTTCGTTTTTGGTTAATTATACGGGCGATAAAAATTGCGAATTTATAGTCGACGTAAAAGATACGGGCATAGGAATTTCAAAGGAAAATTTGAAAAAATTATTTTTTGAATACGCGCGTTTCGACGTAGAAAAACACAAAGAAGTTAAGGGAACGGGATTGGGTTTAAGCGTTACCAAAAAACTTGTGGAACTTATGGACGGCGAAATTGTCGTAGAAAGCGAATACGGCGTGGGAAGCAATTTTAAGGTAACGATAAACCAGTCCTTTATCGGCGATTCGGTTATTTCGCAGGAAACGATAAAAGAGTTAAAAAGTTTTAACTCGTCAAAAAGCGAAATTTCAAAAAGCGGAATGGGAATTATTAAGGAAATAAATTTTGTTTCGCTTCCAAACGCAAACGTTTTGCTTGTGGATGACGCGCAGGTAAATCTCGACGTAGCGACGGGAATGATGGCTCCTTACGAAATGAATATTGATACGCTTTTAAGCGGCGAAGAAGCGTTAAAATTACTCGCGAACGGCTGCGAAAAATACGACATTTTGTTCGTCGACCATATGATGCCCGTTATGGACGGAATAGAATGCGTTTCTAAAATTCGCGCGCTAAATTCTTTATACGCAAAAAACGTCCCGATAATAGCGCTTACCGCAAACGCTATCGTCGGCGTGGAAGAAATATTTTTGAAATCGGGCTTTAACGGATATATTTCAAAGCCGATAGACGCGGTAAAACTTAACGAAATAATTCGCAAATTTTTATGTTCAAACGAAAATTTTGCAGAAAAAAGCAAATTATCCGCAAAAAAATCCGCAAAAAACGTCGCGGCAAGCGAAATAAATTTTGAAAAAATAGACGGAATAAATTTTGAAGAAGGCATCCGAAAATTTAACGGAAATTTTGATATTTACGTCGGAATATTAAAGTCGTTTGTTGAAAATATTCCCGAAAAAATTGCCGACGTTTCGCAGCCGTCCGCAGATAATTTATCTAATTACGGCATAACGGTTCACGGAATAAAAGGCAGTTGTTACGGAATCGGCGCGACAAGTTTAGGCGACAAAGCAAATATTTTAGAAAAACTTGCAAAAGAAAACGATTTAGATAAAATATTAAACTTAAATTCGCAATTTATAGAGAGCGCAAACAAGTTAATTTCCGACTTAAAACAATTTATAGAAAACAACGCCGCGCAAAAAAAGACCTTAAAAAAACTTGAAAAACCCGACGCAAAATTATTGAAAGCGCTTAAAATTTCCGCCGAAAATTACGACATAGAAGAAATGCAAAAAATCGTAAAAGAATTGGAAAGTTTTGACTACGAAAACGGCGCCGAATTGATAGAAAAAATTTCGAGCGCGGCGGTTTCGTTCGATTATCAGACAATTATCGATATTTTGTCCGATTAAATTTCTATGCTTATCGGGCAGTGGTCGCTTCCTAAAAATTGCGGATGAATTTCGACGTTTTTTACCGCGCTAACAAAATCGTCGTTTACGCAGCAATAGTCGATTCTCCAGCCGACGTTTCGCTCTCTCGCCTGCGTTCTGTAAGACCACCAAGTGTATAAATTCGGCTCATTCGGATGTCTTTGTCGAAAAATATCGCAAAATCCGTTTGATAAAAATTTTGTCATCCATTCACGTTCTTCCCAATAAAATCCCGGCGAATTTTCGTTGTTTTTCGGATTTTTCAAGTCAATTTCGTTGTGCGCAATGTTGTAATCGCCGACCAATATGACGTTTTTGCCGCTTTCGACGATTTTTTTCAATTTCCAAAGCAAAAAATCGCAAAAACCGAGTTTATAATCCAATCTCATTCTCTCGTCTTGACTGTTTGGAAAATAACAATTTACAAGCGTAAAATTTTCAAAATTAACTATTATCGTTCGTCCTTCGCAATCGTATTTTTCACTGCCAATATTTTCAACGCTTTTCGGCGCGATTTTCGTATAAATTGCGGTTCCGCTGTATCCTTTTTTTGTCGCCGAATGCCAAAAACTTTCGTATCCGTCAATGTTTAATATATTGTCGCTTAACTGTCCTTTTTGGGCTTTCGTTTCCTGAATCGCCAAAACGTCTGGCTTTTGGCTTTCAAAAAAATCAAAAAATCCGTTTTTGGCGCAAGCCCGTATTCCGTTTACGTTCCAAGAATAAATTTTCATTTTTCAAACGCTTCTTTCAAATTTCTAAACACTATTTTTTCGTCGCAGGTTTGCGCTAATTTTTCGTGCGAAACCGTTCCCCACGACAGCAAAAGCGCGTCCGCTCCAAGCGCGGCGGCGACTTCAAAATCGTGGGGAGTATCGCCTATCATAAGCGTTTTTTTTGCGTCTATTTTTCTGCTTTCTATCAGTTCTTTTCCTCTTTGTACTTTGGATTTCGCCAAATTGTCATAAACTCCCGCAATTTCCGTAAAATACTCTCGCAAGTCAAAAAAACTTACCATATCGCAAAGTTCGTTTTGTTCGTAGGCGGACAAAATAAATTGCGAAATTCCCGCGTTTTTAAACTTTGTCAGATATTCGTGAACTTGCTGATGAACTTTGATTTCGTTCCATTTCGGACGATAAAGTTCCGCAAATTTATCGGCGATTTGGCGATATTTTTCTTTTGGAAGTCCTACTTCTTCGTAAAATTTTGAGACGGGAAAGTAAAAACGCTTTTTATATTCGTCAAAATCCATTTTTTTTAGGTTGTATAGTTCGCATTCTTCGCAATAAATATCGAAAGTAAGCCGCGAATCGTCGACAATAGTCCCGTTCCAATCCCAAATTATCGTTGTGTATTTGTTCGTGTTCAAATTTTTATTCCTTATGTTTTTTTGGGGAAAATACTATTTTGCCGCGCCAAAAAGTATTTTTGCCTTATGAAATATAAAAATTTAAGAGAAGAAGAGATAAAAATTCGCGTCGGGGACAATTTTTTTCCTGACTTTGATTGTGCGTCTATAATTCAAAACGTCGACTTTTCGGTTCAAATAAAAAGTAGCGGACAAATTTCGTTTTTGCAATATTTATTGTGGGCAGAAGCGAAAGCCGCGCCGACCGACATAACAATTATGCTCGCGCAACTTGTCTTAACTATTAGAAAGTCGCGGACTTTTAACGAAATTTTGCCGCCGCCGTTTTTGGGCTGTTTTGATTGCGAAAAAATTGCCTTTGTTCATTATCACGAATTTTTAGAAATTTTTCATAAAAACGATTTCAATTGGAATGTTACGCCGTCAAACAGAGAAACACGCGAATTTAAGATAATATGCGATACATTAAAAAAAGTTATAGACAAAAAAAATATTTTTATTTTTGATTTTGAAAAAGACGAAAAAGAGTTAAAAAAATTTATAAAAGAAAATTTTATAGTGGGAAAAATGGAAACAAGCAAAATTAGAATTGATAAAAATAATTTTATAAATATTTATAACAAATGGCTTGATATGGTTAAGCCGACAATTATGCTTTTGAATTGGGAAAAAGCGAAAAAAGCGGGAATTATCGACGGCGATTTTTATTTAGCCGACTTGCTTTCAAGCGAAAATCAAACGTTAAAAGAAAAATTATACGTTATATTAAAACAAACTAAATACGTAATGGACAGACACGAAGACGAATACGGCTTGCTTACATCTAAAGAAGTAGATTTTTCCGACAAACAAAGAGCGCATACAAAATTTTGGGCGATATACGAACGTCCGCCGAAAGAGGAATATTGGGATTATATTATAGAACGGCGCGATTTGCTTGTTCCGCAGGACGTTCGCGAAAGAAAAGGGAGTTTTTACACTCCGAAAATTTGGGTTGAACTTTCTCAAAAATATATTGCCGACGTTTTTGGCGAAAATTGGCAAGACGAATATTACGTTTGGGATTGCGCGGCGGGAACGGGAAACTTGCTTGCGGGTTTAACGAATAAATATAATATTTACGCCTCTACTTTGGACAAAGCCGACGTCGATGTTATGCACGACAGAATAGACAACGGAGCGAATTTATTGAAAGAACATTGTTTTCAGTTTGATTTTTTGAACGACGAGTTTGAGAAATTGCCGCAAAAATTACAAGATATTATTAAAAAAACTCCCGAAAAACTAATAATTTATATAAATCCGCCTTATGCTGATGCCAGCAGTAATATGAAGGCAGGTAAAAAAGCGGGAAACAGTTTCAATAAAATTCATAATAGGTACAAGGATAAATTAGGTAGTTTTTCTCGTGAATTGTATGCGCTATTTTTAATACGTATTTATTTTGAAATACCAGATTGCAGAATCGCCGAATTTTCTAAATTAAAACTATTGTCCGTTACGCACGCCGAAAAAATGCGGAATTACTTTTTAGCAAAACTTGAAAAAATGTTTGTTGTACCTGCCGACACATTTGATAACGTGACGGGTAAATTTCCGATAGGTTTCAAAGTGTGGAATTTGTCCCACAAGAAAAAATTTCAAAAAGTAAAAGCCGATGTCTTTGACAAAGCGGGTAAAAAACTTGGTACAAAGGTCATTCATTCCTACGATGATACTCAAAAGATAAACAGATGGATTACGAATGGAAACGGTAACGCCAACGGTAAAAATAACGAATTGGGCTATGTCAGTTTAGGTAGGAATGATATGCAGAACAGAAATGTTATTTTTATTACGAATGAAAAATCGTTTGCGACAAATTATTTCAGTCCGATTTATTTGGACAATTTAATCGAAGTGTGTATCTATCTTTCGGTACAGAAAGTTGTTACATCGTCGTGGATTAACGATCGTGACCAATTTCTTTTTCCAAATAAAAAGTGGAAAAAAGACAAAGAATTTCAAAATGATTGTTTGACGTTTACTTTATTTCACGATTCAAACAACATCTCTTCAAAGCACGGCGTAAACCATTGGATTCCGTTTTTTGAAAACGAAATAAACGCCAGTGAAAAATTTGAAAGTCATTTTTTATTAAGTTTTATGAACGGAAAAATAATTCCAAATGGATTCTCAAATTTATTTGAACAACAAGAAGACAAAATAGGCATTAAACTTGAATTTTCTTCCGAAGCAACAGCGGTTTTTGACGCGGGACGAGAACTTTGGAAATATTATCACAGCAAACCAAAAGTAAACGTAAATGCAAGTTTTTACGATATTCGCGAATATTTTCAAGGAAGAAGCGACAAAACGGGAAATATGAACAGCAGAAGCGAAGACGAGAAATATACCGAACTTATTTCAAATTTACGCGAAAAAATGAAAATTTTAGCAAAAAAAATCGAGCCGAAAGTTTATGAGTACGAGTTTTTGAGAGAGTGAAAAAGAAGTTTTCGTCGATTTGAAATTTGTGGTATCGGGAAAATACTATTTGCAAACGCTTAAAAACAGACAAGCGACTGTTTTTAAGCGAAAACGTGAAACGGGTTAATCAATAAAACTCAATAATGTCGGCTGTTATAACGTACTTTACCGTAGAAACAATTCCCAAAACAGTGGTAAATTGCCTATCGTAAGTAACATTTACCATTGCTTGATTCGGCTGTAATTCATAATTTCTTAACAGGTTTCTCCTTGCTTCTCCGATTATGCCGTTGGGAGTAGCCAGTCCGCCTATGCCAAAGACATAAACGCATTTGCCTATTCCAACTACGCCGCGATGAACATACCTGAAATTCTTGCTTCCGTCAATTAAGACGTTTGTTTGATTTAACGCCGACACGCTTGAAGCGCCGGGAGTACCTGCGCAACCGAACAAAAACAAACTGAACGACAACGCCGCCATTGTTTTGATAAAACTACTCATAAAAAATCCTCCTTGCGTTATTTTAACGCGGTTTAATTTTTTTTTGTCGAGCAAGGAGAAAAAGGTCGCCCTGCCCATAATCATAGGTTTTACCACAAACAATGAGTATGTACGACAGATTGATTAACGTCGAGATGAGCGCGTGCCACCAAACAGAACGACCCGAAGAGGTGCGTTGTGGTTTGCGCTCATCTTAACGCTAAAAAACAAAAAAAATCAATCAGACCGACAAAATTTCGCAATAAAATTTCATCGCCTCATTGTTTGTGGTATCGGGAAAATACTATTTGTCAAACATCATTAACAATAACGCGAATACTTTGCTTAAACAAAAAAGATTTTTTTCGCGTGAAAAATTAAATTTTCGATAAAAAACTCTTGCTTTTTTTCGGGAGAAAAGTGTATTTTTATTGGGTGATTTTCGGGAGAAAAGTGTAAAAAATTAACAAAAAATCGGGAGAAAAGTGTATAGAGAAAGCATTAAGTCGTTAAAACAGTGGAAGTTAAACAAAAATAAAAAACCACTCGTTTTTTTAGGGGCAAATAAGTAAAACTTGGATGACAAACGTTCCTTTGTACATTATCGGAAATTATTTCGGCGAAAAAGAAAAAAAAGAAGAAGAGTAAAAAATTCTATTCCCCGACGCTATTTACAGCGACTCCGCGCCTCTGCAAAAGCGTGGCGTCTTTGGAATAAAGAGAAAGCAACGCTTCTATATATGCTATTCGCGCCCGCGCTTCGTCGAGATTTGCCGACACCAAATCACGCTGAACTTGCAAAACTGCGTATCCCGTCGATTTTCCGACGTTCATTCTTTCTTGTTCCGCGTCTAATTTTTGCTGTTGAAGCGCGCTGACGGTTTTTGCCGTTTCAATTTGTCTAAACGCTCTTAACGCCTCTATATGCGCCGCTCTTATTTCGTATTCGAGAAGACGCAAAAAATTTTCCAAAGATAATTTTTGCTGTTGCAACGAATATTTTGCGATATTATTTTTTTGCCGCGACGAGCCAAGCAATGCGGGAAATTGAAGCGTCAAGCCGCCGGAAATTTGGCTTTTACGCTCGTCGGGCGAAAGCGGATTTGAAAACGATTCCGCATAAGACGTTTCCTGCAACGAAATAAAAAAGTCGAGTTTCGGCAAAAGTCCGTTTCTTGTCGCGGTCAAATCCAATTCGCCTTTTTTCGCCAATAAATTCGCCTGACGAAAATCCTGCCTAAACTTTTTCGCCGCCTCTATATGCTCTTCTACGCCGCCGACTTCGCCAAGCGACACGACCGTATCTGTAAGAATTATTTCCGAATCCCAATATTGCGGCGCGTTCATAAGATAAACAAGATAAAGAAGTTTTTGCCGATACGCGCTTACCGCGTCGAACAGTTGTCTTTCTCTTGAAGCCGCTTCGGCAGTAATCGCCGCAAGGTCAATGGCGGCGACGTTTCCAATTTTTAGTCGCTCCTGCGATTCGTAAAGAAAACGTTGCGCTAAATCTAAAGAATATCGATAAATTTTTACTTCTTCGCCGCTCAACATCAAGTTCCAGTATGCGCGTTCGGTATCTGATAAAAATTTTTGCGCGTAAGCCGACAATTCTTCTTCGCGCATTTCTACGTCGATTCGCGCTTTGCGTATAGGAACAAGATTTGCCAGCGGATTGCCCCCCTGCAAAAGCGCTTGCGTTACGGTAATTCCTATGCGATTTTCATATTCAAAACCTTCGGGAGCCGCCTGCTTTGTAGACGGATTTAGCGGCGAAGCGTTTGCCCAAAATTCAATATTTGTTCCGCTTATAGTCGCTTGCGTTGCGGACAGCGAAATTTCCTGCGACGAATCAAACGGCTCGCTTGTTTTATAAGAAACTCTAATTTGCGGCTCGTAAGCGTAATAATTTCCTTTTAATAGAGACGCGGCAACATTCGTATTTATTTTTTCTATGCGCACAAGCGGATTATCGCGAAGCGCGCGGGTTAAAGCGTCGTTAAGCGAAAGATTAAGCGTATCAGCCGCAAAAATAATATTTACAAAAATAAGCGCAAACGCAATACTTTTATTTTTCATACCGTTACTAAAACCTTTCTTTTTCTTTCGGCTCTTTGCTCGATTACCGAATAAACAATCGGCACCAATACGAGCGTAATAAGCGTAGAAACCGTAAGTCCGCCGATAATAACTCTCGCCATCGGCACTTGCGCTTCGCTTCCTTCGCCTATTCCGATTGCCATAGGAAGCAGTCCTAAAACCGTCGATAAAGCCGTCATAAGAATAGGACGAAGCCGTCTTTCGCCCGCAGTTTCTATGGCGGCAAAAAGTTCCAATTTTTCCTGCCTATACAGACGATTTGTCAAATCTATCAGTACTATGGCGTTATTTATCACCACGCCGACCAAAATTATACATCCTATAAACGCTTGTATTGTAAAGGGAGTTCGCGTGGCAAGCATCATAATTACGACTCCCGTTAAAGCCATCGGAATTGAAAATAAAACTATAAACGGGTCTTTAAACGATTCAAATTGCCCCGCCATTACTAAAAATATTAGCATTATCGCCATTGCGATTCCGAAAAATAATTCACTCTGCGCTTTTTGTTGTTCTTCCCAATCGCCGCGAATTAAAACTACAAATTCTTGCGGTATTGCGATGTCTTTTATTGCGGCGCGAATGTCTTCTACAACGCTTTTCATATCTCTTCCCGCGTAATTTACGCTTACGGTTACTATGCGCTCGCGGTCGCGGCGTTCCACTCGCACGGGTCCCACTCCCGATTCTATATTCGCCGCGCTTTGCAGAAGTATTGGTTCGCCGCTACTGTTTAGTATGGAAAGATTATTTACGTTGCTGACGTTTTGTCTGTCTTCTTCGGCAAATCGCGCTACTACGTCGTATTCTTTTCCCGCGACGCGAACCTTTGTCGCCGCCGTTCCTCCGAGCGCGGTTTGAACGGTCGCGCCAATCTGAGTCGCGGACAATCCGAGTTCTGCGGCTTTGCTTCTGTCTATTGTTACGCGATATTCGGGCATTCCCGCTTCGCGGCTTATTTGCACTTCGGTAATTCCCGCCACGTGCGACACCGCTTCGTTTACCTGTTGCGCAAGCGACTGCCCGATATCCAAATCGTAGCCGCGTATTTCTATGCCTATCGCTTGGTCGGTATTTGCTCCCATTCGCATTATCCATAAGCCCTGTCCTTCGCGCACGCGAATTGTCGCTCCGGGCAAATTTGAAAGTTTAGGTCGAAGGTCGGCGGCGACTTGCGCGGAAGAACGTTTTCTTTGATTTATCGGAACAAGCGCGGTTCGTATCTGCGACACGTTGCTTCCCGACGACATTCCGCCAAGATTTGCGCCTATACTCGCGAGCATAAATTTTGCTTCGGGAACTTCTTGACGTATAATATTTTCAACTTTTTTTACGGTTTCGTCAAGCACTTCGAGTTTTGTTCCGACTTCCATTTCTATGCTTATTCTAACGTCGCTTTCGTCCGTCGCGGGCATAAGTTCCACACCCACAAGCGGCAAAGCCAAAAGCGAAAGCACAAAAAGCACAAATATCGCCACTACTACGGTAAGTCGATTATGCAAAGCCCAATGAATAATTTTTCTGTATCTATGCTCGATTTTTAAGTAAAAATTTTCCGAAGCGCGAAATATTTTTACCATAAGCGAATCGCCCGTGTGCTTCAAACTTTCGGTTTTTAAAAACTTTGACGTAAGCATAGGCACAAGCGTAAGCGCGACTATTAAAGAACAGGTTATCGAAAATCCTACGACATACGCAAGCGACTGAAACATTATTCCCGACATTCCGCGCATAAATATTACGGGAATAAATACGACCAAAGTGGTTATCGTCGCCGCAATAACAGCCGAAGCGACTTCTCCCGCGCCTTTTACCGCTCCCTCAAACGCGCCCATTCCTTTTTCTCGCTTGTGAAATATGTTGTCCAAAACGACTATCGCGTTATCCAGTAACATTCCTATTCCCAAAGCCAAGCCGCCGAAAGTCATCATATTAAGCGTAAATCCGCAAAAATAAATCAGCGCAAACGTCGCGACGACCGAAATAGGAATCGCCGCGCTTATTATTAGAGTGGTTGTTATGTTGCGCAAAAATAAAAGAAGCACCAATATCGCTATGCTTCCGCCCATTAAAAGAGCCGTAGTAACCGACTTTATGGAATTTCGCACGTATCGCGCATTATCTACAAGCGGCATTATTTCCAAGTCCTCGAGGTCTCTGTTTATGCGATTTATTTCTTTTATTACGCCGTCGGCGACCGCTACGGTGTTGCTTCCCGATTGCTTGCTTATCGAAAGTCGAATACCCGGAATTTGGTTTATACGCACAAACGATTTTACGTCTTCGTGCCCGTCTCTTACTTCCGCAATATCCGCGATTCGTATCGGCACGCCGTCTTTTACGGTTATTACGGTATTATTTACGTCGTCTACGCCCGTATATTCGGCAAGCGTTCTCACGGTTATTTCACGATTTCCCGAAATTACAGAACCTGCGGGAACGTTTTTGTTTTCGCGTTTCAATGCGGCTACAACCATATCGGTCGATATTCCGTAAGCGTCCATACTCGACGAACGAAGCGAAACGTGAACCTGTTTTTTTTGTCCGCCGCGAATTTCTACCGTGGCGACTCCCGCAACTCGTTCCAAACGATATTGAACTTGGTCTTCGAGTATTTGTTGAATTTCGTGAATATCTTTGTCTCGCGTAATTACGCCCAAAATCATAATCGGCATTGCGGAAACGTCAAATTTGCGGATAAGCGGTCTATCGACTTCTTCGGGAAGAACGCCCAAAATTCTGTCTATTCTGTCGCGCATATCGTTCACGGCGGCATCCTGATTCGTCCCCCACGGAAACGTTACGCGCACAATGCTTCTGCCTTCAATGGACGTCGACGTAATTTCTTCGATTCCCTGAATTCCCGCAAGCGCGGCTTCTATCGGACGGGTAACCAACTCCTCAATTTCAAGCGGACCCGCGTTTTCGTAAGTCGTAATAACGCTTACGGTAGGCATAGTAATTTCGGGCATAAGGTCAATAGGCAAGCGGGTCAGCGAAAAAAGCCCCATTACCAAAACTATAAGATAAATTACGGTAATAAGAATCGGTCTGCGGACGGGAAGCGAAATCATTGAACGTTCGCTCATTTACTATTCTCCATTGCGAGTTCGTCTTTCTTTTTTTCGGGATTTTTCTCGTGAATTATTACTTTTGAGCCGTCGCGCAATAAATGTTGTCCAAGCGTTACGATTTGTCCTTCAATATCGGTAGGAGATAATATTTGCGCGTATTTTCCGTCGTTTATTCCGACTGTTACGGGAATAAATTTCGCCGTAAGCGAATCGTCAACAACAAATATAGCGTTTACTCCGTCTTTTTCTACAAGCGCGGCGGAAGGCACAACTTTCGCGTTTTCGTCGCTTTCAAGTACGATATTTATACGCGCCGACATTCCGGGCATAAGCAGATGCGAATCGTTTTTCAGCGCGATTTCCACCGCCGCGGTTCGCGAAGCCGATTGAAAAAAAGGCGCGACTCGAAAAACTTCTCCTTCAAACGATTTTCCCGGTACCGCGCTCGTAGTTACGGCGGCTTTTTTCCCCTGATTTATACTGCGATAATCCTTTTCGGTAACGGCAAGTTCTACGAAAACCGTATCGATTCCCACTATCGTAACAACCGCGCTTCCCGTCGAAAGCAGCGTTCCGCCGTCGATGTGACGTTGTGCGACAAATCCCGCTTTTGCGGCTCTTACCTGCGTGTATTCAAAGTTGGTTCTTGCCTGCGACAAAACGACTTGTCTTTGTTCGAGTTGCGCTTCGGCAAGTTCGCTGCGCGATTTTTGCGTTTCAAATTGAGTGCTTAAACCATCGAATTCCGCTTTTGAAACTATTCCTTTTTCCAATAGCCCGCGCGCCCGTTCAAGTTCTCTTTCGGTGTGATTTAACTGCGCTTTCGACTCGTCAAGCGACGCTTTGCTAACTCTTACCTGCGTTTGCGCTTCGTCCAATGCGTTTCGATATTCGGTGTCGTCGATTTTGGCGATAATTTCGTTGGATTTAACTTCGTCGCCTATTCGCTTGTATATATTTAATAGTCGTCCCGGAACTTTTGCCGACACGACGTAAGTGTAAGACGCTTTTACCGCTCCCGAAAATTCGCGAATATCGGTCATAGAACGTGTGCTCATTTTAGCGGTTTCCACCGCGACGGGCGCGCCGCGTCCCGCTCCTTGCGAAGAAGCGCCTTTCGCTCCCTGACTTGTAGATAATATACGCGCCGTTACTATGGCGATTACCGCGACGACCGCGAATACAATTATAACAACGCTATGTTTCTTTTTCAACCTGATTACCCCATTTTTTACGTAAATATCTCCGTTTCTCCGTTTGTTTGAGACAGTGAAAATACTATTTGTTACAAAAAATTACGGGAATTTATTAAAAACGCGATAAAAAAATTAAAATTTTACAAATATTATGATTTTAACCTTTTGCCAATTTGCCAAATATTATATTATTAGTCGAAAATTAACACAAAACTGTCAAAAATTTTGGCAAAACAGAATGAAAGGTAAAAACGGTATGAACGACAAAATTAAAAGAATGCAAAATAATTTCGCTATTTTGTTGTGTACCGTATTATATTTTATTCTTATGAATAATAAGGTACGAGGAGGCGGTACCCCCCCCCCCCCCCCCCCCCC
>WRFX01000023.1 GCA_009787445.1 Chitinivibrionia bacterium | reverse complement strand
ATGCTTTCGCGTTTCTGTTTTATCCAAATTTCAAAAGGAGTTTCTATGATTTACAACTTTATTAAATTCGGCGCTTTTGTCGCCATCGTCGCGCTTTTTAGCGCGTGTTCTCGGTCTGTACTCGTAACACCAAGCGGAGCTACGAATTTTGACGGCGAAATATACAAAGACCTGTACAATTACAGGTTGCAACGTATTAATTTCAATTTTGGTTCAAGTGGTTCTTTAACAAATAATCCTTGCGACGTAATTATTGACCATTTAACGCTTACGGTCGGAAGCCGATTATTCGGAAGCCGATATACACAGTATGTACTAATTGCGACATCGAAACAATGCAACCAGAATAACAATAATTCAACATCATCGCAACAAAATACCTATACGGAAATAGTTTTTTCTATCGGAGAAACTGTTAAATACACCAATAATAGCGGAAAAGTTAGCATTGGAGTATTAGAACAAGTTGTTGACGATAATTACGTAATAATCAATGACGGCGGGTCTAAAGTCAAAATTCATACGTCAAAACTTTTGAAAAAATAACCTAAAAAAACGCGGGAAAATTTGTTAAATCGTCCCGCGTTTTTTTATTGTTTAGAAACGCGTCTTGCGGGATACGTCCCCATTTTTTTGCTTTTCAATACCCCCGTCTTTTCACCGCCGCGTCAATAAAAAATTTTCAAAAAACGACAAATAAATCGGCAATTTCCATAAAAAACCATTTTACCCTTGTATTTTTGGAAACCGCATAATTATTTTGTTATATAAATTTTTGAAAAACAGTATTTTATTCTTGTAAAATTTTTATAAAAATGGTAAAAAATATGAAAAATGTCGTTATAATCGGGTCGGGTATCGGCGGGCTTACCGCAGGAGCGTTTTTGGCGCAGGCGGGAATGAAAGTCGTCGCAATAGAACGCCACGACAGAATCGGCGGATACGCGCACAATTTCAGAAGAAAAAACTATCGCTTCGAATCGGGCATTCATACCGTTCCGCTCGCCGACGGAGGAGTCGTCCGCACAATTTTAGGACAGTTGGGAATAAATTCCGAAGTAAAAACCGTAAAATTTCCCGAAATGTATCGCACGATTTCGCCATACGGAACCGAAATTATGCCCGAAAATAAAAACGACATTACGGCAAAACTTTATAACGATTACGGACGACAAAAAAAAGGTCTCGACAAATTTTTCAGCGATTTGGATTTGCTTTACAACACAATTTTTACGCTTTTTGAAAAAGGAAAACGAGGACTTTTGGACGAAGACCATTCGAAAGTCGCGCCGTTTTTAAGTCATTCTTACGGCTCGTATTTGGAACAAATTTTTGACGATGAAAAATTGCGTTTTTTTCTGTCGGGAATGTGGCCTTACGTCGGAATTACGCCCGGATACGGACAACATTTATTTATGCAAATGCTTTTTAACGCGCATTTTTACGAAGGTTCTTACGGAGTTGTCGGCGGATTCGTATCGATTGCCGATGCGCTGGCGAAATTTATAGAAAATCACGGCGGAAAAATAATCACAAACGATTGCGTAGAACAGGTTTTATGCGAAAACAAAACCGCTTCGCGCGTTAAAACTCAAAAAGGACTTTCCATAGATTGCGATTTGGTAATTTCCGATTGTTCGCCATATATTTTGCACAATAATTTACTCGACGAAAACAGTCGTTCGGCGTTTTGGCAAAAGCGATTGTCGCGCTTAAATCCTGCGGATTCTGTTGTTGTCGCGTATTTGGGAATGAAAAAAGGTTATGAAAAATATATAGATTCCAACGCGGGAATGTATTTTAAGCACAAGGACATAGACGCGCCTTACAAGCGCATTCACAGCGAAAAAAGCGCGCCTTTTGACTGCGATAATTTGGCGATTTTGCACCCGATTGAATTTTTGGCAGACCCTACGATAATTTTATTTTCGTTTGTAAAGCAGTCCGACAGTCAAAATTGGAAAGTCGATAAAAAAATTATCGCCGATAAAATTATTGCCGAGTTAAATATTGTTTATCCGAATATTAAAGATTATATTGATTTTGTAGAGGTAGGTTCTCCCGACACTTTTGAGAGATACACGCTGAACACCGGCGGCTCGATTTACGGATTTGAAAATACCGCCGATTCCTACGGCGAAGCGAAAATGCCGATAAAAACGCATATAAAAAATATTTATCAGGTCGGACACTGGACGCGACCCGGCAGCGGAATGTTAAACGCGATTTTAAGCGGATATACCGCGGCGCAGTTGGTTTTCACGGAAGTTTAGTAAAAATTATTTTAAATTTTAATCCAATTTTGTATATTTATGTTTTCTATACGCGACAAATGCCTCGTATTATCGCTAATCATAATCAAATTATTCGCAACGGCGGTAGTTCCGATAAGTAAATCAAAATCGTCTATTATTTTGCCGAGTTTTTTTAATCTTGCTTTTTCTTTAGCGAATAACGAAATCGACTTTTTTATAGGGATGACTGAAACATATTCCATCAATTTGTTCAAGTTTTTTAAATTTTTCTCCTTATGAAAACTTAATTCTATTCCGTATTTTAATTCCGCAATTGTTATTTCAGATACGGCGCAATTAGTTATGCCTACTTCATTGAATTTTTTATCTAAACCGTATTTACCGCCAAAAAAGAAAGCGCATATATTGGTATCCAAAAGATATTTTATCATTCAAAGAGTCCTTCGCATTTGTCGTTTGATGTTCTTGAAGAGTATATGTTTGTAAGCATTTCGTTTACGTCTATATCGTTTTGCCAAGAACCGTATAATTTTGACACAATATTATTTTCTTTACTCGCGATATTATTTTGTTTATTCAAATATCTAACAACTATACCCTGCTTTCTTGCAAGAGCGACGAAATATTTTAAATCGTCTTTTTCTTTTGCTTCAAAAATTGCGCTTGTCATACTTACCGCCTTATTTTATTTAATTATCCGATTAAATTGAATATACTATATTTCCAATTATGAAAACAAAAAAAACTTGGTAATTTCAGCAAAAAATATTATACTCGTGAAAAAAAATCAAATAAATCCTCCTCAAAACGTTGATATTCTAAAATGCAGTCGTCCGAAATCCGAATAATCTTTTATATGCCTTGCCCATTCGAGCGAAAAGAAAAAATTTTTGACGGGAAGCGAAATTCCCGCGCCGTAACCGAAAATTTGCTCCGTCTGCGAAAGCGAATATTTTTCGTTTAGTATCGCCGCGTAATCGCCAAGCAGATAAACGCAGGAAAAATCGGCTATGTAATATCGAAATTCGTTGCCTAAACTTGCAAAAGATAATCCCGAAAAAACGCTTTCCTGATATCCGCGAACCGAATTTGCTCCGCCAAGTCGAAACAGTTGCGTTTCGTGCAAAGTTTGCGGCGTTTTGAAAGCGATAATTCCAATATTCGGCTTTGTTAAAAATGCAAAACGCGAAAAATTTTTTCCCGCAAAAACGGGAATATGAAACGCGGAATTTGCCGTAAATTCGCCTTTTGGCGTCCAATCGTTTTGTTTGTAAATCGCGCCGCTTTTTAGTGAAAAATCAAAATACGCGTCTTTTTGCGAGTAATTATATCGACTTTTTGTGTTTTCAAGCGCGATTTTTATTCCGCCGTATCTTGAAACGCTATCTTGAACCGAAAGTTCCGAATATTCCGCCAACATTTTCACTGCGCGAAATCCGTCGAAAAAATATTGCGTTCCCGCCGAAAGCGAAACGCTGCCGTAAAGCGAATCGCCAATTTCTATTTGCGAAAAAAACAAAATGTCAAACGGCGTTTTAAGAAAATACGGAATTTGTAAATCGGCGCTTATTTTATAAAAAAGTTCTTCGTTTACGTATAAAAAGTTAAACGTTTCTCCAAAGCCCAAAACATTTATTATGTCCAAATCCGCATTGCCGACTATTGTGGTTTTAGGATAAGTCGCAAGCCCCAAACCGCCGTTAAAAAGTACGCTTTTATTGACTTTCGCCGTTATCGGAATTTCGTAAAATCCGTCCTTTTCTTCGGGTGAAAAAAACGTCGCGGAATTTATATATTTTTTGCTTTGCAATATATTTTTCGCCGTTTCTAAACTATTATAATTATAAATTTCGCTGTTTTTTTGCATAATATTTTCAATGGGTTTTTGCAATAAATATTCTTTAATTTTTCCGTCCGTAATAACAAATGACGGACGAATATTTTTTACCAAAACGCCTTTTTTTATGTATAAATCGATTTTTACGGAATCGTTTTCTTGCGTTATTTTTGGAGAAATTTGCGCGAAAGGATAGCCGCTATCGGCAAATTCTTTAATTTTTCGCCGAATTTTTTCGTTTGTATAATCTGCGGAATATTCGATATTCGGATTTTCGCTTACAATATTTTCGTCTTCTATATAATTTATTTCTGTAATTTTGTCGCAAAAAGTTTCAAAAACAAAAAAACAGCAGAACAAAATCGTCCTGCCGTCGCAAAAAAAACGAAAAAACGCAATATTTTTTTTTACTAATTGCCTTCTCTTTTTAATTTTTCTTTTCCTTCAACCGAATATTTGGTGGTCAAAACCGCTTCAAGTCGTTCCATAGGAATTCTATTTCCCGTTACCTGACAAACGCCGTATGTTTTGTCGGCAATTCTTTGAAGCGCGTCGTCTATTTGCTCTAAATATTTCGATTGCCTTTCCGACAAACTCATATTAAATTCCCTATCGTACGTAGCGGAAGCCAAGTCGCCCAAATGCATAGTGTAATGCGCGTCTTCGCCTATTGAATCAAAAACCGCCTGTCCTATTGTCTGTTGCAATAAATTGCTGCGCGTTTCCATAACTTTTTGTTTTTCTTCAAGTAATAACTTTTTAAATTTAAGCAACTCCTCGTCCGATAATCTTTCGAATTCCGGCATATTATCCCCCTATAATTTTGCAAAAATGCAAAAAAAACAATTACATCAAAAGGAATATAATTTATTGCAAACGCAAAAGTCAAATAATAAGAGTATTATTTTCGTATAAAAAAATTTGCGTATTTATTTGGCGATATATTATTTTATGTCGAAAATTTAAGGAGAATTTATTTTGAAACACAAAAGAAGTGAAGACGCGATAAAGTTTATCAAGGAAAAAAAGGACTCGCTTATTATTGCCGCAGTCGCGGCAGTCGCGGTTGTTATGGGGGCTTTGTCCGTTAATTATTTGAACGTTCAAAAGCAGGCGGAAACGCAAAAAGCGTTTGGCGAAGCGATTTTGTCTTCGGCGAGCGACAGAGACGCGCTTATGGAAAATTTGCGCGAAATTTCACAAAATCACAAGGGAAGCGTTTATGCGACGTATTCGCTTATGCTTTTGGGGCAAAATCTTTTGGAAGACGGCGAATATACGGAAGCGGCTATTATTTTGGACGAAGCGTTAAAATCGAAACAGCCCGCGCCGTTTTTGACCGTGCAAATATTAGAATTAAAGGCGACCGCTTTGGAATTTGACGGCGCGCTTGACGACGCGCTTACGACTTACGACAAGGCGCTTTCCGTGCATAACGGTTCGGGATTTCGCAAAAACGATATTCTTCTAAAATCGGCTTTACTCAATTTGAGAATGGGACAGACGGATATTGCGCAAAAACGATTTGAAGAGATTGTTGCCGACAGCGCGGCAAGCGAAAGAACGTTAAGAATTGCTAAAAACGAATTATCCGTTTTGGAGTTTTAGTGGAAAAAACAAACGTCGAAATAGTAAAAATGCTCGAAATCGCGGCAAACGAAGGTTTTATCGACCTTCTCGTCGCAATTTGCAACGTTTGCGCGTGCGAAGGCGGAAAGCAGTTTATCGCGTCTTGGAATGTTCCTTGCAGAAAACCGCTTTTTTTGCTTGTAAAATCGGGCGAAAAACCGAAATCGGTAGAATTTGACCCGACGGATAAATCGTATTTTGTCCGCTGGGCAGTAGGCGAAGAAAGCGGAAATTTGTATTTTTGCGACGGCGACGAAAAATTTATGATTTCGGAATATTCCAATTCGGCAATAGAAACGGCGATAAAAATAAACGTGGAAGCGGCTATAAGAAAAGTCGACTGGGGCGGCGAAGCGGCAATGAGAATTTTGGCGATAAACAGCCACGACATCAGAAACGTTTTTGGAACGATTTCGGGCGTTTTGCAACTTTTGGATATGGACGAAGCCGAAAACGAAAAAGTTCACAACAGTTTTAACAACATAAACGAAATTTTGTCGAATTTTGACGTTTCAAATAAAACGCTTTTGCTTATTCTTCGCAACGAACCTATTGTTTACGAGAGCGGAGACGTAGACGTATCGTCGATATACAATACGATTTTGGGCAAAAACAAGCGAGTTTATTCATATTCGCAAATTGAATTGGATTTTGAAGTTGAAAACAACATAAAAACAAACGGAGACGAACAAAAAATCACGCAAATCTTAAACGAATTGCTTTTAAACGCCTCCGATTCTTTTGAAAACAGCGACAAAGGCGGAAAAGTAAGCGTTAAAGTATTTAAGGAAAATAACGATTGCGTAATAAAAGTGGAAGACACGGGATTTGGTATAGATTACGAATCGCAAAGATATATAACAACTAAATTTTTTACGAGGAAATTTAAAAGACCCGGACTTGGACTTAAAAAAGTCCGCAGATTTGTGGAAGATTGGGACGGACATTTCAGTTTTTCGTCCGAGCCCGACAAAGGCACAAACGTTTCGGTCAGATTTCCGATAACTCTTTGAAAAGGAGAATGTTTATGAAGTTCGTATTATTGTACGAAGACAAAAAAAATCGCGCGGCGGTAGAAAAACAATTTAAGGACGCGGGACACGAAGTAATTACCTGCGAAGGTACAAACGATTTTTTTCAGGCGGTAGAAAAAGGCGGTTTCGACAGAATAATAATAGACGTAAAATCGTGGTTTAGAGGACTTGCGGTTTATCGTTATTTCGGCATAGCGAAAAAAATAGCGGACGTGCCGATTTTGTTTATAAATTCGCCCGACGGATTTACTGTTCTCGATAATATTCGTCCCAAAAATCCGGGGGACTTATACGTTCTTAAAGAAGAAGGACGTGAAAATCTTGTTGCGCGGGTTGCTTAACTCTAAAATAATGGGGTTTCTCAAATGGCTGGGGATAGCGGCGAAGAGAAAATGTTTTCGAATACCGATTTTGCCTTAAAACGCAAAAACAAAGTCGGAAGCGTTCATATAGCGAATATAAAAGGCGGAGTCGGCAAAACCACAGTTGCTACTAATCTTGCGGCGACTCTCGCAAAAAGCGACAAAACATTGATTATAGATTTCGACGTTCAGAAAAACGTTTCGCACGCGCTCGGATTTAAGGAGAAAAAAGGCGGTTCTTCTTTTATTTTAAGCAAAAAATATTGCGAATTTTTAGACGCAAACGATAAAAAATCGTCGAATTTCGGCGGAATTTTTATCGTATTTGAAAAAATTGAGCGCTTAATTTTCGGCTCGATTATCGGACGAGGTGATATTTCGGTTTTGTGCGGTAAAGCCGAAAAAAATCTTTGGATAATTCCTGCGGACAATTCGCTTTTAAGCGACGTAAATTATTTTAAGCGCCAAAATTTTGCTCACAATTTACAAATTTTATCAAAAAATTTCAAATATATAGTTATCGATACGCCGTCAATTTGGAATAATTTCAGTAAATTTTTGTATATTCAAAGCGATTTGAGCATAATTCCCGTAACGCTCGATTCGCTTTCTATAAGCAGTTTGCGCGATTATTTGGAACATATTTCGCAAATGTCGCGCAAGCATTCGAGTATTGCCGTTCGCATACTGAAAAACGAAGTTTTCGGCTTGCAAAAAAGCGACGAAGAAGATAAGGATTTTCAAATAAAAACGCGATATACGCAAGACAATCGCATCTTTTTGAATAATATTTGTCAATCGTTTCGTTTCTATAAAAATTCTGTGGCGGTCGCTCCCGAACAGTTGATACTTAACGTTGAAATTCCCGAATCGGTAATGTTTCGCAACGCGCAGGACATAGGCGTTTCGGTAGAAGAATACGACGCGAAATCGCTTGCGGCGCAGTCGTTTGCCGCTCTTGCCGATACGGTTGTTACGACGCTAAATTCAAACAGGCGAAAAAAGCGAAAATACGACGTCGGCGTGGCTAAAACGGTTATTTTTACCGCGCTTGTTTTTGTTTATGTCGAATATTCGCGAAAACACGACCCCGTAATATTTCCGCAAACGCCGCCAAAAGCGATTATGCCCGAACAGGCAAAAATTTCGCAAACAAAAGTCATTCGGCACACGTTTAAAAAAGACGACAGCGTTTATCGCGTCGCAAAACACGCCGTATCGAAATTTGTAGGAATTGTCCCGACAACATACGAACTGACCGCGTATATAAACGAAACGATAAATATTCACAACGCGACTAATTATAGAGATAATTACATAAGAAACGCGGACGATATTCGCCCCGGACAAACGCTAATATTTTATCCGTCGACGGTTTTACAAAATCGAGTAAATGAAGAAATGATAACGGTTTATAATTATTTTATGAAATTGGTCGATGACCCGCGTTCTTACGTTACGGGCGATTGGCAAGAACGCGGTTACGGCGAAGACAGCAGACACGACGGAATAGACGTCGCGGGACTTTTGGGTTCAAACGTAAAAACGCCGATTTCGGGAATCGTTATAAATAAGGACACGCCGGCGGCGGGAAGAGTTACGGGAGTGGTTTCGCGCTCGGACGGACACGTCGTGTTTTTTGCGCATTTGGACATAAGATATTTCAACACGGGCGACAGCGTTTCCGCAGGAACGGCGATAGGAACCGTCGGCGTAACGGGTCGCACGAGCGGTCCGCACGCTCATATCGGTTTTGGAATAAAAACGCTAGACCAATCGGGAATGGTTTATGGGAAAAATCGTTATAAAGAAACAGACCCGAAATTTTTATATTATCGTCAAATTTACAAGGAAAGCGAGAGAAAACAATGAAAATTAAATTTTTAGCGACGGCAATATTTTTGCTTTTGCAATCGGCAATTTTTGGACGGGAAATAACGGTGGGAATGCTCGATTCTCTCATTGAAAATTATTCCGTCGGCGAAATTCTTAAAGGAAATTACGAAAAAGCGGAAAAGCAAATTCGTTCTATTGAATACAACGATAGCGGGCTTTTTTATTTGGCTTTGGGCGAAATAGAACTGCGCAAAGGCAATCGCGAAATGGCGAGAATGAATTTTATTATCGCGTCGGAAATATCCGAAAAAGTCGCGCCGTTTTCGTATCGTAAAATGGGCGATATGGAACTTGACGGCGGAAATTTGGCGTATGCGGTAAGCGCGTTTAGAATTGCCGCGCAAAGAACCGATTTTGAAACTTATCGCTCTTATTTGCTTTCGAGAGTCGATTCGCTGAAAAACGCATTTCCCGACAGTTTGGGAAGCGTGGCTTGGGGAGTGCTTTTTTGGGACGAAGAAAGAGACGGCGACTTTGAAATAAGTCCGATAAGAATATTGCAAAAGCGCATAAAAGAAGAAAAATTGACTCCCGATTTGTATAACGAATTGCACGAAATCGCCAAAGAAAGAAACATAGAAAAGAATTTTTTCGCCTACATCACCGACACGACGCGCATAGACGCTTCGTTCGATACCAAAACGGCTTTTAGCGTGGCAAGCGAAATGTTTAAGAACGGTCAAGACACGGGAGCGAGCAACTGGCTTCATTTCGCTATGAATAAAAGCGATTTTAACAAAGCGATTTCGCGACGTAGATATTTGGAATTGCGAATAGATTTAAACTTTTCGCTTAAAAATTACGGAAACGTCGTAAAGTTTGGCGAAGAATATCTTAAAGAATACGGCGAAAGTTTGGACTTGTTGTATAAACTCGGACGCGCGCACAGACGAAACGGAAATCCCGCGAAAGCGCATTCTTATTACGACAGATGTATAAAAAATTATCCGAACAGTAAAATTGCGCACGACATTTTGTGGTATATGGCGTGGAGCAAAGAGGAAAGCAGAAATTTTGACGCGGCAAAAGAACTTTTTTCTCAAATCGCAAACCAAAAACCTCGCGGAAAACACGCCGAAGAGGCGGCGTTGCGCACGGGACTTTTGGATTTTCGTCAAAAAAAATACGACGCGGCTTTGCAAGAATTTGCGGAATTTCGTAAAAAAATTCCGAGTTCCATACACTCGCCCGCTTCGTATTATTGGTCGGCAAGAGCGTATTTGGCAAAAAACGACGCGTCCTCCGCGCGAAAAATGATAGACACGCTAAATACCAGATTTCCTTTGACTTATTACGATTTTCGTTCCCGCGAACTTTCGGGAAAACCGATTACGACGGTTTTGAAAGTCAGCGATTCCGTATGGTATTCGCGACTCGACAGCGTTACGTCGTCGGAGGCGAAAAGCAAAAAAGAAAAAGCGGCGTTAAAGGAATTAGAATCAGACGAACTTGACAATTTACTTTTGGGAATATTTTTGGGAACGATGGGCTTAACCGAAGAAGCGCAGTTGCTTTTTGAGCCGATAGAAAATCAAAATCAGCGCAATTTTCCTATGGTTTTGACTTTGGCAAAATTTTACGACGAAATTGGAGCGCATTTCCGCTCGTATCGGCTTGCGCGGCGAATTTATTGGGCGCTTCCGTCAAACAGGCGCGGCGAATTTTCGCCTGAATATTTGCGGCTTTTATATCCAAACGCATATTCCAAAGAAATTGATACTTCGTCGCAAAAATACGACGTCGACCCGCATCTTGTCCGCTCGGTTATGCGGCAGGAAAGTATGTTTTCGCCGACCGTTCTATCGCCCGTCGGAGCGATGGGACTAATGCAAATTATGCCCGCCACAGGCAAAGGAATCGCCGACGAATTAAAACTTTCTTTCGATAAAAGCAAACTTTTGTCGCCGAGTTTAAACGTGGATTTCGGCGCGTATTATCTTAACAAACGACTAAAACAGTTTAACGGAAATGTGGTTTACGCGCTTGGAAGTTATAACGGCGGCTCGCACAACGTCGAAAAATGGATTGCGGAAAACAAAGATATCGTAGACGACGAACCGTATTTTGTGGAATGCATAGGATTTGCCGAAACGCGCACATACGTTAAGCGAGTTTTAGAAAATTATTGGATATACAAATTGATGCAGTTTTGAATGTCTTCGATAATTTGCCGCGACGTTTTTTGACTTTCTTCAATTTTGACGAATTTTCGCTCGTTTTCCGTTATTTTTTTGTAAATTTCCGCGTTTTTATTTGAATATAATTTGTGTTTTTCTTCAAAAACGTTGGTTTTGCTTTCCAAAAGTAAATTCATAATTTCAATATCGGAAATTTGCGCTGAAATTTTTTTAATTTTTTCAATTTTCGGCATAAAAAACGGGAAATTCTTCCATTGTTCTTTGAGTTCGGCAAATTTTTTTACCGATTTTTCGTTTTCGGCAAATTCTTTTTTCAAATCTTCAAGTTGGATTCTCACGGCGTTTAATTCGTCGTTTAGAGTCGCCGTAGTCGAACTAACGTATTTGGAAATAGCGTCTATGGAAGCAAAAAGTTTTCTTTCTATCGCCTGCGAAAGCGAAAAAAACTTCTCTTTGCGCAAAAATCCCATAACCTCGTTTGAAATTACGTCCATTCCCGCTTCGGTTTTTGCGGAAACGGCTAAAAACCAGTTGCCGACGTCTATTCCGAGTTTTCCCTTTATGGTTTTTGTAATGAAATCGCTCGTCTCTTTTAAGTCGGCTTTGTTTAACAAATCTATCTTGTTATACACGAAAAAAATGCGGCTTGACTGCGGAACTATCTGTTTTACGAAATTTACTTCCATTTGCGTTATCGGCAAATCGGCGCTCAACATAAAAAATACGGCGTCGCAGTTTGGCAAAATGTCCAAAGTCGCTTTTGTGTTATGGACGTGAGTCGAACCGAATCCCGGCGTATCGATTATTATCGTGGAACCCGCAAGAAATTCGCTGTTGCAGAAAACCACCGCCTTTGAAACGCCCGCCCTGTTTTCTGGATTATTATTTTCCGTAACGAAAGTGTTTAAGAAATTTTTTATGCCTTTTTCTTCGCACTCTTTTTGCGAGCCGTCGCGAAAATCGATTACCGCTTTCGTTTCTTCGCCGAAACGAATTTCCGTCGGAATTGCGGTAAGCGGAAGAACGGAAGTCGGCAAAATATCTTTTTTTACAAGTTTGTTAATAAAAGACGATTTGCCTCTGTTAAATTGTCCGATAATTGCGATGTGAATTTCGCCCGAAAAAAGCCGCTGACGAAGTTGTTTTAGCACGATAATTTGCTTTGATATTTGCGGTTCGCTTTCTATCGGCTTCAAAACCAAAAGCAAATTATCTATTATCTCATCAAAAGACGTTTCTATATTTTTCATTGCAAAAAGCGATTTCGGTTAATTACTCTTTGCCCTGACGAATTGATTCCTGACGAAGTTCATCGATATCCGGCGTCGGTTCGCCCAAGTGCAAATATAAAAATTCCGTGTGGCTCGCCCAACTGCAATCCGGCAGGTTTTTCAAAATCCATCTGTAATTCATCGCCGCGAACGGATATTTTTCTAATTGCTCGTAACTGTTGCCTATCATAAACATCGCCTCGCACAATTCCGAAGTATCTTCTCCGTAAAGCGTGAAATTTCTATAAGAATTTATTGCGTCCGCGTATGATTTCGCGTCGGTTTGCAATATTGCGGTTTGCAAATACGCCGATTTTCCTTCGGGCGAATACAAAAACCATTCGTTTAAGTCGCGATAAATCTTTTTTGCGCGCTCAATATTTTGATTTGTCGCCAAACTGTCCGCTTCCTTTTTTATTTGCGCGGGAGTTTTGTCAAACATATCGATATAGTCGCTTTGCAAAAGTTGAACGTTCGCTTTTGCGCGTTTTTGGTGAATATATTCTATGATGTGCGCTTCAAACATTATCGATTTTAGAGAATCCGAAAACGCCGTTATCTCTTCTTCGGGAACGTTTAGCGACGCCGTTCTTTTTTTATCGACTATGGCAAATTTTACAAATTCCTTATTCGGAGTAAAATTGCTGCTGATTTTGGTAGGAATAATTTCATCTACAAAATAGCGCACAATTTCAAACTTTTCAAATTGTTCCATAGTTTTTTTGAAGCCCTCGGTTTTCACGTAATTTATTCTTTTCGCTTCTTCGCAAAACAAAATCCACGAAATCATTTTTGCCGCGACTACGTTTTCCGAAATGTTCATTTTTTTGTCTATCCACGCCGAAATCATTTTGAGTTCCGCTTCCGTTATCACTTTTTCGTTGTTTACCAATTCGTCTTTTATGTCGCCGCTCGGGAAGTCCTTTCCGTATTTCTTTTTGTAAAGTTCGTTTCTGAAAAACGATTCTCTGTCGTTGGCAATTTGGTCAAACCATCGGGTTTCAATATCTTCCTGCGAAAATCCCGAAAGCGTTGTCTTAAACTCTTCCGTCGGAGGATATTTTTTTAGAAAAAGCGTTTTTACCACAAAAATTCTTGCGCGAACGTCCAGCGCCGAATCGCCTTCCGCTATTCCGTATTCGGCTTCCAACTGCGTTCTGTTTTTCTTGTAATACTCGTAAATTTCCTTATCGGTAGAGCCCATATTTCTGTCTATGATATCGACCATATAAAAATGTCCGGCAAGATACGTTTCTTTCCATTTCCATTCGACACCGTTTGTAACCTGTTTTCTGTAATTTTGCGCTTCGGGAAAAAGAACCTGCGTTTCTATAAAAATCGTCGTAGTTATGCGATTGCCCGGAAATCTATCGGACATTGCGCGAACGGGATGATAATAACGCATACTCGTAAACGCCATCAAATCGGCGATAGTATACGTTTTTGTGTTGATTTTTCCAAAAGGCGAACCGTATATCTGCTCGGATTCCGTTTTTTCTTTTTTGGCGCAACCGAAAAAAATAAAAATCGCTAAACAAATTATTAAGCCGAATTTCTTCATTTACAAAACCTCATTTTTTCTTCAAAGCGGCAAGCGCTTCCTTAACGTCTTTGTAAATATTAAGCGCGGCGGTCGCTCCTATTATGTCTATAACGTCGCTTATATTGTCGTTTACGTTACAAATAGCGAAAACGCCGTTTTTGAGGCGAACCGATTTAGTTATGTTCAAAAACGCGCCCAGTCCCGTACTGTTCACATATCTTAAATCCTGCAAATCCACGATGATATTTATTTTTTCGTCGTTGTTTAAGATGCCGAAAATTTCGTCCGAAAAATAAGTCGCCGTAGTCGAGTCGATGTCCCCTTTTACCTTTACGATAATACCGTCGGCTATTCCCTCCGCCTGACTTGTCAAAATTTCAATTTGCGTCTGCATTGATTACCTCCCTTTCTTAATTTACCTTTTTTTTATAACGTGTACCCAAGTTCCGTCGCTGGAACTGTTTATTTCAAAATTATCGGAAAACGTTTTTACCAATCCTAATCCTCTGCCTCTAAAATCGTTCTCCGTTCTGTTTGGAAGTTCCGCCCACTTCTCCATATTTTTTCCCGTTTCGTGTCCAGACCTTTTTTTTGCCGCTCGCGGAGAATATCCGTTATATACGTTTATCTCGACCTGTTCTTCGTTTATGCTGCAAAGCACTTCTACGGTTTTGCGTTCGTCCTGCGTTCCGTGTTCTATGGCGTTGTTGCAAAGTTCGTCTATAATCATCTCTATTTGAAAAGCGGCTTTTCCTTCTATTCCGTTAAGCGCAAAAAAATCGTTTACGCAAGTTCTCATAGACGGCACAAGTCCGATGTTCGACGGCATTTTTACTCTTAAAACTTCCCGTTCTTTGCAAGAATCCCAATAAAAATAATTTATCGCGTCGTGCGTATTGCGAAAGTTCTTTAAAAAACCGTCATTATAAGCAAAATTTATTTTTTTCAGCGCTTCTTCGTTTCTGACGACAAAGCATAATTTTCCAAAATATTTTGCCGAAAAAACTCGCGAAAATTCAATTATTTCCTTTATTGTTTCGTCGCTAACTTCGCTTGACAAGCCAAAATCCGCTATTACAAACTTCCACGGGTCTTTCTTTATTTTATCAAAACAGTCGTTCAGTTTGTCGCTATCGAACCGTTCGTTTTCTTCAAAACGCAAAAACGCTATTTCTCTAAATTCTTCGCTCAAAATCAAATTTGGCATCTAATCATCCTTTCCGACGCGAGTCATTTTCACCTTCGAAATTTTACCTTTTATAAAATCCAATCTTGCGCCGTCGGAATATCTTTCTATAAGTCCGATTTCGGGAGAATCTATGCCGTGTTCTTCCAAAACTTCGCCTTGTTCGCTAAAAAATTCCACAAGTTCTTCTCGCTGTTCCAAAATATCAAACGAAAAACCGTTTTTGCCGACTTCAAATTTTATATCGAGCCAAACCATAGACGGACGACGTTTCATTTCTTTCGCAATTTTTATGCACAATTCGTCAATCATAATTTCCATTTGATAAAGAAAATCGCCGCTAAATTCATAAGCCATCAAAACGTCCACGATGTATTTTCGAACTAACGGAATATACTTTTCAAGCGCCGGAATTACGACCGAAAATCGCTTGCTATTCTTCGCCATAGAGAACATACGCTTCATCCTGCGAAGAGATAATTTTCTTTTTAACAAGCGTTTCAATCAATCGGCATTCGGCGGCTAAAAGAACCGTAAAAGACGGAGTGTCGCCAAAAACGTCGGTGAATCGCTTCGCGCGCGAATCCTTTTCGGAAATGTTTCGCAGGGAATCCAAAACGCATTCCATAACGTACATAATTTCGCCGTAAGTTACGTTTCCGCCTCTATATTCCTTAAAATCTTCTATCGCTTTCAAAAACATTCCGTTAAGTTTATCAAACTCTTCTTTATTGTCGAAAACGTTGTTCATTTTTTGCTTTTCCGGCATCCGTTTACCTCTTTCGTTAAAAGAATTTTATCCATAAAAATAATATTAGCGCAAATTAAAAAGCGTTATTTTTTCAAAGAAATGGCAATCTTCATCATATCAAACCCTTTTTCGACCGTATAATTAAGCAATTCTTCGTTGATATTTTTGCGGTCGTTTGCGTTTATATTCACTCTTTCTTGCGGAGATTTCCACCAAATCATACCTTTTTTTATTTTTGACACGGCGTTTGTTTGTGTTACAAAAAGTTCTTTTTTGTTTAATACGTCGTAATATGTGAAAGTTACGTCCATTTTTCCTTCGATTTCGCCGAAAATCAATCGATTTCTCACGGCTTTTATGGAATAATTATCGACGGAAATAAAAAGCAGAATGGTATTTTCGAGGTTATATTTTTGCAATTCGGCAAAAAGCAGAGAATCGACGAAAACTTTTCTGTCTAAAAATAATTTTCTGCGAATTTTTATCGTCAGGTCTTTTGAAACAAAATCTACGTCGCTTTCCGTTCCCCATTTTGTTCTTATAATATCGTCAAGTTTTTCGCGAATTTCGGGAATGTCGCCCGTTTGTAGTCCTACGAAAAATATTTTTTTTACCGTTACAATCCTTTGTACAGGCGGCGTTTGCGTAGTATCTATTGCGCCGTTCGTATCGCTTGTATCGGGAATTGTTTGCGCGGTTTGAGTATTTTCTGCGGGTTCAATTTGCGACTGCGTTTCGGTCGCGTCTGCTTGCGCGGGCGGCAAAACGTCGTCCGTCGCGGGTGCGGGCAAAGGCAGGTCGTCTTGCGCAAAAAGTAAAAATGCCGTTAGAAATATTAGCGTAATTTTTTTCATTTTTTTTGTTTCTCCGTTTTTTTGCAAAGAAAATACTAAATGCCCGCGGGAAAATGGAGCGTGATTTTTAATAATTTTTTGAATTTTACGCGATTGATTTGTTAAAAGGTTTTCATAAAATATTATACCACCCTTTAAATTATACCACCACAAATATACTAAATGCACACAAATAAAAGCGAGTTTTTTTCAAAAAAAGTGGTATAGTTTAAAGGGTGATTTAATTTGGGGGAGAGGGTTGTTTTATGAGAATCAAAATTGAGTGTATCTTGGAGGTAGCTAAAGTTGCATTCACAACTTGTTATGGTTTGTTGGAAGAGAAAAGATACGATGATTGGTTTCATTGTATTCGGGGAGAGGTGAAGAGCAGATGTGGAGATTACGAATTAGGATGTCAGATTATGGAAAAAATTGAACCGCATTTAAGGGAAAGAATGCAAGAATTTGAAAAATCAAATTTTTCGTTTGAAGTAATTGAAAAAGTTATAAGAGATGTATTATCAGAACCTCTTAAGAAACGCGAAGATTTTCAAAATATTTCCAAAAATTTTGACATTACAAAACATAAAAGAATAAACTGACAAAATAAAGGAGACCAAAAATGAAAACTCTGGTTATTGCGGCGATTGCGTGTTTTGTGGCTGTTGCCGTGTCGGCATACGTTGTAGGTGGTAAAAATGCGGGTTTTATATGGAATACCATAGAAAAACACCCATTTGAAGGAGGTTACATTTCCGACATCGTTTGGGGAAACGACAAGTTTATTGCTATAGGATTCACCGGAGACCACAGAAAAAGAATAATGGCATATTCATCAGACGGTATACGCTGGACCGAAATGGATTATCCTTTTGCGAACGACATTCCAATTTCCGACATCGTTTGGGGAAACGACAAGTTTGTCGCCGTTATTGGTAATAGTGGTAATAATGACGATAAATCTATGGCATATTCGCCAGACGGTATAACTTGGACAAAAATGAATCATCCACTTGGTAAAATTGATGATTCCAAAATCGTTTTTGAAAACAATATGTTTATAATTTACGGTTATGCTTTCCGAAGAGATTTGGAACCCAATGAATCAGAGGGATATAGAACTACAGATAAAATGGCATATTCGCCAGACGGTATAAACTGGACTGAGATGAATCATCCATTTGGCGAATTTGGCAATATTTCCAAATTAGTTTGCGGTAACGGCAAGTTTATAATTGAAGGTTTAATTGGTGGTTATGAAACGTTTTATGAGTGTGTCATATCGCCGGACGGTATAAACTGGACTAAACTAAATAAACTAAAAATCTGGAACGACGTAAAAGACGAAAGAAAAGTTTATACAGAAATATTTTATGGCAATGGTAGATTTTTTGCAGTAGGATATTTGGATGATAAGAAGATTGCCGCCTATTCGCCGGACGGTATAAATTGGACAGAAAAAAATAATTGTTCGTTGGGTGCTTTTAGCGGGCAGAACATCGTTTATGGCAATGGTAGATTTGTTTCTGTAGCAAAACAAGGTGTTGAAGGTGCCATGGTTGAGGCTGGTGAAGGTACTGAAGACTATGAGAAATATATCAATAAGATTGCTTATTCATTGGACGGTCTAAACTGGACTGAAGAAAATAATTACCCGTTCGGCAATGTGGAATTCGGAACATACGAAGACGGTATCAAAATCTTTTATGGTAATGGTAAATTTATTGCTGTCTCACGACAAGGATACGACTCAAAACAGCAGATTGCAATTTCGGAAGTATCAAGCGCGACGGGACTTACGAACGGACGTTCAAGCGAAGTAAAAGCCCCGGGCGAAGCAAGCGCGACGGGACTTCCGGGCGGGGGCGTTCAGGATCGGAAATAATGCGCGTGGTTCGTCAGAATATGGCGAGTATTAATTATGCGTATAATCAGCGTTTGAAAGATAACCCGGGAATGCAGGGACGTGTAACGGTTAAATGGGCTATCGACGAATTTGGAAACGTGATTTCCTGCAAATTGGTCGGCACCACAATTAACGACGACACTTTTGAAGAGAAGGTTTTGGCTATAATAAGAACTTGGTCGTTTGGAAAAATAGACATACCCGGAGACGTTACGGAAGTCGAGTATCCGTTTGTGCTTACGCTTAATTAAATAAAGAACGTATTATGTATTTAGTTAGGTTGGTTTTAGCATTACCAGATGAAATTAAAGAAAATCTTACACTGATTTTTGAAAAAGAAAAATTTGGATGTTAGATTAAAACTAAACAAAATTCTCGAAAGGAGAGGTTTTTTATGAAAGTATCGCTTGCAAACGAAGGAGTGGCTCTACTCAACGATGTAAAGTATCTGCTAAACGAAGTAAAGTATCGACTAAACGAAATAGGAATATCGCCGGAGGTGGCGGCGCCAATCGCTATCGTTGTGGTTATAATAATATGCGTACTTTGGGTTAAAAGCGGATCGGTTTTTTCCGGCGACGACGAGTAATTGAATTTATATGTGTTTTATTTAACTTTTTTATAAGGAGAGGTTTTTTATGTTTTCAATGAAAAAAACAGTTTTTGCCGTGTTGGCAATGTTGGTATTGGTGGGGAATGTATGCGCTGCTACTGATGATGATTGTGGTAGTTATGGCGATAGACTTTTTATAAGTTTTAGTTATATCCCGTGCAGATACATTCTTGATAAAAGCGGCGAAAATCTTAATTATGAGAATTTCAAGAAACTATATAATGCGTATAGCCTCGACGATTTCGCTTTTTCTTTAACAATAAATTATAGCGATATAGAAACACAATATGAAGCGGCGATGAGGTTAAGTACTTTAGACGCAAGAATAACAGCATTGGATAATTTAAGGAAAAAACTTGTTAACGGGTGTAGTAGTCGAAACGACGCGGTATGTGCGGAAATCAAAGAGAAAAACAGCTTATACCAAAAACAGATGTCGAAGTTAGACGCGGAGTGGAATAAGTACAAGAACGAACCGGCCAGAAGAAAAAAAGAACTTGCTGAACAGGAAAAGCGGAATGCGGAACGGAAAGCCGAAGAAGAAAAGCGGAAAGCCGAAGAAGAAAAGCGGAAAGCCGAGAGTCCGTTTTTTGAAGTAATGGGAAAAACAGAGGTGATTAATGACTTTTTAGAAAGAAAGCGACCTAAAAAATCGGAATTTGAAACTAATGAAGCGTTTCAAACACGACTTAATTCTTTTTATAACGACAGCACAGATATTATTTTCAAGAAATTTGCATTAACGATTACAGAAGAAATTGTGAAATATGTAGTAAAAAGTGGCGTTTATTTGAACCTTGGTAATTACGATGCAGAAAAAGGCGTTTTTTATGCGAAAGCAGGTTTTAGCCAAGAAATAGGCGAAGAACAATGTGGAACAAGATGTCTTGATTTGGAAGAAAGTGAAATAGAAAGCAGCGACTACTACTGCAAAGAATCCTCCATATCCATTGGAAGTAGTATTTGGGGTAAAATAAAAGTTAATGTTGGCGAGTTAAAAATTTCACCGGAAGAGGCGCAAAAATTAAAACAAGGCAACTGGACCTTGACAAAAAAAATCCGAGAGATATATATTTCTTACCATTTACTAATAAGGGGGGTTATTGCAGTGATGCAGATATTGTATTGTCGCCAACGAAAATAACTATTACAAGTATAGCGGATACTTCAAAAAAATATACAATTTCTTTCCAAAGCCAAGATATTAAGGAAAGGACGGATATTGTTTTTAGAGGAAAAGATTTATGGGAAAACAATCCCAAAGCGGCAAATTTGGAATATAGTTACAAAGATTTGGCAGGAGAAGTTTTGCCAAAACTGCAACGAGAGCAAGCGGAGCGAGAAAGAATTGCTAAAGAAAAACAAGAAGAAGAAAGGCAAAAAGAGGAATGGGCAAAAAGAGTAGAGTCAATAAATAACCTTTTGATATTAAAATCACCGAAAGGCGATATCAGATTCGAAGTCGGGAAGCCGTTCCCTTATGATAAAGTAGTTGGAGAAAAATTTATCATACGAGGGAAAACAGTATCTTTTGAATATTATCATAGAAAGAAGTGCTGGGAGCTTATTGTAGACAGAGAGAGGCGTGTTGTTGATTTTTATGGAAAAGAGAAAGGTAAGATTATAAAGATTTCTCATTATTCCTTTTATAGTTATGAAGCCAGGACTGAGAGAAAAGCCATCACTAAAGGTTACTTGGGCTACGGAATTTTTGACGTTAAGTAAGTTTAAGAAGATAAACGGCTATTGTGATAGTGATGTTTGAGCGGCAAACGCCGCTTAAACTAATATAAAACTAAACAAAATTCTCGAAAGGAAGGTTTTTATGAATATGGACTCAACAGAATTAAAAAGCGAACTTAAAAAAGCGTTCAAAGAAGTATTTAACCAATATCAAGATTTTTGGGAATTTTATCGCCCCGAAATATTAACCTATTGGCTACATAATGCAAATAAAATTGTATCTACCGATAAAAAAACGGGAGCAATTGGAAATTGTTATGCATACGCAATAGAGCCGATTCGTTTTATTGAAGAACGCTTATTAAATGATTTGCGTGAATTTATGAAATCGGAATTTTCAGACGGGATTGATAATATTATTGAAGAATATAATCCGTCTTAAATAGTTTTTAAGCAGCGTTTTTACGACGGGTCGGGAATATTCCCGACCTTTTTATTTTTGGCGAATATTTATGTAAAAGAAAACTCGTTAAAATGATTTTTGACAAACGGAACAATAAAGATAATAAAAAAATTACACTAAATTTTGCTTCTATATATAAGAATATATTATTTTAATATAAATAAAACGGGATAATTAGGAATGAATTAAGAATATGGGACAGGAAATAGTATTTGTACCGTCGGCGTTTAAGCACGCCGTTTCCGAAGAAAATATTCGTTGGGTTTTGTTAAATCATCTTGCCGACGGTATAATTGAAGAAGACGATGAGACGAAATATTTGTCCATCGGGTTTGACAAAACAGGTAATTTATTGGAAATTATGTATAATTACATAGATGAGAAAACGATTAAAGTGTTTCACGCAATGAAATGCAGAAAACAATTTTACAAAAAATTGGAAG
>WRFX01000022.1 GCA_009787445.1 Chitinivibrionia bacterium | reverse complement strand
TCATAAGAATAAAATATAATGCGTCGCACACCAAAGATGTACAAAAATCGTTAAAATTGCAAATTTTATTATTTTTCATTATATTTTCTCCTTTTTTAGTTGTCGGGTATTATTACCCGCTTTCATATATATTATGCAACATATTTTTTTAAATGTCAAGTGTTTTTTGTTATTTTTTTTGTAATTTTTTTATTTTTGCGGTTTAATTTTGTTTGCCTTTTTTATTCGCGGCAATTTTTTATTTTGCGGACAAACACGGCAAATAGTATTTTATCGCAAATATTTTTTAATTTTTTTCTGAAAATCGAGGGAAAAATGTACAATAAAATTATCGATTCGCTTAACAAAGTTCAAAAAGAAGCCGTTTTTTACGACGGCGGAAGCGAACTTGTTTTTGCGGGAGCGGGAACGGGGAAAACCAAAGTTCTCACTTCAAAAATAGCGTGGCTACTAAAAGAAAAACATTTGTATCCAAACCAAATTTTTGCCGCCACTTTCACAAAAAAAGCCGCAAACGAAATGCGCGAACGCGTCGCGTTGGCAATCGGGCAAAGCGTCGAGGGCTTGTGGATTGGCACTTTTCACTCGTTATGCTCCAAAATTTTACACATAGAAGCGGACAAATTGGGCTTTACGCGCAATTTTACGATTTACGATTCAAGCGACCAAATTACGCTCCTAAAATCCGTAATGAAAGAAATAAACGCCGACGAATCCCGCTATCCGCCAAAATCAATGTTGTCCGTAATTTCGTCGCACAAGAGTAGATTTGAACTTCCCGACGAACTTTTCGCCAAACTCAATTCTTATTCCGACAGAAAAATAATTGAATTATACGACGGCTATCAGAACGCGCTGAAAAGGGCGAACGCGATGGATTACGACGATTTGATGCTCTATACGCTTATGCTTTTTGAAAAAAACAAAGAAATTTTGCAAAAATATCAAAACTTTTTCAAATTTATTCTCGTGGACGAATATCAGGACACGAATCACGTGCAATTTTTACTTGTTCAAACGCTTTCGGGAGGCAAAACGCCCGTTTTCGCGGTCGGCGACGACGACCAGTCGATATACAGTTGGCGAGGCGCGCAGATTGAAAATATTCTTAATTTTGCGAAACATTTTCCGAATACGAAAATGTTCAAACTTGAACAAAATTATCGCTCGACCGAACAAATTTTGAATTTTGCGAACACTATGATAGACGCTTCGGTAAAAAAACGTTCGGGCAAAAAATTATGGACGGGAACAAAAAACGGAAGTCCCGTAAAAGTATATAATTATTCCAGCGATGTTCAGGAAGCGCAACGGGTTTGCCAAGAAATTATTGACGCGATTTCAAACGGGCATAATCCGAGCGAAATTGCCATATTGTATCGCACAAACGCGCAATCGCGGCTTTTTGAACAGAATTTACAGGGAAAAGCGCCATACGTTGTCGTCGGCGGAATGTCGTTTTACGAAAGAAAAGAAATAAAGGATATTTTGGCTTATCTAAAATTTTTGGTAAATCCGCAAGACGATATATCGCTTTTGCGAATATTAAACGTTCCCGCGCGAGGAATAGGCGCGACAAGTCAGGAAAAAATAGTCGCGGCGGCAAACGAAAAAGGCGTAACTTGCGGCGAATTATTAGTTTCGGGGCAAGCGCAAAATTTACTAACTTCAAAGTCGGCGAGCGGCGCGGCGAGTTTAAGAAAAATCATAGAAAATCTTTTTGAACTTATGAAAACCGCGACCGCCAAAGAACTTATTCAGCAATTATTAGAAGAAACGAATTACATAAAAATACTACTCGAAGAAAAAAGCGAAGAAGCGAACGAGCGAGCGGAAAACGTAAAAGAATTAGTGAACGCCGTATCTTTTTGGCAAATGAAAAACGAAGACGGCGGCATTGCGGATTTTATAGAAGAGATTACGCTTTCTTCGGCGATAGACGAAACCGACGGCGCGGCGGAAGCGGTAAATTTGATGACTTTTCATACCGCGAAGGGCTTGGAATTTGACAAAGTTTTTTTGGTCGGAATTGAAGACGATATTTTGCCGTCGGGTTTATCTCGCGACGATAAGCAAAAAGTAGACGAAGAATGCCGCTTGTTTTACGTCGGAATTACCCGCGCAAGAAAGGAATTAAATTGCTCTTTCGCCTCGCGCAGAATGCGGTTTGGCGGAATAAAACCTATGAATCCGTCGCCGTTTTTGGATAAAATTCCTACAAGCGCTTACAAAATGTTCAATTTGTCGAATGAATACGATAATTTTTCATTTTCGCAACGAAATAATGCAGAAATATATTCCAAAAAAGTATTTTCTTACGAAAGTAAGCAAAAAAACGACGATTTTGTTGAGAAAAGAGTGTATGTTGCCGATGAATATATTGGTTCCGCTAACGAAAAAAGATTGCGGGCGGGCGTTTTAGTTCGCCACGATAAGTTTGGAGTCGGCAGAGTTTTAAGCGTTAACGGGTTTGCCGACGCGCAACAGACGACGATTTTGTTTGAAGGCGGAGTAAGAAAACAGTTGATGACAAAAATCGCGAAATTGGAAATACTTTGAGAAGGAAAGAAAATGATAGAAATTGCGGAAGTTGATAAAATAGCGAATTTGGCGCGTCTCGCAATGAGTGAGGAGCAAAAAAAAGAATCGGCAAAATCGCTTGCGGAAATTCTTGATTACGTTGAAACGTTGGCGAAAGTCGATACGACGGGCGTAAAACCGACGGCGTATGCGCAGGCGACTCACGACGTTTTGCGCGACGATATTGCAGGCATTGAATTTTCGCAAGAAGAGGCATTGACGAATGCTCCCGTCGCCAAAAAAGGACATTTTGCAATTCCGAAAGTGATAGGTTAATGAAAACTCACATTCGGATAATTTGCATTTGGGCGCTTGCGATTGCGGGACTTTGGGTTGCGCTTTATCTTAAAAATACGAGCGCAAATCCGATAGGCGTGGTTATTGCGCAGGAAATTTCTTTGGAAGAACAGGAAATTCTTTTTGACGAACAAACGCCCGTCTTCGGCATTGCAAAAGAGACGAAAACCGGCGCCGTCAAAAAAACCGCGAGCGACAAAACGACAACGACGACGAAAAAAACGACGACGAAAAAGCCCGCGGCGAAAAAAACGGCAAAAGGCAGCGTTTTGGTAAATATAAATACTGCGGGAATAAACGAATTGTCGACGCTTCCGGGAATTGGTCCCGCTATGGCGCAGAGAATTATCGATTATCGTAAAGAAAACGGTAATTTCGCGAAAGCGGAGGACTTGAAAAAAGTCAGCGGAATCGGCGAAAAAAAATTTGACGCAATTAAAGAACTTTTATTATTGTAGGGAGCGGAATTGAAAGTTTACGGAATTTACATAGGTTTTGATTTTTTGTCGATTGCCGTTCGCAATATTGACTCGCCCGCCGTTACGCCTTTGGTCGCGCTTCCGCTTCACAAAGCGGCGGACAGATACGAGGAAGTTTCGGCGGCGTTTAACAGAGTCGCTTCCAAAAGATATATCTCGTCGCCGAAAACTTCGGTGGCTTTGCTCTCGTTTGAATCTAACGAAAACGTGCTTTTTGCCACGCCCGTCGCAAACGAAGTTCCCGATATTACCGAAATGATGAGTTGGGAAATGTTTATGCGCACGGGAGAATCCGTAAAAAATTACTTTATTTCTACGTCGTTTATTTATGAAAAAAAGCAGTTGGTAGCCGCTTCAAAAACAAGAGACATAGATTTTTTTACCAAACAGGTAAGCCGTCTGGGACTTAAAATCATAACGATAGAACCGTCGCTTGTGTCCGCGTCTAACGTTTTTGAAATGAATTATGACGTCGCGGGGCAAAATCTCGTCGCGCTTGCGAGTTGTCAAAAAATCGCCGTCGCGTACATAAAAGACGGAAAACTTGTCGATATCGCGCAAAGCGCAGTTCATCACACGGATACGGTTTCGTCGCAGGATATTATGAAAATTCGCGCCGAAATTTCAAGCAGAAACGAACTCACCAAAGACGTGCCGATATATATCACAGGCGATTTACTCGCAAATAAAGTTCAAGCGGATACCATTTCGTCGGATATCGCGAATTGTTTTTATTTAGACCCGTTTAAGTGCATAGCCACAAATGAAAAATCCAATAAAGAACTTATGGAAAAATATTCTATGATTTTCGGCGTCGCCGTTTCACTTTCACAGAAGATGGTGTGATTATGATTGAAATGAACTTAATGGACTCTCCCTCCTACATAGTAGGAAATTATTCGAGCGGCGACGAAAAGAAAAGCGCGGGAATTTTTATTTTAATCGCGATAATCGTTTTGATTCCGCTCGCTTCTATATTTATGGTGAAATCTATTTTTGACGCCGCCGCCGAAAAAGAAAAGGCAAAAAACAGCGTTCATAAAGAAATTGAAGCCGTAAGAGCGCGGGCAAAAAGCGAAACCGCCATAGAAGAGATAGTAGATTCTGTGTCGGTAGTCGCGCCAAAACCGATTTTCAACAAAAATTACGAAAATATGGCGAAATGGGAACAAATGGATTACGAAGTAAAATTTAACGCTTTTGCGCTCGAAGAATTTTCAAAAACCATACCGGGAGAAATAACTTTTAACGAAATAAGAATTTTTAACTACAAAACCGTTATCGCCGAAGGAACCGCGCCGAATAAAGCGTCGGTTACAAGATTGTTCAGCGGACTTAAATCTGTCGGATGGGAATTGCAGCCGCAGCCAAGAAGCAACATTCGCGACGGCGGAAGTTTTTATTATTTTCATATTGAAGCGGATTATTATCTTTCGACGACGGCTCTTTTGGAAAATCCCGTAAAGCCCGAAAACAAACCGAATCTTGCGCGTTTGAGCGAAGTTAAGGATAAAATAAATCGTTCGGCAAGGACTTATCAACTCAAAACGAAGGGCTTAAATTTGGTAAAATCCGTAAACGAGCCGAATGAAAAAGTATATACTTACAGCATAAAATTTGAAGTGGGTTTAAGTGAATTTAAGCATATTTTAAACTTTATAAAAGCGGTTTCCGTTATGCCCGAACCGATTCGCTGTGAAAGCATTACGTTAAAATACAAGCCGAAAACGATAGAAGGCACGGTAATTATCGCCATAACTTTGCGATAAAAAAAAGAATTTTTATTATGAAATTGCAGATAATCGGCGGAAAATTTAAGCGGACGCAAATAAGCATTCCCGACAACATAAGCAATTTTCGTCCTGCAAAAAGTGTTGTGAGAGAAGCGATTTTTAATGTTTTGCAAACAAAAATAACGCAAAGCGAAGTTTTGGAATTGTGCGCGGGAAGTTGCATTTTTTCTATGGAGGCAATTAGCAGAGGAGCGAAAAACGCGCTTGCGGTCGAGCAAAATTTAATTTTGTGCGACTGCATAAAAAAGCAAATGCAAAAATTTTCGTGGAGTAAAAATTTGGAAATTTTTTGCGAAAACGCGATAGATTTTGTTGAAAATTGCGATAAAAAGTTTGACGTAATTTATTTTGACCCGCCTTATTACGAAAACGAACTTTCGTCGCTTGTCAAAAAGTTGCCATTTTTGTGCAAAAACGGAGGAACGGTTATTTTTGAATTTGCAAGCGACGATAAATTCGTCAAAGAAAATTACGCAAATTGCGATTTTCGCAAATACGGGAAAACGTCGGTTTTATTTATGAAAAAGGAGTAAATTATGGTAGGATTATACCCGGGAACCTTTGACCCGATAACATTTGGGCATATAGATATTGTTATGCGCGCTTCGAGAATTTTTTCAAAAATAGTCGTGGTTATCGCCGACAATCCAAACAAAAAAAATCTGTTTTCCATAGAAGAACGTTTGGATTTTGCAAAAGAATGTTTAAAAGATTATCCAAACGTCGAGGTTATAAAACACAAAGGATTGGTAATTGACGCGGTTGAAATTACGCAAGCGTCGGCGATAATTCGCGGACTTCGCGCTTTGAGCGATTTTGAATACGAATTTCAAATGGCTTTTACAAATCGCCAACTTAACGACAAAATAGACACGGTATTTTTAATGACGTCGGCGCGCTACACGAATTTAAGTTCGTCTATGGTAAAACAGTTGTCGCAGTTTGGCGGCAACGTAGATAAATACGTTTCGCCGATTGTCGCCGAAGCGTTAAAGAAAAAGTTTGAGTGATAAAAAACGAAAAATTTGTAACATTTTGCTTTTTTTATCACTCAAACTTAAATGGTATTTTAATTTTAAACATTATAAAAACAGGAGATTTTTATGTTAAAACGAAAATTTATTATCGCGGCGGTTTTTGTAACCGCGTTTCTTGGTTTTTGCGTCGCAAACAGCAATTTTCCAAAAAAAGGAAGCGTTACTTTTGGCGCGAAAGAACCGCCGAAATTAAGTTTATCTCATCAAAACGAAGGATTTAGAACAATATTCGCGGACATTGCCGAAAAGGTAATTCCGACGGTCGTTTCAATTACGTCGACGCAAATTGATACGGTTTATTATCGCAACAATCCTTTTGATATGTACGGATTCGGCTTTCCGTTCGGACCAGACCCGCGAGGACAGCAACAACCGCAGGCGAGAGAACGCAGACAAAGCGGAATAGGTTCGGGAGTAATAGTTTCGAGCGACGGATATATTTTAACAAATTCGCACGTCGTTTACGGAGCGAGCGAAATAAAAATAACGCTTCACGACGATAACGAATATCCCGCAAAAATCATAGGCGTGGACACGCTTTCGGACGTGGCGGTCATAAAAATTTCGCAGGACGTAAAAAATCTTCCCGTAGCGTATTTGGGAGACAGCGAAAAACTTCGTCCGGGCGATTTTGTAATGGCTGTCGGAAATCCGTTTAATTTGTCTTCGACGGTAACGACGGGAATAGTTTCGGCTCTCGGACGTCATACGGATTCGCAGCAATATCAGAATTTTATTCAAACCGACGCGGCTATAAATCCCGGAAATTCAGGCGGCGCATTGGTCAATATAGACGGCGAATTAGTGGGAATAAACACGATGATTTACACTCGTTCGGGCGGATATATGGGAATAGGTTTTGCAATTCCAATTTCTATGGCGCAAAATATTATGGAACAGTTGATTTACACGGGCGAAGTTAAACGCGGCTGGCTTGGAGTAAGCATCGCAATAATCGACCAAGCGATGTACGACGCGCTTGGAATAAAAGAAAAAGGCGTGCTTATAAACGAAGTTTTTGAAAACGCGCCCGCGCAAAAAGCGGGTATTCAATCGGGCGATGTTGTGCTTTCGCTCGCGGGCAAAAAGACGCTTAATCCAAACGAATTGCGAAATATTGCGGCGTCGCTTGTCGCGGGGCAAAAATATCCGATAGAAATAATTCGCGACGGCAAAAAGAAAACGCTGACCGTAATTCCGACCGCTCGCGGAACAACAACAACGGATGCGACAAAAGAAGGCGAAAAATCTTCGGCGCAGCCCGAAAACAACAAGCATTTTGGAATGACCATAAAAGAAACGCAAAACGCTCTGGTCGTCGAAGACGTTGAAGCAAATTCGATTTGCGAAAGGGCGGGAATAAGAATTTCGGATATTATATTATCCGTAAAAACCGCGCCCGACAAGCCGTTTATCGACGTAAAAACAGTTAAGGAATTTAACAAAGAAGTAAAAGACGCAAAATCGGGAGCGCTTATAATAAGATTGAACAGAAACGGGCAAAAATTCTTTGTTACGATAAAACCTGAAAAATAAAAATCGCGCAAAAAAGCAATAAAAGGCGGGAGAAAATTTTCCCGCTTTTTTATTTTTTTATTTTTCTCTATTTGCTATTTTTTTTCTTAACGTCGAAAAAGGCATTCTAAATTGAACGCCGACTTGGGGGTTCATAACCAACTTTTCGTCTTCTCTTTCGCGGAAAATTCCGTAATTGAAATCCATCCACAAATACGGAAACGGCTGATATTCCAATCCTATTTTATATTCGGGCGAAATTTCAAGTTCGCGGGCGACAAACTGCGTTTCATATTTTAGAAACAAATTGCCGTTTCCGCCGATATATTTTCCCAATGTAAAACTGCTGTTTGCAAAAGCCAAATAATTCCAGTTGCGAGTGGTGGTTTCGTCTATTTGCCGCGCCGCCAAAAATTCTACGGTATTTCCCATAACCGCGCTTTCAAATCTAAAACTGTCAAAGCCGACTTTTCGCGCAAGTTGCCTTCCCCAATAACTCAAAAAATAACTACTCAAATACGAGTCGCCGATTCCCGAAGCCATTTCGCCGATTTCTTCTATTTTCAGGATATTTCGGCTAATCTCTTCGTAATATTTCGCCGCGACTTCGTCCTGCGAAACGTAAAGATTGTCGTTTTGCGGAACGATTACCAATTCCGTGAAACGTCCTCTGTCGCGCAGTTCGCCCGTTTGCGGGTCGCGAGTTTTAAGTTTTACGCTTATTCTTTCAAAACGACTCGTGTCCGAAAACGTTTCGGCTTTCCCCCAAATTATCGGCAAGTTGTCGTAGCCAAAACCGTTTGGCAAAAGTTCGGGCTGAAAATCGAGTCCTATTTCAAAATTTTTATCGAACATTTTTCCGTAAAACATATAGCCGCTGTAAGAACGAAGCCGACCGACGACTCTGAAAGTTCCGTCCGCGTCGTTTCCGCGCACGCCGACGGTTCCCGACGGGTCTATGGCAAATTCGATAATGCGAAATCCGCGACGCCTGTTTTCGCGTCCGATTTGGTAATAATAATTTACCGTTCTGTCCGCAGGGCGAATATCCAAATCGAAATACATAAAAGGAAACGGGTCAAATTCGTGCTGATATTCTACGTCGTCCAAAAGCGGAAAAGTCAAGTCGGTTTTTCGCAAAAGAAGCGTTCCCGCGAGCGTTACAAGATTATCGGGATGGCTTGCGACCGTAAATGTGGGAATATCGCCTTTTGCGGCGGTTTCTATGAAGCCCACGTTGCCTTTGCGATTTTCCATAAAACCGGGTATAAATACGGGAATTCCGCCTTTGTCGGTCCAAACGCGAAGCACGCCAAAATTGAGATTTGCGAGTTTAAAAGGAGTGAGTTCGCCGACGTCGTAATCGTTCATTATCGTCAATTTTTTTTTGTCGAGCGTGCCTTGAAGCGCGAGCGAAACGTTATTTCTTCCCGTAGTTTTTACGCTTGCATAAACGTCTTTTATGTTTTCGCGGGCAAAAGGATAAACCGACAATTCCGCGTTTGATATTGTAACGTGTCCTTCTCTGATTCGCAGTTCGCCGCTTCTTATGGAGCCAGAAACTTCCATTTCTCCTTTGCTTTTTCCCGCGACGGGACTTTCGACAAAAGTTCCTGCGGCGGATAAAAAATCGCCGTTTAATTTAACTTGAAATTGCGGATTTTCCAACTTAAATTTATCGTGAACCGCTTTGGCGTTCGCCGACGCTTTTATTCCCAAAAATTCGGTTGTCAGTTCGTTTATGAAAATACTGTCGTGAGTCGCCGAAAGTTTCGCGTCTAATTTTTGCGCCTTAAATTTTTCATAAAAAACGGAATCGGAATGGATTTTCGCGCTAAATTTGTCGCCGTTTGCCGTTAGCGTCGCCGAAACGTTTCCTTTCACGTCGTTTATTCCGAAAGGTAAAAGATAATCCTGCAACAAAAAATTTTCGACGCTTACTTCGCCAAAAATTTTTTCTCCTGTTTTTTCAATTTTTTGCGAAGAAATAAGTTTTTTTTCGTCTTGTTTTATCGCAATATTTTCCGCTATTATCGCGCTGTCCGAAACGAAAAACGCGACTTCGGCGGATATGTTTTTTATGTTTTCTATGTATGCGTTTTTAACGCTAACTTCGCCGTTCGCAAAAATATCGTCGAATTTTCCGCTTAATTTTACGTCGCCGTAAAGGTCGCCCGATTTTAGCAAAGAATCGATTTTATTTTGTGATTTATAAAAAGCGTCTAAAATTTTTAGCGGCATTTTGTCTATTTTTATTTCGCAGGTATCGATTTTTGTAAAATTCTCGTCAAAAATCGCGTTTGCCTGAATACTCCGCGAAGAAAGCGAAGCGTTCCAAGAATTTGCTACGTTTTTAACGTTTCCCTTAAACGAAAATTCGTTTCCGTCTTTTGTCCATTTTAGAGAATTTATGTTTATATTTTTTTGTTTTTCTGAAATTTTTCCGTTCATATCGGCTGTAAAATTTCCAAAATTTTTCGTAAAAACAAAAGGAGCCGAAGTAAAATTCAGTCCGCTCGTATCGCCTTCTATTTTTGCCGAAACATTTACGTTTTCAAGTTCGTCCGCGTTTTGTCCGAGAAACGCAAGAATTTCTTTTATTTTGCCGCCGCTTATTTCCAAATCCGCGTTATAGGCAAAATCGTTCTTTAATTCTACGCCGCCAAAAAGTTGAACGCCGCCCGAATTTGCCGAAAATTCCAAAGAATCGCCGTAAGTATCGACTTTTATCGAAGGCAAATTTAAGAATTCGTCGTCTTTTTTTATTTTTAAGTCGACGTTTCCAAAAATATGCGGAAATTTCACAAAATCGCCGCCTCTTACCGCGACTTTCGCGTTTCCGAGCGCCTTTATATTTTTGTCGATTTTCGCGTTTAAGTTTATGTTTCCGTCAAGCGAATAATTTATGCCCGGAACGACCGTTCCCGCAAATTTTCCATTGCCGAAATCGTCCGATTTTACTTCTAAATTTCGCAAAAAAACCTTTCCGTCGGACACGTCGCCGTTTGCGTTAAAATGAAGCAAATCCTTTTTTTTCTGCGTTATATCGCCGTTTGCGGTTACGTACAATTTCGGATTTAAGAGTTCGGTAAGAAACAAATCGACTTTTGTTTTCACGACGGTTTTTTCGTTTGCCAAAATCGACAAATTAAATTCGCCGACGGTTTTTCCGCCCAAATTTAAGTCCATTTGCGCAAAACCGTTCATTTCGCCTTGTCCAAATTTCGTAAAAACGTTTTGAAGATTTAAGATTCCGCTGTCCGCCGCAATATCCATAGAAGCGGCAAAAGTTACTCCGCGATTTCTTTGCCTTACCTGCATTTCTTTTATGGAAAGCGTTCCCGTCGGAATTACCGCTTCGGGAAAATAATCGTCTTTGAAGAAAAATTTCATATCGCCGTCCAAAACAAACGCCGCGTATCCTTCCAATTCAATAAGCGGCGAGCGAATGGAAACGTCGTCGAGTTTTACGCTTAAAAATTGACGTTTTACGTCGGGCGTTATTTTTGAAATAATTTCTATATTGTTAGTCAAGGAAATTCCCGATTTTCCGCTCAATTCAAAGTTTAATTCGTCGTCTTGTTGCGATAATTTTCCGTTTAATCCGTTAAAATCCGCTAATTTTCTGCCGTTTTTCGTAATAATTTCTATCGAACAATTTTTAATTTTTGCCGTCGCAAAAGGAATATTTTTAACAATCAAATCGCTCAACTCCGAAGACGAAATTTTGGGCAAATTTTCTCTTTGCTGTTCTTCGGGTTCGGCATAAACAATAACGCGGATTTTGGGATTTGTCAAAATAATTTTATCTACAAAATCGCGCGGATTTATTTCGCCTTTTTTTGGAATCCTTATTATTCCCACGCCGACTTGTATTTTTTCAACTTCGATTTGAACGAACTGCGAATTTAAGGAAAGTTTAAAATTTTTCGCCGTCGCCGACAAAAGCCCGATGGAAATAGAATCTATGGAAACCTCGCCGCCAAGCGCTTCCTGCAATACTTCTATAACCGTTCCTCTTATTTTTGCCTGCACCGACGGTCTGTTATAATAAAAAACCGCGCTCCCGATTGCAATAGTAATCAGTACAATAAACGCCAAAAACCTGTTGCGAAGTCGCATTTGCGGTTCTTTCTAAACCTTATGAACAATTACTTTCTCGTCTTCAACGTCAACCTTAATGCTGTCGCCTTCTTGATATTCTTTCATAAGAAACGCCTCCGCCAAAACGTCTTCAAGATTTCGCTGTAACGCTCTTTGCAGCGGTCTTGCGCCCAAATCCGCGTCGAAACCTTTTTGCAAAAGAAATTTTTTGAGTTCCTGCGTCAATTCCACGCTTACTTTTCTTTCTTTTAAGCGTTCTTGAAATTCCTGCAATCGTATTTCTATAATTTTTTCAACGTCTTCTTTGTTAAGATGTTTGAAAACTATGGTTTCGTCCACGCGATTTAGAAATTCAGGCGTAAATATTTTTTTCAATTCGTCGGTAACTCGTCCTTTCATCACGTCGTAATTCGATTTGTCGTTGTCTTTTGAAAAGCCCAAACTCTTTTTGCTCGCGTCTCGCGTTCCCGCGTTGGACGTCATAATAATTATCGTATTTTTGAAATTTATGTGTCGCCCGTGCGAATCGGTTAATCGTCCGTCGTCTAAAATTTGGAGTAAAATATTAAAAACGTCGGGATGCGCTTTTTCAATTTCGTCCAATAAAATCACGGAATACGGTTTTTTGCGCACTTTTTCGGACAACTGCCCCGCGTCTTCATAGCCCACAAATCCCGGCGCCGAACCGATAAGTTTTGAAACCTCAAATTTTTCCATATATTCCGACATATCTATTCTTATAAGCGCGTCTTCGCTGTTAAAAAGTTCTTTTGCAAGCGCTTTTGCGAGTTCCGTTTTTCCGACGCCCGTAGGTCCCAAAAATATAAAAGAGGCGATAGGTCTTTTTATGTTTCTTAATCCCGCTCTGCTTCGGCGAATACTTTTTGCGACCGATTCCAGCGCGTCTTCCTGTCCTATAATATTTTTTCGCAAATGGCTTTCCAATTGCAAAAGTTTTTGCGATTCCTGCTCTTCGAGTTGATTTAGCGGAATGCCCGTCATAGACGATATTACACGCGAAATCGTTTGCGAATCGACGACCAAAATATTATCCGTCATCGTTTCGCGCCATCGCTTTTTTTGTTCTTCAAGTTCGGTTTTTAAGTCGTTTTGAAGATTTTTTTGCATTGCCGCTTCTTCAAAATTTTGTATTTCGACGGCGATTTTTTTCGCCTTTTCCGCTTCTTCTATTTGCTGTTCCAAATCGCGAATTTCCTGCGGAATTTCCATTCCCGAAAGCCGTTTGAACGCCCCCGCTTCGTCTATGATGTCTATTGCTTTGTCGGGCAAAAATCTGTCCGAAATATATCTGTCTGATAGAACGACCGCTTCTTGAATCGCTTCGTCCGTGTATTTTACTTTGTGATGGTCTTCGTATGTTTTTTTAAGTCCGCTTATAATTTGAATCGCCTCTTGCACGGACGGCGGTTCTACCATTATCGTTTGAAATCTGCGGTCTAAAGCCGCGTCGCTTTCAAAATATTTTCTATATTCGTCCATTGTCGTCGCGCCGACGCATTTTATTTCTCCGCGAGCCAAAGCGGGCTTAAAAATATTAGCCGCGTCAAGCGTTCCCGACGCGCTTCCCGCGCCGACTATCGTATGAATTTCGTCTATAAAAACGATAACGTTTTCGTTTTTTTGCAATTCCGCTATGAACGCTTTCATTCGTTCTTCAAATTGACCGCGATATTGAGTTCCCGCCACAACGCCGCTTAATTCAAGCGAATAAACGACTTTGTTTTCGAGCAACTGCGGAATTTCGCGATTTACTATTTTTTGCGCCAAACCTTCAACTATCGCAGTTTTTCCTATTCCCGGCTCGCCTATTAAAAGCGGATTGTTTTTTCTCCTGCGCGTTAAAATTTGTATAATTCTGTCAATTTCTTTTGTGCGACCTATAACGGGGTCTAATTTTCCTTCTTTTGCCAAAACGTTGAGATTTCGTCCGTAATGGTCTAAAAACGGCGTTAAACTTTTTCTTACGGGCTGCACGGGTTTTCGCAACATTCCTTGCGATTGCGGATTTTGCCGCGCTTGCTGTTCGGCGGCTTTGTCCTTTGAAATCGCGCTGACTTGCTCTTTTATCTGCTCGTAATCGAGTCCCATACTCGTTAAAACCGCCGCCGCTTCCGATTCGGGGTCGCGAATTAACGCCAAAAGCAAATGTTCGGTTCCCATTAAATTCGCGGACAAATTTCGCGCTTCAATTTCGGCTCTTTTAAGAACTTCCTTGCCGCGCGGAGTTATCGGCAAACTTGTTCCCGAAGGCATAGTCATCGTTCCGCCGTCGCCCGACATACTTTCTTCCATTCTTCTTGCGACTTCGTTTATGTCGATTCCAAAACTCGTTAAAACCTGAACGGCGGTTCCCGTTCCTTCCTTTATTATTCCGAGTAAAAGATGCTCCGTGCCTACGTAATCCTGTTTTAGTCGCACCGCTTCTTCGTGCGCTCGAGTAATTACAATTTTTACTCTGTCTGTGTGTTGAATGCTCATTTTTTTGTCTCCTGTTTAGTATTTGGGGGTAAAAATACGTTATCGCGCACTGTTATGCCAATTTTTATTGTATTCGAAAGATAAATCTTTGCCGATAATTATATTTTTATCTAACATTTTATCTTTTTCAAAAACAAAATACCCGCGAAATTTTTCTCCCGAAAGCATAAGCGGCAGCCAAAATATATCGTCAGCCCACATATTTTTATATGGAATTTGCGACATTTTGCACCAAAACGGTTTCGCTTCGTCGGTTTCTTTTATTTCTCCGACGTATTTTTGCGAAACGAAAACAAATCCTTTAAGCGAATATCCGTCGGTAAAATAAAAATTCAGTTCGCCGACTTTTTTCAATTCTTTCGGAGTTAGGCAAACTTCTTCTTGCGTTTCGCGAATTGCCGCTTCAAAATCGCTTTCGTTTGGCTCTATTCTTCCGCCGGGAGCGTTAATTTTTCCTTTTCCGAGTCCGCGTTTTTTGTGAATTAAAAGCACTTCGTCTCTCTCTTTATTGAAAACAAACGACAAAACCGCATATTCCGAAAACTTGTCGTTTTCCCAATGAAAATCTTTTACTTTTTTTATTTCCATAAACGTTTTTCCTTTTGATTTTCGCGCAAACTTAAAATGTCGTTCCCCGAAATTATTATGTGGTCAATCAAAGGAATTTCAAGCGTTTCGCCGACTTCGGCTATTTTTTGCGTTAAAAGCCAATCGGATTTTGAAATTTCAAGCGAATTTGACGGATGATTATGCGCGATAATTACTCCCGCCGCTTTTACTTGCAATGCTCTATCAAATAATTTTTGCGGCTGAACGGGGCATTTCGCCGCGCTTCCCTCTGCCGCGACTTCCGCAGAAATTACCGCGTTTTGATTATCTAATAAAATTAAAATTATATATTCTTCGCGCAAATTTCCAAAATTAAAAGATAAATATTGCGCTATGTCTTTTTTGTCTTTTATTCTGAATTTATTGCCCGTTATCTCTTCTTTTAAGCAAAAACCTTGCGTATCTTTTATGAATTTTATGAGCAAAACGCTGCGTTTTCCAAGTCCGTCAATTTCTTCGAGTTCGCGCTTGGGAGCGTTAAAAACGCCGCTTACGGTTTTATATTTTTCAATAAGTTTTTTGGCGAGCGGTTTTACGTCTTTTCGCGGAATTATTACGGTCAAAAAAAGTTCCAAAATTTCGTAATCGTGAAAGGCGTCGATTCCGCTTTTTTCGTATCTTTCAAGGATTCTGCTTCTGTGTCCGTCCGCTTGCATTCAGTAATCTCGCATTAAAGTCGATATTTGCGCAACGCTTTCTACGTTGTGCCTTTCCATCCATTTTACTATTCCCGTAAGGATAGTATTTGATATTTGCGGGTCTACGAAATTTGCCGTGCCGACTTGAATCGCTTTTGCTCCCGCCAAAAAATATTGTATCGCGTCGTCGGCGTTTGTAATTCCGCCCATTCCTATAACGGGAATTTTTACTATGCGGCTAACCTGATAAACCGCTCGCACGCCGACGGGGCGAATTGCGGGTCCCGAAAGTCCGCCCGTTTTATTTGCCAAAACGGGACGACATTTATTCGTATCTATCACCATTCCGATAAGCGTGTTTATGCAACTTACCGCGTCCGCGCCGCCGTTTTGCGCCGCCGAAGCGATGTCGTAAATATCCGAAACGTTTGGCGAAAGTTTAATTATAAGCGGTTTTTTTGTGCGCATTCGTATTTTTTCCGTAATTTCTTCTACCATATACGGATTTGTGCCAAAGTGAATCGCGCCGTATTGCACGTTTGGACAGGATAAATTTATTTCCATTCCCCAAACGTTGTCAATCTCTTCTAATCTTTCGACGACTTGACAATAATCTTCTTCGCTTGTTCCCGCGACGTTTGGAATTATCACGACGTTTGCAAAATGTTGTTTTAGCCAAGGAAGTTTTTCGTTTACAAATTTGTCAATTCCTACGTTTGCAAGTCCTATGGAGTTCAGCATTCCCGACGGAGTTTCTACAATTCGCGGCGGCGGATTTCCGTTTCGCGGTTCAAGCGTTATCGCTTTTGTGTAAATGGCGCCTATCGAGTTTAAATCGCAGAGCGTCGAATACTCTTCTCCGTATCCGAACGTTCCGCTTGCGACTCCGACAGGGTTTGGCAGAATCTTGTCTTTTATTTTTACCGATAAATCCATAAAACTTCGCTTTCTCGCATAATATTTGTATAAAAATAGTTTTTGCGCGTAAATAAAAAAGGACGTATTTTGAAATACGTCCTTATGCGAATATAAACGCGGGCAAAATAACGCTTATTTAATCAAAACTCTTTTTGTCAAATTAAAGCCCGAATTTGTTCTAATTTGCAAAATTGCCGCCTGATTGCGCGAAATATTTTTTGGAAGCGCGACGCTTGCGACATTTGCGCTAATTGCGATATTTCGTTCAAAAAGCACTCTTCCGCGAAGGTCAAACAAAACGATATTCGCGCTGTTTGCGGGAGTCGCAAGCGACAAATTAAGTTTTCCGTTTGAAATGTTTACGTTTGCTCCTTTAATCGTTTTCGTATTCGATTTGCGCGGAGTTATTGGGCTTCCGCCGCCTTCGTTGCCGCCTTCGTTTTCAATTACTAATCCTTGCACTTTAAGAGAAGTTACGGTTAACATTGTCGGCAGTCCGTTTGATTCAAGCGCGTTTATCGAAATACTTTCAACTTTCGACATATTTAATCCCGAATGCGAACCTTTATCCCAATCGAACGGGTCAAATTGGAATTGGTTAATAGTAAATGTTTTCGTTTGGGTTCCCGTCGGAAGTTCTACCATATACGTTACATCTCCCTGCATCGACAGCGCAAGATAAGCCGAAACATTAAGCGAATAATTTATAGTAATTTGAGTAACGTTAGTCCAATTACCGTCGAAAAAACTTATGCCGACAAATGGCCACTTATCATCGGGAACGTTGCCGTTATATATATCGTAAGGGTCTGGTCCCAAAGTCCAAGTTGCAGAAAGCGGATTTCCCTGCGAAAATATATTTATAACAGAACCGTTTGTTTGGTCCCAAATTGCGCTCCACGCGTCGTTGCCAAAACTTCCGTCAGCCAATTCTACGCCGTCGCTCGGTGTGGGATTATCGCCTCCACCTCCGCCTCCGCCGCTCGTGCTTGTAAACGTAACCACAATAGTTTGATTACTTGTAACATTGCTGAAAGTATAAGAACCGCTACTTATCGCTCCCCAATTAGTTGCTCCGTTAATTTTAACGTCGTTGATTTGATATCCCGAATTTGCGCTGAACGTAAACGTTTGCGACGCGCCGCTTGCTACGGAAACCGGACCGTTAGGCGAAATTGAGCCGCCCGCGCCCGCGCTTGCGTTAATTGTGTAGTTCGTAACAGTAGGATTTCCGCCGCCTCCGCCAGTCGTTCCGCCAGTATATCCGCCTTTTGCCGTATTTGCGTTCCAAATTGTAGAGAGCAATCCGCCTTGATAATTCCTTCCGTCTACCAATTCCCACATAATTACGCCGCCATATCCGTTGTCGTAGCAATAATTAACTTTTTGCGTTACCGAACTCGCATTATCGCCATTCGTTCCTTGATTGTTATAAAGGGCTATACCCATAAAAAGTTTTTCTTTGTCAAAACCCGGCTTGCCCGCTCCGAACGTCGCCCAAGCGTCAATACAGTATTTTGAACCGTTAAAGGAAGCGTGAGTATCCCAAACAACCGGTTGGGTAACGCCGCCCATATCGTAGGTCATCAAATGAATCGCATCCGCTTTCCAAATTCTTGTTTGAACATCGTTTCTTGCATCGCCTACGTCAAAATGATTTTCCCATTGTGGATTCGGACTGTCTCCGCCAACGGCTATCGAAATTCTTTTATCGGGCATCTCGTTTTTCAATTTTTCTAATAAGTCCATACATTGCCGCCATTGTTGCCCGCCTTTAGGAAATTCCCAATCAATATCTACTCCGTCAAAACCGTATTGATTTACAAAATTTTTTACGTTGTTAACGAAATTGTTGATATTTGCGCTGTTTGTCGCCGTAATGAAACCCTGCGTATAACTCCAATTTGAACCTCCCAATGCAATACTCACCTTAACGCCTTGCGCCTTCGCATTGCTAACCCATTGCTGACTGAGCCAATTAGGTAAATGTCCCGCCTCATTCACCAATAAGTTTCCGCTCGCGTCTGGAAACACTTGAAAAACCATCAAATGAGTCATTTTGCTCAATTCTTCATTGGTTGGCGCACTATTTTGATAGCCCGCCACATAAGGAATAACCGCTCCCTTTGCAAACAATATCGCAGGTAAAGCCAAAATCGCCAAAAAAACCAAAAACTTTTTCATAAGTTTCTCCTTTTTTATTTAATTAAAAATCCTTTTTTTCAAATTAAAAGCAAAAAATCGCCGTTTTTTTACTTTCCCGTATATCCGCCTTTTGCGTTATTTGCCTGATAAATCGCGTTCAACAATTCGGGAGTAGTGGAAATGTTTCTGTCTTGCGATAATTCCCAAATCATAACTCCGCCGTATCCGTTGTCATAACAATGGTCGACTTTTTGTTTTAGAGAAGCGGGAGTATCGGTACCCGTTCCGCCGCCTTGATTGTATGCAATCTGAATACTCTCGCCTTTGTCGTTAACGCCGTAACCATAAAAAGCGCAGCCGAGTATAAGTTTTCTTTTGTCAAAATTTTCTTGTCCGATTCCCCAGTTTGCCCAAGCGTCAATAAGTTGTTTTGACCTTTCCGCGTCGGAATGCGTGGGCCACGAATATGCCATATCGTAAGACATAATATGAATCGCGTCCAAAACTTTCCAAATTCTTGTTTTAACTACGTTGACGTAAGCGTTTGGGTCTTGTCCCGGAAGCGCGGTTGAAATTCTTAAATTCGGGCGCGCCTGTTTAAGTTCTTCGCAAAGCGATATAAAATTTGTCCATTGCGCGGCGCCTTCGGGATATTCCCAATCGACGTCGATACCGTCAAGATTTAGCGAGTCCGCAAAATTTACGACGTTATTTACAAACGTTTCGCGAAGAGCCGGATTGGCGGTAATCGAAGCAAACGCCTGCGTGCCTGCGCCTTTGTTGTCCCATCCGCCCAAAACGATGCTCACTTTTACGCCTTTACCGTGCGCAAGCGTTACAAAATCCGCTATCGACCACTTTGGCAAATGGTTTTTTGTTAGCCCTCCGTCCGCAGTCGGATACGTTTGAAATACCATAACGTGCGTAACCATACTTAATTGCGCCTCGCTCGGAGCGTTTGCCCAGCCCGCCGCATAACCTATAATCGCGCCGTTGGCGACTTGATACGCATAGTCCTTTTTTTCCTTTTCTTTATTTTCAATCGGGTCGCCCGTGCATCCCAAAAACGTCGCGGTTAAAAAGCACATAATTAACGCCTTAAAAGTAAAAATTAAACTTTTTTTCATTTAATTAAAATCCGTTTCGTTAAGTTAAAGCCCGAATTTGTTTTAACTTGCAAAATAGCCGCCTGATTGCGCGAAATATCTTTTGGAATCGCCACGCTCGCGACGTTTGCGCTTATCGCGATATTTTGCTCGAACAATATCCTTCCGCGAAGTATGTCGCTTAAAGTATTAACCCAACCGCCGCTTGGCAAAGACACATCGTGATTTGTCGGCGTGGCAGAAAACAAAATAAGATGCGTTAATCTGTCCAACTGCTCGTTGGTCGGCGCGCTTCTATATTCGGGAAGATAACCCACAACTTCGCCTTTTGCAAACGACATCGCAGGAAAGACCAAAATTATCAAAAAAAGCAAAATTTTTTTCATAAATTTTTCCCTTTTAATCGAGTATATTTAACTTATATATAGAAATATAATAAATTTTTTGAAATTTCGCTAATTTTTCTGTTTTACTCGTAAATATTTATTGCTTTTGGCTTGCTAAAAATTACTGTTTTTGCTGGAAAATAAAAAAAGAAACGAATACAATCAATTATAAAAGAAAATTCCCAATGCCGCTAAAAATGCGAGAAGAAAAAGCCGCCGCGAATTTTTTCATTTTGTTTCTTTCTTTCCTTTATTATTCCATTCAGGTTTCAATACTTTTATCAATTCGTCTTCCAATCCTGCGGCAAAGTTTATATAAAGATTTGTTTTTTCAATATTTCGCTTAATATCGTCGCTTGATATTGCGTATATAGAAACGTCGCTACCGTTTTCTAATAAAAGTTCATCTACTATTCTTGCATTATTTACGCGGTTCGTTGTTTGTATTGCATTGTAGTTGCGATACTCCCGCATTCTCTTCTTCAATGCTTTTACGGTTGTACCTACATATTTTACACAACCATTTGCAACAAAAGCGTAAACTAATTTTTTCTGCACTTGTTCGCCATCGGGTTCATAGAATATTTTCCCGCTGTCGTCCTGCTCTAATTTCCATCTCCCGCACGCTTAAAACCAAGTTTTTCAATAAACTCCAAACTGTTTTCCATACAAACAACCTTTCAAAAAAGTTAAATTTTTATTTTTGTAATTCCATTTATCCTAATTTATAGCGGAAGGTTAAAATACTATTTGCCGCAAATAAAAAAAGTGACGACTTAAAATCGCCCCCGTTTTGTTAAAAAAGTATTTTTTACTCTTTTCTTACAAAAGCGGAATTGAATTTCCTTTAATAACATATTCCAAGTACTTTTGGGTAACGTCAAGGTTTCCGATATTTACGCTTCCGCTGACGTGCGTATAAACGTCATTGTAATCGGTAATGCTTCCTTCTTCGTTTTTATACCTGAAATTATTAAAAACAAGTTCGCCTCTAAATTGTCCGTTAAACTTTACGGTTCCTTTAATTATTGTTTCGACTGTCCTGCTCCATTCGGACGAATCTTCTTTATAATTGCCAAAAGCCGCGCTACCCCAGCCGCCGCCAAAATATAAATCGCCATAGTCTGAATAATCGTGATATTCTACTTTTTTCGTATCAGAAAAATAGTGCGCCATATTATTGATTTGTTCGGTACCATCGGCTTTTCCGGTATAATAACCGCTCGTTTTGCCGTGTTCGAGGGTTTCCCAAAAATCTTTTGCTTCTAATGCGTCGCGGGGAGCTTTGTCATCGTAAATATTTCCAAATTCTTGCATAAACGCTACAAAAAAAGAATTTACGTTTTCTTCGTTTACGCTTTCTCCATCTCTGTCTTGCAAATTTCCGCCCGTAACGTTAGGCACTGCGGGCATCGAAATCGTTATTTTTGATTCGGGATATTCAAAATTGCCACGCGGATTAAAATTGGAAAGCAATTCCGCTGGCAAGTTAAATGGAGTTCCGTTGTCGCTTTGAACATAAAAACTTCCCTCTGTAATTTTGGATTGCTTGTTATACCGATTATCGTCGTAAGTTGTCGTAACCGTTACTTTGTCAAAAACAACTTTCCCGCGATATTTGCCCGCAAAATTTAATGTTCCGTTTGCCTGCATAGTAGCCACAATAGCCCCATCGTCGTTTTGGAATACTTTTTCAAGAATACCGACTGAACCGCCCAAAAACAACTCGCCGTGGTTTGAAAAATCAAAAAATTTGTATGCCCCGCTGTAGTATCCCGTTTCAATTGGTGGTTCAGGTTCACCTGTTGCGCTTTTTTGCCTTCCTTCGTATTGCAAAAAAACGCTCTCCGATGCTTCTACGTAACCTGGTGGAACATTGCCGCGTATCGTAAAGGAACCGCTTGCCGATTCGCCGCTTTTGGAGTATTCTTCTGGCAACTCTGCTCTTTTAGCGCTGGAATAATTGTCATAATATTCTCTACCGAGAGTCAAAGCGACTAACGCAATAAAATCTTGCAAATCTTCTTCTGTGGTTATCGTGATTCCTCCTGTTTTTTTCAGTTCTCCGCCCGATACCGACGGCGGTTCGTTCGGAATAACTATTTCGCCATTCGGATTTGTCGGGTCTGTGCCGTCGACAAGTTCGTCGTCATTTTCCCCGCATCCTGCGAAAAATAATGCAATAAACGCCGTAAAAACGGCGACATACTTGAAAAAATTAAATTTTTTCATAAAAACACTCCTTTGAGTTTAGGTTTAAATTTTTGAAATACAATATGGAAAAAGCGCGATGAAAAATCGCGTTTGATTTTCAAAAGAAAGAATTGGGAAAAATATTTTAAGTTTGTATTTTTTAAATTTAAACCGCTAAATTCGCGGGGGGGGGGGGGG
>WRFX01000021.1 GCA_009787445.1 Chitinivibrionia bacterium | reverse complement strand
GTTTGAAAGATTACAACAATATGACGGGCAAATCCAAAGAAACCGTTTATCAATATTTATTCACCTGCGAAGTACGCGATATGAAACAAGTCGAAGACGACATTAAAGACGAATTTAGACGTTTGCGAGAAGAAAAAAACAGAGAAATATATTTCTATAATAAAGAATTATTTGAAGATTACGTTAAATTTATAAAATCGCATAAAATGTTTACAAAAGAAATATTTATAAAAGTATACGTTCAAAAAGAAATTGTGAAAATAGTAAAAAGAACTACTCCGTCGCTTGAAGAAAGGGGAGTTACAAGAAAAGAATTATTACAAAAAGCGCAAAAAATAAAAAACGACGAATTTTATACAAGATACGAAGATATTGAAAAAGAATTAAAAATGTACGACGCAGAAATTTGGAAAGACAAGACGGTATTTTGTAATTGCGACGACGCTGTCGATACCGAAAACGATAGAAACACATCGGCTTTTGCGTTATATTTTATACGAAATTTTGAAAAACTTTCGCTAAAAAAACTTATTTGCACGCATTTCAGCAGCGCGGTAGATTTGTTTAATCAGGGCGCAAAAGGATATATTTTCACAAAGGACGGTTTTAGCGAACTCAAAGATTATCCCAAAGGTTATAATGGTAGTTTTGACGACCCGCTTTCGTTAAAAATACTAAACGAAGAAGCGGATATAGTTTGCACGAATCCGCCGTTTTCGAGAGCAACAGATTATTGGAATCTTATTATAAATAGCGGTAAAAAATATTTAATCATATCTGCAATGACCAATCCTATTAACACGGCGTTTATACATTATTTTATCGATAATAAAGTATGGGCAGGATTTAATAGGGTTGATTATTTCTTAAATCCCAAAAAAGAAATAGTAGAAAATAGAGCGTATTGGTATACAAATTTTCCAATAAAAGATAGACCGAAACATAAACATTTAAAAATAATTCCGTTAAAAGAAATCCCTGAAAAGTATAAAAAATACGACGATTCAAAAACGTTAATTGTCGATAATTGTTATATACCCAGCGATTATAAAAAACCGTTTGCCATTAGTATTTTTCCTATTTTTAACGGCTTATTGGAAAAAGGTTATAAAATTATTCAGGATACGCAATATGAACCTTATGTAAATAGAAAACGGTGTTTTGGTAGAGTTTTAGTACAGAAAGTTTAATTTAATTTTTACATAAATACGCATTGCCATAAATGAAATATAGTATTTTATCGTCGAATTTTTAAAAATCAAGGATGGTTGTAATATGGTGAAATTTTTAATCCCATTGCTTTTAATCTTTTTTGCGTGTAAAGAAAAAGATATTAACGAAGCGTCGCAAAGCATAATTGCGGCTGAACTTGCAGGACAGAAAATAATTCTCAACGACGTTATTTCGGCGCGTCCCGCAAAATTTTTAGGTTCTCAAAGTTCGCTGGAATTTGAGTTTGAACGCAATATGGTTTCGCAAGATGTCGTCGGACGGGAATTGAGCGCCGACTTTGTAGAAATAACTCCCGAAATAAAAGCGAATGCCAAATGGTTAAGTTCTTCGCTTTTGCAAATTACTCCAATTACTTCCTTAAAAAGCGGACAGGCGTACAAGGCGAAATTCAACGGGAAACGCGCTTTCGGAAAGGGCGTAAACGTAGATAATTACGAATTTGATTTTACGGTTATTCCCAACGAAATTTTGGAAGTAAACGGAGCGTTTGAACCTGTGGAAGGCAAAATAAATACGGCAAAGTTGGTTTTGGAACTGCGATTTGCGGACAAAGTCGACAGCGCAAAACTCGTGAAGGATTTAGCGTTAAAATTCGATTCGAAAAAACTTTCGTATAAAATATCTTTTGGAGGAACGGGAAATTTTGCCAGAATCGAAAGCGAAGAAAAAACTTTTACGGACAAAGCGCAAAACGCGGAAATAGTTTTGTCTGAAAACTGGACGGCGAGCAATAAAGAATTTAGCGCCGCATTTTTGCTGCCCGCAAAGGGAAATTTTGCGCCCGTCGGCAATTATACGGTCGACGGCGGAAACCAGAGCAAAGCGTTGGAAATATTGTTTTCAGCCCCGATAGCAAAAAAAGACGTTTCCGGTTTTGTAAGCGTGTCGCCGAATGTAAATTACAAAGTTTTGGTCAGAAACAACACGTTAAAAATAGAAGGAAATTTTGCGTCGGGAACGCCATATACGATTAGAATCGAAAGCGGATTTCCAAGTGCGTTCGGCACAAAAACAAATTCGTTTTTTTTGAAGACATTTTCTTTTAGCAATGAAAATCCCGAATTGAAACTTCTCGGCGGCGGTTTATTTTTGCCTTTGGAAAACAAAGGAAAAATGCAGTTTAAAAGTATGAATATCGGAAGCGTGCGATTGAACATACGGGAAATTTTACCGCAAAATTTGACGTTTTTTCTGCAAAACAACGAACTGCGTTCTTCAAACAGATGGATTTCCGATATCGAACGGGTTTCAAAAAGCGTTTATTCAAAAACCGTAAAACTTGAAAACGCAAAAAAGAACGAATGGCTGAAAACCGAAATAGATATTTCCAAGTATTTCGCGAAAAAAGCGGGCGCGGCGTATATAGTTAAATTTAGTTTCGACAAAGAAAATTTGATTGCGCCGTGCAAAAACAGAGACGACGATTATTCCGAAAACGATTTGGTTTTCGATAGCGATTCGTGGTATGAAAACCCGTGCAACGAATACTATTATTATAGAAGCGACGTAAATTCGGAGAGAATTTTAATAGCGTCTTCCGTCGCGCTCACGGCAAAACAGGCGAGAGACGGCGTTCACGTTTGGGCGAGCGACGTGGAAAACGCAAAGCCGATTTCCGGCTTAAAATTGGAATTATACGGCACAATAAACGACGTTTTGGCGGAGCAAAAAACCAATTCTAACGGTTATGTATTTTTCCCCGCGAAAAAAGACGAAAGCCCATATATTGTCCGTGGATTAAACGAAAGAGGACTTGCATTATTAAAACTTTCGCAAAATAATTGGGAAACAAGCCGTTTTGACGTCGGCGGAGTTCGCGAACAGGAAAAAGATACTATATTGTCCGCTTTCGCGCCGAGATTATTCGCCTACACCGAAAGAGGAGTTTATAGACCGGGCGACACCGTGCATTTTTCTGGTATTTTAAGATATGGACTCGAAGCGACAAAAGAGAATATAGCGATGTCGGTAACCGTTAAAAATCCTATGGGTTCCGTCGTTTTTGAAGGGACGGCGACGACTAACGAATACGGTCAGTTCGCTTTGGATATCGCGACCGACTTAAACGCGCCGACGGGAAATTGGACGGCAATAATAAAAAGCGGCGGAAACGAGTGGCGGCATAATTTGCAAATTGAAACCGTTAAGCCGAATCGTCTGAAAAACGCTTTGGAAATTCCCGAAAAATTTAGCGGAGAAAATTTTAATATAACGGGAACCTTTATCAGCAAATATTTATTCGGCAGTCCCGCGGCGAATTTGAACGCCGAAATAGATTTTATTTTAAGAAACAGAGCGTTAAAATTTTCGCGCTACGGGGACTTTACGTTTAGAAATCCGATGCAAAAATTTGAGGGCGACGAAGAATCGTTATATAATGGAAATTTGGACGGCGACGGCTTAGCAAAAATTTCAAAAAAGGTCAATTTGAAAGGCAGAAATGTTCCCGAAGCGCTGACTTTGAGCGTTAAGGCGGTCGTTCACGAAACAGGCGGCGGTTTTACCGAAAGCAGACATTCGAGCGTCGTTTATCCGTATCCGATTTTTGTCGGCTTAAAAAACAGGGATTCGTGGGCGGGCGTGCGCCGCGGCGATACGCTTCGCATTCCCGTTATTACGCTGGATGAAAGCGGAAACCCCGTCGCTGGCAGAAGATTATCCGTTAAAATTTATCAAAATTCGCGCTATTCGTGGTGGGAAAGCAGCGATTACGACCGTTGGGATTTTAGAACTCAAAAACAAACGTATCTTGTTTATGAAGGAACTATGCAAAGCGCGTCCGCGCCGAAAGAATTTAAATGGGTTCCTGAAAATTACGGACAAATTTTCGTTGAAATTCAAGACGTCGAAGGCGGACACAGCGCCGCGCAATTCGTATATGCGTCATATTGGGGAGAGCCCGAAAACATACGCGACATTCCCGAAGCAAGCCATTTGAATTTGACGAGCAAATATTCAAATCACAGCATAGGCGATTCCATAGTTATTTCCTTTGACGCGCCCGCAAAAGGCAACGCGATTGTGAGTTTGGAACATTCGAACAAAATAATCGAGACGCGGCTTGTGGAAGCGGTCGCAGGAAAAAATACCGTTCATTTTACAGCCGCTAAAAATATGCTTCCAAACGTTTATGCGGTCGTCAGTTTATTTTTGCCGCTAAAAAGCGTCGAAGGTGAAAAACCGTTGCGCTATTATGGAATTTTACCTGTCAAAATCGAGGATGAAAAAACAAAACTTCCTTTAAATCTTATCGCTCCGAAAGTTGTGGAACCCGGCGAAGAATTTACGGTTGAAGTCGAAAACAAATCAAAGGGAGCCGCGTCTTTTACCCTTGCCGTCGTGGACGAAGGACTGCTTGATTTGACGGATTTCAAAACGCCGGATCCTTGGAAATTTTACTTTCAAAAACTTGCTCTCGGAATAAAAACTTCCGACAATTTCGACGAGATTATGGGCGCGCTTATGCCCGATATGGATTCTTATTTGTCAATAGGCGGCGACGAAGAAATATCGGACAGGGCGGGAGAGCAGAAAACGCAGAGATTCAAAGCGGTTTCGCTGTTTAGTGGAGTGAAATCCGTCAAAGCGGGCGGGCGCGAAAAAATAAAGTTCAAAATGCCGCAGTATATAGGTTCCGTGCGCGTGCAGTTAATAGGAGTTTCGGACGCCGCGTTTTCAAAAAGAGACACGACGATAACCGTAAAAAAACCTCTTATGATTTTGCCTACCGTTCCGAGAGCGACAAAACCGGGCGATAAGTTTAAAATTCCCGTATCCGTATTCGCGATGGGCGACGACGTGAAAAATGTAAAAGTGTCTTTGCAGGTATCGAAAGAACTCGAAATTAAAGGCAAAAATAATTTAACGTTTTCTTTTGAAAAACAGGGAGAACAGGACGGCAGTTTTGAAGTCGAAACAATGCCGATTTTGGGCGGCGCAAAAATAATCGTCAGCGCGGAAAGCGGCAAATACAAAATTGCGGACACCATAGATTTGCCTGTATTGAGTTCTTCCGCGCTATACACGGAAGTCGTTCAAGGGCAAATTTCGGCAAACGAAACTTGGAACGCCGATATAGACGCTTTCGGTATAAACGGCACTCACAGAGCGACTTTGGTATTAAGTACGATGCCGAGTTTGCGCGTCGCGGAACGTTTGGATTATCTTATAACGTATCCTTACGGCTGTTTGGAACAAACCGTTTCAAGCGTGTTTCCGCAACTTTACATAGATAAATTTATTGGCGCGGATTCAAAGAAAAAGCAGGAAGTTACGGACAACGTAAACGCGGGTATCAAGCGGCTTGGCACGTTTTCGTTAGGCGGCGGTTTTTCTTATTGGCCCAATCAAAGCAACGCTTACGCCGATTTTTGGAGCAGCAGTTACGCGGGACATTTTATGATTGAGGCAAAAAAAGCGGGATATTCCGTTCCAAAAAATCTTTTCGACTCGTGGAAAAAGTGGGAAATAGAAGAGACGAAAAAACCGGGCAAAAATCTTCGCAATCAGGCGTACAGATTATTTTTGCTCTCTATGGCGGGCGAAGAGCAGGCGGGCGCGATGAATTTGATGAAGGAAAATTATTTGGAAGAACTCGACTGGCTTTCCAAATATTTGCTTGCGGGCGCGTATTATTTAGCCGGCAAGGAAACCACTGCAAAACAGGTTTTGGAATATAAAGGTATCTCTTTAAGCGATTATCGCGAAGACAGCGGAAGTTACGGTTCTACTTTAAGAGACCGCGCCCTCGCCGCCTTGATTTTGACGACTATGAAAAGACAAAGAGAGGCAAACGACGTTTATTTGGAACTCGCAAGAGAATGGAACGCCAATGGCTGGTGGAGCACTCAGGAAAGCGCGTTTATGCTTCTTGCATTCGCCGCTATTTCGGATAATCTTTCGGGCAGCGATATTGAAGCGCAGTGGAGCGCGGGAAATAGTAATCCCAAAAAAGTTACGGTTACGGCGAACAAGCCCGCGCAAATAGATTTGAGTACTTTCGGTTCTACCGAAATTTCGGTTTCTTCTTTGAACGGAACTCTTTTTACCGAACTGCAAACGAGAGGTCTGCCTTTGGAAGACAAAGTGAAAACCGCAAGCAAAGGAATTTCGATGAGAAGAACTTTACACGACAAAGACGGCAAAGAGATTTCCGCATCGCAGATAAAGCAGGGCGAGCAATTTTGGCTTGTTTTCAGAGTTAAATCGCTTGCGGCGAACCGCATTGAAAATTTGGCTTTGTCAAGCGTTTTGCCGTCGGGATTTGAGATTTCCAACGAAAGATTAAACGAGTATAACGTTCCCTCTTGGTTGTCTTTATCTAACGAATATGATTATATGGACATAAGAGACGACCGCGTCAATTGGTTTTTCGGTCTTGAAGCCGGTCAGACGAAAGTTTTCGCCGCGCAGATTCATCCGACTTACGAAGGCGTATTTTGGTGGACGGGAACAGTATTGGAAGCGATGTACAATCCTGATTATTTTGCGAGAATCGGCGGTGAACGGGTAAAAGTTGAATGAGGTTTATAATATTTTCGTGCTGTATAGTCGCGCTTGCGTTTCTTTCTTTATTTCTTCCGCTCGACGATAACGACGATTACAGCCGAATTTTATACTCTTCGCAGGGTTCTCTTTTGCGGGTTTGGTTAAATGAAAACGAGCAATATCGATTTCCGAAAAGCGAGAACTTTTCACTAAAATATAAAATCGCCGTTTTGCATTTTGAAGACAAAAGATTTAATCGGCATTTCGGCGTTGACCCGATTGCCGTCGTTCGCGCGATAAAACAGAATTTACGGGCGAAAAAAATCGAGAGCGGAGCCAGCACCATAACGATGCAGTTGGCAAGATTAAAAAATCCGAGCAAGAGAACGTTTTTCTCTAAATTAAAGGAAACGCACGCCGCGTTAAGAATGGAAGCGCGNTACAGCAAAGACGANATTTTTGCGCAATACGCGAGTTTGGCGCCGTTTGGNGGAAATATNGTAGGATTAGAAACNGCGTCTTGGCGTTTTTTCGGACATTCCGCAGAGACGCTCACTTGGTCTCAAGCCGCTCTTTTGGCAATGCTGCCGAACCGTCCGTCCGCGATAAATTTGGAGAAAGAAAGACCGCGCCTTTTGGAAAGGCGAAACGGTTTGCTTAAATCTCTCGCGAAAGCCGGTTTTATGGACGAGGAAACTTTAAATTCGGCGCTACGGGAGCCGTTACCCCAAAATAACGCAGAATGGAGATTCAAAACGCCTCATTACGCTGAAGCCGCCGCCGCGTTTTTTCCGTCCGAAACCGTTTTATACGGGACGCTCGACGATAGAGTTCAGGAGCGTTTGGAAACGATTGTAAAAAATTACGGAAAAAGAATAACCGAACACTCAAACGTAAATATATCCGTTTTGATAACGGAAACCGAAACGGGAAAAATAAGGGGATATTTGGGGTCTTTGGACTATTACGATTCGCTTTCAAAAGGAATGATAGACGGAGTTCGTTCCCGCCGCAGTACGGGCAGTATTTTAAAGCCGTTTTTATACGCCCTTGCGATAGAGCGAGGTCCTTATACGTCCGAAAGTTTAATCGAGGATATTCCGACTTGGTATAAAGGTTTTTCTCCTCAAAATGCGGATAAAAATTTTAGCGGGATTTTGCCTTTGAAAAATGCTTTGACGCTTTCTTTGAACGTCGCGGCGGTGAGAACTTTGTCGGATTACGGCGTGGAAAATTTTTACTATTGGTTAAAAAACGCGGGACTCAAAGGGCTTTTTCGTGCGCCGCAGGATTACGGTTTATCTTTGATTTTAGGCGGCGGCGAGGCGTCTTTGTTGGAATTGGTTCCGCTTTATTCGATGCTTATGAACGACGGGAAAAGAACGGATTTGATATGGTTAAAGAACGAGCAAAAGACAAATAACGACGAACGGTTGTTGCAAGCGGTTACGGCTTATCATATCAGAGAGGTTTTGGCGCAAGTTAAGGGCTCTGCGGAAATTCCTATCGCTTGGAAAACAGGCACGAGTTACGGTTCGAGAGACGCTTGGGCGATAGGAGTAAACGAGCAATGGACTGTCGGAGTTTGGGTCGGAAATTTTGAAGGCGGCTCCGTAAACGGTCTCAGCGGCGCAAACACAGCCGCTCCGCTTTTATTTTCCCTATTCAACCGTTTGAGCGACAATAAAAAAGAATTGTGGAAAAGTTTTCCCAAAGACGGCGATTTTGAAAGTATAAAAATTTGCGAATTTAGCGGATATAAGACAAGCGATATTTGTCCGAGCGAAAGAACAATGAAACTTCCGATAAATAGAAATAAAAATTCAAAATGTTTATTTCACAAAAAAACGATAATTTCAAAAAGCACAAACTTTGCGGTTTGCAGTTTATGCTGGGATACGAGAGATACCGCGTCCGTCGTAGAAGAATATTACCCGCCGTCGGTCAGAAACGAGTTAAGGAAAATCGGCAGGGAGAAAAAGGCGGAAATTTTGCATAATCCGAAGTGCCGCGCTCAAAAAGAAGTTCTTCCTTTTTCCATTACGTATCCGGAATACGGAGCGAAACTTTTTTTGCCGAGCAAAGACGCTTTGAGTGAAATGGGTTTTGTCGCGCTTGCCGCGCATACGCAAAAAGACGGCGAATTGCAGTGGTTTTTGAACGGAATATTTTTAGGCAAAACAAAAGATTCACACTCTTATTCCGTAACCGTCGGCGCAGGGGAACATCGACTCGGCGTGCAGGATTCCACAGGCAGGTATGCGGAAACAAGGTTTTGGGTCAATGTGAAATAGCCGTTATGCGGCAATTATCGCTGACAAGAAACATTTCATTTTTCTAACTTCATTTTTTAAAGTTTTTATAAATTTTTTTTATTTGTTCCAAGTGTTTTTTATAATACTATTCCTTTCGCGTCTTCTTTCTATTTCTCGCCGACGTGTTTCATTGCTCATTTGTACAAAATATAAATGCCTTTCTTCTGGAGTCATAGCATTTAATTTTGCACTTATTTCGTCTTTAATTGCCCGCGTACCTTTTATACAATCCCATCGAAAATCATCGTTATTATTCGTCATCATAAACCCCCATATCTTTTGGTGAACGTATTTCTAAATGTTTATATCCGTTTTTAGTGTTTACGGAATTATAACCTTTAATTCGATTAACGTTTACGATATGTTTAAAGTTCCAACTTACTAAATAATCNACGTTAAAAATTGTTGCCGTTGCGATNTGNATGCAGTCATCTCTGCTTGTTTGTCCGACAACTTTTTCTTTTATATATTCGTCTGCTAAATTTTCGCATTCAGAAGTTATATATATTAACTCGTAATTTATTTCGTTCAAAAGTTTTTTTACTTTATTCAGGCGCGTTTTCTAATTCGTTTTCTACTGTGTCGGAAACAAAAACTTTATATTTTCCCGCTTTAATTTTTTCAAAAAGCAATCGGGTATCTTGCATAAATATTTCGTCGTAGTAGCCGCCAAAAATTGACGTGTCCAAATATAAAGACGTTACTTTATTTATCATTTTTTTATCCTTTTTAATTTTTTCACCATAAAAATACTATCCGCGCAAAACACTTTGAACGTAAAAACAACTAAAAACAATACAAATTAGTTAATTTCGCTAATAATTGATAATTATTTATTTAATGACTTTTTATTTTTTCAGACAACAAAAAAAGCCACCGTTTTTGGCAGTGGCTTGATGTGTTTATTTGATTAGAAATCTGTTATTCAGATGGAGTTTCTCGTCTGGGAACTTTAAAATCCCCAGAACTTAAACCGATATTTTTACCGAGCATCCCTATGGTTAAAGAAAAATCAGTGCCCCCAAAATCAACATCTTCCTTTTGTTTCCCTTTGCAAGAATATGTTTGCGAAAATGTAATATTTTTTCCTACAATGGTATTATATCTGATATCTTTTACATCCGACCAACCTCCAATATAACCTCTAAACAAAATATAATCGTTCAAAGTTTCATATTTATCGGCAAAACGTTCATCTACCCCAAACTTAACCGTTACTTTTATAGTATCATAATACCCGTAATCTCTATCAGACGACCAAATCGTATCGCGCTTAACTTCTTCGTAATAAAAAGGATTGTAAAACGTTAAATTTTTAGATTTACTGAAAACCACCGGAGCATAGGACGGATTACCCCAAACTTCGACAACAACCGTCGTATCGGAAACTTTTTTTAAGATATCTTTATCCCTTATTCCGTACATACTACTTGTCGTTACAATATCGCTACCAGAATAACCAAACAATAAGATATCAGCGCTTCCTATATCTCTATTGAAAGCTAATTTCAAATCAAAATCCCTGACATCAGCGCTCTTATTCCAATTCAAATAATACAACTTTGCATAATTAAAACTGTATTGTCTATATACTCCGTATTCATCTTTTGATGAAAAATAAAAAGCAATTAAATCGCCGTTTTTTGTCTGAAAATCACCGCACAATTCACCTGAACTTTTTATGTTTATCATATACTCGGCATACGGCACGACCGTATCGGGAACTTTACTCCAATCAACGCTTAAATAATGCGACGCAAAATATTCGGAATAAGAAGGTATAGTATCTTTTTCGTCTTCTTCATTTCCGCCGCATCCAACAATATTTAGAATCATTGACGCAATTATCGCTAATAACGCCCCCCCCATCAAATTTTTCATAATCACTCTCCATTAAATTTTTGTTTAAAATTCTCCTTATAAAAATACTATTTGCAAAAATAATTTAACTATTAAACTATTAAAAACTACCCATTTTTTAAGTTTTTATAAGTTTTTTTATTTGTTCCAAATAGTTTTTTCATATTGTTTCCCTTTCGCGCTTGTGCGCTTGTTTTATCTTCGCGAGTTCCGCTTCAGTGGCATAGCGACAGCCGGCTTGTTTTACCTTGTATTCGGTTTCGCGTAAATACTTATGATACGCTTTCGGGTCGTAGTTAAACCTTTTCATAATCGATTCGCGAATACGATATACTTCTTCAACAGTATCGTCCAGTTCCTTATACTTTTTCATATTATTTCTCCTTTCGTTCATTTTCCATAATTTTCATAAATACGTCGGGCGTTAATAATTCCGGTAACCATAAGTTGCGATGCTCGTTGAATGAAATTATTTTTCTATAAGTCGGCGTTCCTAAATGCGTCATATTCCAACTTATCAAAAAATCAATTTCGTTTACAACGCACACTGCTAAATGAAAGCAATCTACTTTTGCTTTTTGCGGAATATTCAGATACTCAAAATATTCTTCCGCAAGTTTTTCCGCTTCCGATGTTACCGGCAAAAATTGAATATCTTTTATTAAATCAAGCCGCCGTTTTGCCGCGTCAGCGTCTCCCTCGCTACATTCTTCGTGGTCATATCGGCTTATATACAAGTCGTATTTGTGCCGCTCGTTTTCCCAAAAATTTTTAGCGACATATTGGCGAGATAATTCTTCAATATTATTGCTCGGTCGCGCCGTAACTAAACTCGGAATTGTGGTTTCTATGTAAACGCTTTTCTTTTTCATTCTTTCCTTTATTTTTCATTTTTTATCGAAAAAATACCATTTGCCAAAACATTTTTTCCATAAAACAACTAAAAAACAACACGAATCCGACCGAAAATTAAACGTGCCCCCGCAGAAGTTTTTTTATGACGCTTTCGTAATCGTCTTCGTCTACGCCCGGATTTTCAAGCGTTATCGACGTGATAATATGCGCGTCTTTGTCAAGTTGCTTGTCTATTTTTTTTAGAACCGTCTGCAAACCCGCGCTTCCCGTCATCGGAAGAATAATTACGGCGATGTCTTTCCCCTTAATATTCACAAAACCCGAAATATCCAAAAAGCGAAATCCCTTTGAAATCAAATACGCAATGCCCTCCGAAAGCGTTAATACGCTCTGCGAATTTTGACGTTTATCGGAAATAACAATCATCGAAAACGGATTTTTGTGCCGCTTAAACTCCGCAATGTAGCGTTTTATAAAATGAACCGTAGTTTTCGGCGGCAAAAGCGGCAAATCCTTTTTCTTTTCTAATAATTCCCGCTGTTTTCGCGCCGTTTCTATAATATTCGCCAAGTCCTTCGCCGAAAGATTTATTTTTTCGCCGAAACGCGCAAGCGAATCTCTATAAATTTCAAAATTTCCGTCGCTGCCGACGACTTTTGCCAAAACTTTCGACATAGAATCGGCGCTTAATTCTTGCAAATTTGTCAGCGCGTTTACAAACCATTCGTTTTTCAAATGTTCAATGGTTTTTGGAAATTTTTGAGTTAATTCTTTGTGAATTTTATCCGCTTCTTCGTCCGAAATTCCGTTTTCTTTTAGTTTTGTCAAAAGTCCGCTTTCTACTGTGGAAATCACCGAAGATATTGCCAAATGAACGTCGCCGCCGAGTTTTTTGCTTCTTATTTTGTTCAAAGCGGTATCGCGAATTATATCGTCTAACATTTTAGACATATAATCCGACAAATTAGCCCCGTCGCCGCGCTTTTGAATTTCGGCGGACTGCAAAAGCAATTTTACGCATTCTTCTGGATTTTGCGAAAACGCCTCTATTATTTCCGAAGGTTTAATTCCCTGTTCGCTCGCCGCGTTTAATAATTTATTTACCGCGTTTTCTTTGTCCGTTTTGTTTTCAAGTTCCGTCGTAAAATCCAAAAAATCGGAAACGTTTAAGCCCGTTTCAAGCATTGACGTTTTAATTTTCGGAAGCATTACGCGCAAATGTTCTTTCGACGGTTCAAGCCGTTTAATCAAATAAACGAGTTTTTTTGGCGTAAAGTTTTTTTGTTTTATTTCGTTTTCTATTATTTCAAAAGTCGCGTCTATTGTCATTTTGTCCGATTGAGACAATTCCGTTTCTCTTTCTTCGGGAACTAATATATTGTCCGCAACTTTTTTATTTTCGACATTTCCGACGTTTTTCACGACAACTTCGTCGAGACCGACAATTTTATCGTCTTTTGTGATTTTTTGAAGCGTTACATAATTTATAATTACGCCTTTTTGTCCTTTTTCTTCAAAATCCGCCTGAATTTTATCGGCGTTCGTGTTATTTTCGAGAGCGTTTAAAAAACATTCCGCAAAAATCGTAATATTCCACGGCAAAACGTCTTTGGCAAAAGAAATCGACTCAATATGCAGTTTGTCGAAATCCTGCGTAAATCGCGTATGATTTATCCTGTTGTCGACAAGCCACTTTTCGACGTAAAACGATTTTCCCGACCGCATAAACGTAATCATCTGATTTTCGCGAGCCATAGCCGAAACCTTTTTGCACAAATCGTCAGCCGCTTGCGCCGTAGACGGATGATTGTTGCCAAATAATTTAGTGTTGTTAAACAACAAATTTACGGAAATCGCAATAGATTCCGCGTCTTTTTTCGGCAATTCCAAATTGCTCGACGCTACATTTTTAGATTCCTGAATCATTTAATTCTCCTCGAAGTTTTTTTATATCGTATAAAAATTCTTTGGCGTTAAAATACCTTTTTTCTTTATCGGACGACAAAGATTTTCGCAAAATCGGCGCAAAAAAATCATAATCGGGCGGAATAATCTCTTCTATCGGCAAAATAAAAAACGAATCGGGATTGTGCGCCTTGCGACGAACTACGTCTTCGGGACTTTCGTCTTTTCGCGGAATATCGCCCGAAATCATTTTAAGCATAGTCATTCCCATAGAATAAATATCCGCTCTTGCGTCAAGCGCGTCGCCGCGCGCCTGTTCGGGCGAAATATAAACGGGACTCCCCAATATTACGTTCATTCCAAGCGCGTTTACGTCGTTTTTGGAGTATGCGATGCCAAAATCGCACAAATACGAACGTCCGTCTTCGTCGACCAAAATATTGGACGGTTTTATGTCGCGATGTATAATATCTTCGTCGTGCGCGTATTTTAGAGCGTCGAGAATTTGTTCGCAAATATTAAATATGTCGTTTAGCGGAAGAACCCTTTTTTGCGCAATCGGATGTTTTTTGCGTTTTTCTATTATCGAATTAAGATTTTCGCCTTTTACAAATTGAAGTATCTGATAAAACAAAACGTCCGTTTCGCCGACGTTGTAAATTGGAACAATGCTGGGATGAACAAGTCCCGCAATCGTTCTTGCTTCGTCCACAAAAGCGCAAACCTCGCTCTGACTCGACACCGCCGATTTGGGCAAGACCTTAACTGCGACCTGCCTTTTTAGCGTCGCCTGAAATCCTAAATATACGTATCCCTTATGACCTCTTCCCGTTTCTTGCAAAATTTTTGCGTCGCCAAGAGACGCGCCTATAAGCGAACTTGAATCGAATTGCGTCATATATTTTTACCTCTAAATGCCATAAAACAGGTAGAAAATATTTTTTATCTTTGTAAAAAATGTTGTTTTTTTGCAAATAACTTAAATTTTCCTTGATTTTTATGCGAAAAAAAAATTAGTTTGTGCGCGGAGAGATGGCAGAGTGGTCGATTGCGGCGGACTCGAAATCCGTTGTAGGGCTTGTTTCTACCGAGGGTTCGAATCCCTCTCTCTCCGCCATTTATGCGGGTTACTAAACGATTATACGGAGAAACAATATGTCGGAACTTTCCACAGTAGAAATAGGAAGAATGCCCGAAGAAGCGGTATTCATCGGCGAAAAAAAAGTCGACCACTTATCGATTGAAGTAATCGAATACGACAAAACGGGAGAAGTTAAAGAATTTGGCGTCGAAGATATTCGCGAAATACTTCCGCTAAACAACAACATAGTAACTTGGATAAACGTCGTGGGTATTCACGATAACGAACAGGTTAAAGAAATAGGCGCGCTTTTAGATATTCACTCTCTTACGGTAGAAGACATATTAAACACATCGCAATATCCGAAAATGGAAGATTACGACGATTATTTATTTTTTATAACGAAAATGCTTTATTACAAAGGCGAAGAAATAACAAGCGAGCAGGTAAGTTTGATTTTGGGCAAAAATTTTGTTCTCACTTTTCAAGAAAATAAGGCGGATATTTTTAATCACGTTCATCGCAGAATACGCAAAAAAAAGGGAAGAATTTTTAGAAGCGGCGAAGATTATCTCGCGTATCAGTTAATAGATTCCGTTTTGGAAAATTACGTTTTGATTACGGAAAAAATAAGCGATAAAATAGAAGACCTTGAAGACGCGCTCGAAGAAGAAGAAAACGGGCAGGATTTCGTAAAAGAAATAAGACAGTTAAAGCGCGTATTGAATGATTTTCGTAAAATTATTCGTCCTACAAACGAATTTATTCTTCAAATAAACGCGCTCGACACCGACCTTATAAAAGAACCGACCGAGCCGTTTTTTAAGGATTTGTTAGATATTACGGTTCGTTCCAATTCGGCGATAGAAAGTTGCAAAGATATGCTTTCGGATAATTTGCAGATTTACAATTTGGATTTGAGCAATCGTTTTAACGGCATATTGAAGGTTTTGACCGTGTTTTCCGTGATATTTATTCCGTTAAACTTTATCGCTTCGTCTTACGGAATGAATTTTGTGCATTTGCCGGGACTTGAATACGAATACGGTCATTGGATTACTTTCTCTATAATGATTTTGGTGGCGGTTTCTATGATATTTTATTTCAAAAAAGAGCGATGGATTTAAGAAAATATTGAAAAATTTAATTTTTTCGATAAATTTGTCGCCATAACTATATAGAAATATAATATTTTATTGGGTGAAAAAAAAGGTTTCACAAAGGAATAAATTATGGAATTTAACACAAAAATGATTAAAAGCATAAACAATACCAGTCGCAGATTTTGGATTGTTCTCGTTGGCATTGCCGTTGTCCTTTGCGTACTTGGGATTTATTTGTCTATAAGATTGGAACGTCTTAACGTAAACGTAGACGCGGAGGTTACAAGAATTACCGAACTTGAAGCCAAAATCGATTCTTTGCGAACAAAAATGGCGAAAGAAACGGAAAGAGCCGAATTATTTATAGAATTATATAAAAATTGTTTAGGCGAAGAATTGCCGACAGAAAAAAAAGAATCGACCGATTACGATTGATGTTGATAGTTATTTTTATTTTTGCGCTTTTTGGCGCTTGTTTCGCGCAAGAAAACGTTTCCACAAAAGAAGCGGGCGCTTATCAAAGAAAATCCGTCGCGTTTTTGGATTTTACCGTTAGCAAAAACGAAAATATTCCCGAACAATGGGAAAAAGAATTTGCGAACGCTCTGCAAAATTCCGTCCGATTAAGCAGATTCGATTACAACAATCTTCCAAAAAATATTGCCGATAAATTTAACGCGCTTCCGCCGTCGTTTTCCATTGAAGAACGACTGAACGCCGCGGTTGTTCCGTTGGTTTTGGCGGCGGTCGACGCGCAAAAAGAAGTTCGCGCGTTAGAATTACTTTCGCAGCAGCAAAAAAATTCTTTTATTACCGATATAGCGAAAGAATCGGGAATTACCGAAGCCGAACTCAACGCGGTTATGAACGCGGCGTATATTTTTGCGCCGATATATTCAGGATATTCGGACACGTCTTACATTGAAACATACAGAGAAACATATTATTATAAAGACGATTCGGGAAATATGGTAAGAGGTTATAGACAAGTTTCGAGAAATGTGTATCAATTAAATTTAGACGGCGGCGGATATTGGTGGAAAATAGAAAATGCAGGCGAAAAACCTGCCGTTAAAATTATTGCCCGAATAGAAAGAACAAGTTCGGGAACGTCGTATCCTGATTCTACATATTCGTCGGGATACAAACAAGCGGCTTTTCGCAGAGCGTTAAGCGGCATAGCCGACGACGTTAAAAACGCGACTATGGACATTTCCGACTTTCAATATTCGGGGCAAATTTTACATAAAAATATAAGAAACGTAATAATTTCAATAGGAAAAAACGAACAAATAGTCGTCGATGATAAATTTCGCGTTTACGAATCAATAGAAGACGCAAACGGAAATATTGTCGAAAAAAAACGCGGATGGATTATGATAAAAAAAGTCGGCGAAAAAGCGCGCGGACTCGACTACACTCAATCGAAAGCGCAAATTATTTCGGGAATGCCATATATGGGCGCGGTCGTTAGAGAAATGCCGCATTTTCCGTTTGACGTTTATATGGGATTTTCAAAATCGCCGTTTAGCATAGACAACAAAAAACAAAACGAAAGTCAGCGCGTATTCGACGAACATTACAATGAATTAAAAAACGATTATATAAAGATAAATAAAAAAGAAGACACGTTAGATTTGGAATTTGAAAATAAAAAGAACGAGTTAAAAGACAAATATCTTTACGATATTCAGGGGCTAAAATTTTCCAATATGTACGGACCCGAATTAAATTTTCGTCAAAACATATCGCGCTCGGCAAAAGGGGAGAGCGGTTCGCAGTGGTGGGTTAATATCGGCGCAAAATTTTTATTTGGCGACGCCGGCGGCACGCTTCGTTACAATCCGTATATGAGAAAAGACGATTGGGGTTTTTATCCCGACGACAAAAAAATAGAATACGAAATAGACGGCGCATTTGCTTTTGAAGGAGATATTTCTTTTACGAAAAAAATATACATAAGACGTTTGGCTATTGCTCCCGAACTCGGTTTTGGCATAATGGGAATAGGACTTTCTTTGCAGGAACTTGACGAATATGGACATAAAAAAGATTCGCAGATATTATACGATGTTAAGGTTTCGCAATATTCGCTTGGACTTACGACAAATTTGGGAGTGGAAATTGCGATTACGCCGTTTTTTAATTTAGGCGGCTCTTTTGGTTATAATTTATTTACGCGAGGAAGCGATAGTTGGAAGACAAGTTGGCGCAACAAAGGCAACACGGTAGACACTACATTTGATAACGAAGGAAATGTGTTCGAAATAAAATCGAGCGAAGAAAAATATCAAGACGGACCGAGCGTCAAAAGCGGCGATAAATTGCAAACAAATGGAATTATTTATACCGCGTATGTTTCATTTACCATTCCGCATAACTCTAATAGTAATAGAAGGAAAGATTTTGCAAACGATTGAGAAAACGTTAAATTTTTGTTTTTATAAAATTTGTTTATGTTTTTGTCGTTTGACAAATATTATTTTAGTGGCGAATAATTGGTTATTTGTAATAAAAATTAAAAGGAAGGTCTTTGTATGAAAAAGGCAATTTTGTTATTTTTTGTTTGCGCTGTGGCGCTATTTGCGGCAAAAAACGCAAGTAATTTACCGGTGTCGAGAGAGGCATCTTTGGTAGAACAGTATTCTTCGTCGGAAGTTTCGCTTAAAGCGACGGGTTTTGGAAAAAAACCTGAAAACGCGAGAGAAGATTTGAAAAAAGCGGCGATTTGGTTTACGCTTTATAACGGTACCGACCCGCTTTTAAACAGCGAACAGGCAAAAACCGCGTTTGAAGCGATTCAGGAAAGTTTTTTCGGCAGTGCCTCAAATTACATCACATTTGAAGCCACATCTACAATCTCTTCTATAAAAGCGAAAGTAAACGGCGTGCAAGGATTTAAAGTAACGAAAAACGTTCGCGTAAATCAGGCGGCTATCAGAACCGAATTGGAAAACAAAGGCGTTTTGCTTTCTAAAGACGCATTATCGAGCAAAGTCGGCGGACTTCCGTTTCTTATGGTAATTCCCGAAACGCCGCAGGGGCAAACTCCGCTTGACGTTTTTAACACAAATCCTTTGGCAAGACAAGCGGCTGGCGTTATAGAAAGTTATTTGACCGCTAAAAAATACGACGTCGTGGTTCCGAGAGCGGCGGAACAGTTAAACGATTTGGCAAGCATTCAGGCGGAACTCAAAGGCGCGGATACCGATATTTCGTATCAGTTGTCTTTGGCTTTGGGAGCGGACGTTTATATCACGTTTTCGGGAAGCGTAGAAAACAATAAGGCGACAGTCGTCGTAAAAGCGTTTGAAACCACGACGGCGCGACTTTTGGGAACCGAAACGGGATATTCGCAACCGCGTCCGGGAGCGTCGGCTCAAGCGTTGGTAGAAGAAGCGATTAACCCCGCAATAGCGGCTGTTCTTTCGAGAATTACAAGTTATTGGCAGGACGATATTAAACGCGGTTCGCAATATAAAATTATTTTTAACGTAGTAGGAAGTTTTGCGGGAAGACAACTTCAAGATATGCAATTTGCCGTATCCGAAGCGATTGAAGATATGTTTTCGTCGTTTAAGGAAAATATTGTCACCGACCAAACGATGGATTTTGTAGTTTGGGCGAAAAACGAAGAATATTCGCGCGCCAGCAGCATTCACAGAGACCTTGCGAAACGACTTTCCGACGTAACAAACGTTACGAGAATAAATTTGAATCGCAAACTTATTATTTTGGGCTTGGATAATCCCTAACAGTTATGCTTGCCGTTACCGCCGAAAACGACAATTTGTCAAAAATTTGTGAAAAATCGCTACATTCTCTCTGTAAAAAAGTATATTACGGAGAGAATGTTGATAAAAACCGTCTTGTCGATTTGATTTTTTGCACGGAAGACACAATAAAATCGCTAAATCGCGATTATCGAAAAAAAGACGCGATTACCGACGTTTTGTCGTTTCGTTTTGACGATTCCGATTATTTGGGCGAGATATATATTTGCGTTTCTCGCGCCGACGAACAGAGAAAAGAATACGGGCTTACTCTCGACGAAGAAGCGCAAAGATTATTCATTCACGGCTTGTTTCATCTTTTAGGATTCGACCACGAAACCGAAGACGAGCGCATAGCAATGGAGCGTTGCGAAAAAAAATATGTTGATTTTGAAAAGGAGTGATTTTTGTTCCCTTGCGACTTACACCTGTTATATTTGGTAGTTGCCGCAGTAGTTGACTGCGCTTATATTTCTCTTTTGTCTTCAACTAAAATCGTATTTGGACAATTAGAGCATTACAAAAACACTTTAAGCGACAACAGAATTTTGTATATCGCGGACAAAGTGGAAAAAATTCTTGAAAACAGAACCGTGCTTTCCATAATTATTTCTTTTGCAAAAACGTCGGCGGTGGCTGTTTTGGGAATTTTGTTTTATTTTATCGCGGATATAATATTGTCCGAACCCGAATATTTTTGGTGGCGATTTTTATCTTCGGCGTTGTGCGCGTCGATTGCGGCGGGAATTTTATGTTATTGCGTTCCTCGCGCTTTCGCCTTAAAATACGCCGAAAAATTACTTATGCCGATTTACTTTTTTTACAATATAAACCGATGGATTTTAGCGCCCGTCGGCTCAATTATGTATTTCACGCAAAATTCGCTGTTAAAAATAATGAAATACGACGGAAAATACAAGTTTTTGAGCGAAAAAGAGTTTAACAAATTAACCGAAAATTTTGATTCCGAATACGGCTTGGAAAAAGAAGAAAAAGAAATGATTCGCAATATTTTTGAGTTTGGCGACACTTCCGCAAAAGAAATTATGGTGCCGAGAATCGACGTCATTGGAATTTCGGTAAATTCCACGCTAAAAGAAACGTTAGACCACGCGAGCGTAAACGGACATTCGCGCATTCCCGTTTATGAAGACAGCGTGGACTCGATAGTCGGAATTTTATACGTTAAAGACCTTGTAAAATGGGTTTCGGAAAACGGTTCTTCAAACGATAAAAACTGGTCGCTGCGAAAATTATTTAGAGAGCCCTATTACATTCCCGCAGGCAAACCGCTTAACGACCTTATGGAAGATATGAAGAAAAAACGCAATCACATTGCCGTCGTCGTCGACGAATATGGCGGAACGGCGGGGATAGTTACAATGGAAGACATAATTGAAGAAATTGTCGGCGACATAGACGACGAATACGACGAGCAAAATTCTTCGGTAACTCAAATTGACGAGCGAACATTTTTGGCAGACCCGCATATAGAATTGGACGATTTAGCCGAAAAAACTCCCGTGCGTTTCGATTACGGCGAAGACAAAGGATACAATACTTTGGGCGGACTTTTTTATCACGAACACGGAAGCGTGCCGACCGAAGGAACCGAACTTGTTTTTAAGGGAATTACGCTAAAAATCACCAAAATGGACGCGCAAAGAATCGAAGAAATTCAAATAACAATTCCCGAAGCGGGCGACAATTCCGAAATTGACAGTCGCCTGAACGCGGACGGTTGATGGTTTGTTACGCATTAACAAGTATCTTGCGGAATGCGGCGTCGGTTCGCGAAGACAATGCGACGAACTTATTGCGCTTGGAGTCGTTTTTGTAAATGGCGAAAAAGCGCAAATCGGCTTGAAAATCGACAAAGAAAAAGATAAAATATTAGTCGACGGAAAAGAAATTTCGCATAGTTTTCAAAAAAGATATTATTTGTACCATAAAACCAAAGGAACCATTGTAAGCAGAAGCGACGAAAACGGGCGGGCGACAATTTACGACGCGTTGAAAAAACTTAAAGTTGAAAATTGCGAAAATTTAAAATATGTCGGACGGCTTGATTTTAATTCCGAAGGTTTGCTTTTATTGACAAACGACGGCGATTTGGCGTTTGCTCTGACTCATCCGAAATTTCACGTAAAAAAAGTGTATTTTGTGAAAATTAAAAGAGAATTAAGTCAAGCGGAAATGAAAAAAATCGTAGAAATTGGCGTCGCGTCGCAAGGCGAAATTCTTAAAGCGGGAGCGATAAGATTTAAGTATAAAGACGGCGAAAATTTTTGCTATGAAATGGACTTATACGAAGGGAAAAACCGTCAGGTTCGGCGAATTTTTGAAGCGTTGGGCGAAGAGGTAATTCAATTAAAACGTTTGCAATTTGCGACGTTAAAACTTAACGATTTAAGTTACGGAAAAATTAGAGAATTGTCGCAAAAAGAAGTTGAAGAATTGAAAAAACGCTACGCGAAAACTCAAGAGGCATTGCCGAATATGCTTATATCCCTTTAATATCTTTTTCCGTTATGGTCAATAATTCTTCTTTCGTTAAATCTCTATTGCCAACGAGTCGATTATTTTGATTTTTGATTATTTTTTCAAATATATTTCTAACTTCTCTGCCGTTGCCGAAATAAGCGTCTTTATTGTTATAAATATTCAAAAATCTTTCATCATCACTATTACAATAAAAATACTATCCGCCATAAATAAAAACTCTACTTATCAAAAACTAAGCGGAAGCCCAAGCTGAGGTTGCTGTTAGACGGGTTGTAGTAGAAGCGGTACGCTACTCGGCAGTACTGCTCGCCGCTGAGCCAATCGCCGCCGCGCCAAACGCGGTTGCCGCCCGTACTAGGACCCGTAGGATTTGTTACTGCACTGCTACTATACTCACCGTACCAATCATTACACCACTCCCATACGTTTCCACTCATATCGTATATGCCAAGTTCGTTTGGTTG
>WRFX01000020.1 GCA_009787445.1 Chitinivibrionia bacterium | reverse complement strand
GAGGGTAGTCCCCCCCCCCCCTCGAAAATCGAAAACGATTTCGGGCTTTAATTTATTTAAATACGCAACTAACATATTTTTCTCCATACTTTTTTTTGAAAATAGCAAGCGATTTTTTTATCGCGTTTTTTCCTATATGGTTATCCAAAACTTAAAAACAAAGGAGTTTTTATGAGAAAAACTTGATTTATTTCAAGTGTGTCGCCGTTTTTACGGCGTTTTTTTGTGTGGTTATTTTAAAATTAAAAAAAACTTAAAAAACAAAGGAGTTTTTATGAAAGGACTTGATTTTTTCAAGTGCGTCGCCGTTTTTACGGCGTTTTGTGCATTTATATTGTTCGTTGCGGGATGCAGCGATGACGACTCAAGCGGCGGCTCTACAAGTATACCAAGCGAACCACCATCGGTTTCTGGCGGAAATTTAACAAGAATTGACGGAAGATCCATTACAACGCAAACAGAATATAATGATTTTTTATCGGCGTTTCGCGCGGCTTTAAGCAGGTCGTATACTTATTCCAGTTCCAACAATTCAAGCGTCCAAAGGGCGATTCCTGAAGAATACGAAAAAGGCAGTTCTTCAGGCAAATTTTCTTTTACCGAATCCGGATATTATTCTGGTCGCGTTGAAGTGGCGGGAAACAGTTCGTGGAATGACGAACATTATATCGCGTTAGATGAAGAAATTCGAACAGGATATTCTAGCACAACATACAAATTTTTCGATTTTTCAAACCACTCGGGTTTAATTTTGGGAGGCAGCGTCGGTATTCTTAAAAAATCAAACCAAAGCGGCAATGGCTATACCACGAAAGCAAACGGAGTTATAAATTTTGCTGGTAAATATCACGGAAAAATTGTTTTTAACAACGTAACGGTTTTGACAATATTTAACGGCTCCCAAAGTCAATCCGATATTATCTCGGGAAGTTTTTATGTTCAAAGTCAAAATCCCTACTCTTATGGCGGCGGCGACGATGTAACTAATTTTGATTTGCACGGAAATTTGGTTTACAATTTTAGTATTTATACTAACAAAATAACCGTATATCCCGACGAAAAAATAACGCTTACAATGCCCGCCGTTCCAAATCCAAACGTTACAGACGGATATTTGTTTGATAGAAGCGGAATTGATGGAGTAGTTCAAGAACCCGTAACGGAGGAAAATATAAATGCTTTTTTAAAGGCGTTTACAGAAGAAACTGATTATCTTGCGTCATATCCTCGCGCTGCAAACGAATATAAAGAAACGTGGGAACGACTCACACACGGAAAAGCAAACGGGTATTATACTCAAAATTACAATTATACCGAACAAGCCAATACCGCAGGACAACACGAAACGGCAACGGGAAAAACGGAATATTACGATTATTCAAACAAACACATTTTATACCTTGGCGGCGGCTACGGAAAAGCGAGTATAGGCAGATATAAGCAAGAAGCAAGCGGCTGGTACGAGATGACCGAATATCAGCTTAACGGGAAGGTACCTTTTAACGGACGTTACACAGGTATTTTTGACTTTCAGAATTTCAGATACAGAGAGTTGAGCAACATTAGCAACGGTTATAACGCAGAAATTTCGCACATTAGCGGAAGCGTAAAAATCGGAGGAATTGACGTCACCGAAAAATATTTGAAATATGTGTTAAATGGAGAACCTATACCAAACGACCCTACGCAACCGCCGGTAGATAACACAGATGCAATAGTGGGAGTTTGGTATTGGGAAGGCGATGCGCCGATTTATGACCCGGGCGGTAATGAAAATTGGTCTGAAATACCAACTTATCGTGGAAGGTATACGTGCACTTTTAACTCTGACGGCACTGGTACTTTGCATAGTGTAGCAGATTTGAGTGATTATGACGAGGGAATACTAGAATTTTCAGAGAATTTCACGTGGGTATTTTTCCCAGACCAAAAATATGGTATTATTTACACCACCACCGATGTGTATACTGGAGTAGTCGAGACGATAGAAATAGAATTTGATTATTACCCTGAACTTGGTCAAATTTCGATAGAAATTATTACGCCGCCTATTTTCGGGGAATGGTCCGGCGGAGATAATACTTTGCTTTTCACAAAGCAGTAGTCAAAAAAAAGTTTTTTCAATAAAACGGGGGCGGCTTTAAGTCGCCTCTTTTTTATTTGTAATTTCTATAAACTTTCTTTTTTTCACAAAATCTCCATATCTTTTTATTATATTCACAATAAAAAACGCAAATAAGAAAATTTATAAACGAAAGAAGGTAAATAAATATATGGCTAATGAAGTTATGAATATACGCGGGATGTCGTGCGCGGCGTGCGCAGGACGAATAGAAAAAGCGGTCGCAAAATTAGAAGGCGTTACAAAAGCGGCGGTAAATCTCGCGGGCGAAAAATTATTTGTCGAATATAACGATAACGTTACGACCGATATAATTAAGGAAACGATAGTAAAACTCGGCTTTGAAGTCGTTGAAAAAACCGAAAGCGTAAAAATTTCTATTCCCGTCGGCGGAATGTCGTGCGCGGCGTGCGCTCAAAGAGTTGAAAAAGCGTTAAATAAATTAGACGGAGTAGAAAGTGCGGCGGTAAATTTTGCCACAGAAAAAGCGACTATTTTATATAATCCGCATAAATTGCGCGTGTCGGCAATAAAAGAAGAAATAGAAAAAGCGGGATTCAAAGCGTTAGAAATATCAAAAACCGACGCGGCGGACGAGGACAGAGTGCGAAAGCAAAAAGAGATACGCGCGTTGCAAATAAAATTTACGCTCGCCGCAATATTCGGACTTCCGCTTTTGTATATCGCTATGGCTCCTATGATAACGTTTGTGAGTTTGCCGTTTGCGGGTTTTCTGCATAACGCGATGAATAATTATCCGCTAATATACGGTCTTGTGCAAATTATTCTGACGCTTCCGATTGTCTGCGTTGGATACAAATTTTACACGGTAGGATTCAAAGCGTTATGGAACAGAAGTCCGAATATGGATTCGCTAATCGCCATAGGAACTTCGGCGGCTGTGATATATAGCGTTATAAACGTATTTCAAATAGCAAACGGCAATTTTAAGGCGGTCGAAAGTTTGTATTTTGAAACGGCTGGCGTGATTATTGCGCTTATACTTTTGGGAAAATCTCTGGAAGCGGTTTCAAAGGGACGGACGGGCGAGGCGATAAAAAAACTTATGGGACTCGCTCCGAAAACGGCTATTATATTAGTCGACGGCGCGGAAAAGGAAATACCCATCGAAGAAGTGGAAATCGGCGACGTAATTATCGTAAAGCCCGGCGCGAAAATTCCCGTTGACGGCACGGTTTTAGACGGTCGCAGCGCAATAGACGAAAGTATGCTAACGGGCGAAAGTATGCCCGTCGATAAAAAATCAGGCGATATTGTGTACGCCGCTTCGCTCAACACAAACGGCGTTATAAAATTTCGCGCCGACAAAATAGGAAGCGACACCGCCCTTGCGCAGATTATAAAATTAGTCGAAGAAGCGCAGGGTTCAAAAGCGCCGATAGCGCAAATGGCTGATATCGTTTCGGGATATTTTGTTCCGATTGTGTGCGTTATAGCGGTTTTGGCGGGTGCGGCGTGGTTTGTCGCAAGCGGCATAAATCCCGCGTTTATTCCTAATCCAAACGTCGGACAACTTGAATTTGCTTTGACGATATTCATTTCAATTCTCGTTATCGCCTGCCCTTGCGCTTTGGGTTTGGCGACGCCCACGGCTATTATGGTCGCGACGGGAAAAGGCGCGGAAAACGGAATTTTGATAAAAGGCGGCGAGGCATTGGAAACCACCCATAAAGTAAATACCGTAGTTTTTGACAAAACGGGAACGATTACCGAAGGAAAGCCGACAGTTACGGACGTTTTGACTGCGGACGACATAAAAGCGGACGAACTTTTGCAATTTACCGCGTCGGTCGAAAAAAATTCGGAACATCCTCTCGGACAGGCGATTGTTTTTTACGCGCAGGATAAGGGCGTTTCATTTTTGGACGTAAACGATTTTGCGGCGGTTGTCGGTCGCGGAGTTGAAGCAAACGTCGCGGGGAAGGTAGTATTGGCGGGAAATCGCAAACTTATGGACGAGAAAAATATCGGCGTTTCGCATTTGGAAAACGCGCAAGACAAACTTGCCGAAGAAGGCAAAACCCCGATGTATGTAGCGTTTAACGGCAAACTTGCGGGAATTATCGCGGTCGCGGATGTCGTAAAAAAGAGTAGCAAAGCGGCAATAGAGAGTTTGCACAAAATGGGCATAGAAACGGCGATGATAACGGGCGACAATAAAAAAACCGCCGCCGCCATAGCCCGTCAAGTCGGAATCGACAGAACGCTTGCGGAAGTTTTGCCGCAGGATAAATCCAACGAAGTTAAAAAATTGCAGGCGCAAGGACGTAAAGTCGCAATGGTCGGCGACGGCATTAACGACGCGCCGGCGCTGGCTCAGGCGGACGTCGGCATTGCAATCGGTTCGGGAACGGACGTGGCGATGGAAAGCGCGGATATAGTTCTTATGAGAAGCGATTTGACGGACGTTTCCACGGCGATAAATTTAAGCAAGCAGACAATACGCAACATAAAGCAAAATCTGTTTTGGGCGTTTGGCTACAACGTTTTGGGCATTCCGATTGCGGCGGGAGTTTTGCACATATTCGGAGGTCCGCTACTCAATCCGATTTTCGCGGCGGCGGCTATGAGTTTGTCGTCGGTGTCGGTGGTAACGAATGCGTTAAGGTTAAAAAGATTTAAAAAATGTAATCTAAATTAAAGAAAGTGTACAAAATATATGTTGTTTTTTATTATATTACAAGTATTTTGTGAACTTAATTTAATAATTAAGGATTTTTAAATGAGTGAAGAATTATTACAACGAGATTTAATTAATCATCCCGAAAAAATCGGGAAATGGGATTTTTACAATATAGGCGCGACGACAGTAAAAGCGCTAAAAGAATATGGTATTATTCATAATTTTAATTATGGCAACGAAGAAAAGAAAAAAGTTGATGCTTTGCTTGCTCAAAAGAAAAATGTAGTAGCTGTAATTGAGTACAAAAAGCCGGCAGAATTTAAAACGGCAGAGCAAAAAAATAAGGCAATTAAACAAGAATTAGAAGTTGCTCGCAAATTGAAAGCAAAAATTTTTATCGCTACCGATACCAAAGAAACCGTTTGGATAAACGTTGCCACAGGAAACGAAATTAAAGATGAAAATAACAAAAAATTAAAAACAAATTTTGACATTAAAAACGAAAAATTACCTGATTTACTTGAAAAAATAATTGTCTCAATAAACGAAAAAAATGACCAGATAAAACCAAAAGAACTTGTTAATCCTACTGATTTGGCAAAGCAAATTTGGCAGGATATTTGGTCGGTTAGTGGAGATTCACCAACAAATTGTTTGTATAGTTTTGTTGAGTTATTTATATTTAAATACCTCAGTGATTTGGGTGTGCTTGGGCAAGGAATAAATTTTGACCATTTAATGGAAAGATTTTTTTATGACATTGAAAATCCAGACGAAGAAGCATTGGAATATTATGCAAAAAACATTCGCCCCAAGATTAAGGACTTGTTTCCAAAGAGTTTAATTGATAATACAACTATAATAAATGGAACTGTTTTCATAAACAAAGACCAGCAAGCAGTAAAAGGCTACAGCACAGTATTTAAAAAAGCGTTAATTAGATTTAAAAATTACGGGAAATTAGAGAATATTGATTACGATTTCAAGAGTCATCTTTTTGAAAGTTTTCTTAAAGAAGGGATTAGTAAAAAAAATCTTGGTCAATATTTTACGCCACTAAAAGTGGTTCGTGCTATTGTCGAAATGGCAAAAGATGACATAAAAGATGGAATAAACATTTGTGACCCTGCTTGCGGAGTTGGAAAATTTTTGTTGGAGCCTTTAACTAGCAGGTTGGATTATTTTTATGATATTAGCAAAAAAGGCATAATACCCAAAATTACTATCCACGGTTTTGATAAAGGTTTTGATAATGAAGAGCAAAAAACTATTATTTTAGCAAAAGCTAATATGTTAATCTATTTTTCCGATTTAATTAAGGAAAATGTGGGGTTGACAAAAGAGTTTGCAAAACTTTTTAATAATAGTTTTACACTTAAAACTAATTCTATTTTGGGAACGCTTTCTGACCCAGCAATTGATAAATATGATTTGATTTTGACAAATCCGCCCTATGTAACAAGTGGTAGCAGTAATTTAAAAGAGGAAATAAAGAAAGATGGAGAACTTGTAAATTATTACAAAATCAATGCGATGGGAGTAGAGGGTTTGTTTATGGAATGGATTATTCGAGCGTTAAAGCCCAATGGAAAAGCTTTTATAGTTGTCCCCGATGGAATTTTTAACCGTCAAAATGATAAAAATTTAAGACAATTTATATTGAATGAATGTTTTATTGATTGTGCAATTTCTTTGCCTGAAAAAACATTTTTTACAACCCCGAAAAAAACTTATATTCTTGGTATAACAAAAAAAACAGATAAAAAAGAATTGCAAAATATGCCTGTATTTACTTATTTGGTTAGCGAAATAGGTGAAAGTAGAGATATTTATAGATTTAATATAGAACAAGATGATTTAAGCGAGGCGGTAATTTCATTTTTACAATTTAAAGGTGCAAAACAGCATTATAAAACAGACGACAAACGCTGTAAAATTCAGTCAATTTCAAAGTTTCAACCCGAAAATAATTGGAGTGTTGAACGTTGGTGGAGTAAAGAGGAGAAAATAGAATTAGGAATTGTAGAAGAAAATAATGCAATAAAATTTGACGAAGTCCCTGATTTATTAGATGAAATGTCTAATAATTTGTTGAGTTTCAAAGAAGAAATTTTGCAAATTAATGAAAAAAAAAAAACTAATCTGAATGTTAAACATATTCCGATTTATACTTTATTTGAAATATTAGGAGAGGCAGATATCACAAAAGCATACATACAAAAAAATATTGGAAACTATCCTGTTTATTCTGGACAAACTGAAAATAATGGTCTATTCGGACATATAAATACATTTAAGTACGACTATCCTATAATTACTTGGGCTACATACGGAGTTCATGCAGGAACATTATTTAAACGATATGGGCAGTATAATATAGGAAGAAATGCTTGCGGATTAAAATTGAGAGAAGAATTTGAAGGAAAAATTCTTTTAGATTATATTGTATATATTGCAGAATCCATTTTTAAAGAAAATGCCAAAGGAGATAAAGGAGGTTATAGAAGTTTGCCTCAAAATTTGGTAAAAAATATTCAAATACCTATACCTTTTGATGAGCAAGGAAATATAGATATTGAAAAACAAAAAGAAGTTATAGGAAAATATGAGTATATTGCTGAATTAAAAACAAGAATAGAGAATTACAAAAAGCGAATAGAGGAATTGAGAGTTGAGGTAGAAAATGAATGCAGTAAGAAAATTTTCAAATTAGATAATTTGTTCGAAATAAAAAGTGGCAATTCAAAACTCACACAAAATTATCTGAATAACCATAAAGGCGAATATGTTGTTTATTCTGCAAATACTAAACAAAATGGAGTATTCGGATATATTAATTCGTATGATTTTGATTTAGAATGTTTACAAATGACCACTAATGGAAATGCAGGTGTTTTGTTTTATAGACAAAAGCATAAATTCAGCATTAATGGAGATGCTAGGGTTTTAATAAGAAAATATGATACTCTTGATTATATTTATTTGTTGTATACAATACAAAATGAATTTGATAAACAAAATTTTAATTGGGGGAACAAAGCAACAATAGAAAAAATTAAACCTATTGAAATTCCTATCCCAATAAACGCCAAAGAAGAATTTGACATATCTGCCCAACAACAAATTGCCGAAAAATATCGAAAAATTGAGCAAATCAAGAAAAGTATTTTAGAAGAATTGGATAAAATTACAAACATTGAAATAGATTTGGAGTAAATTATAATAAATTAAAAGAAAGGATGGGTGGTATTTATGAAAAAAAGAACAAATTGCGTTCTTTTCGGCGCGGCGGTAGCGGCTATGTTTTTTGCCGCTTGCGGTTTGGTTAAAACTCTCGACGTGGTAGGCAAAGAATCCGAAACGTCTTTTGAAGCGTTGCTGAAATCGGTCGAAGGCAAAGTGAAAAAAGACGATATGAGTAGCGGTTATTGGCTCGTTTCGCCCGACAGTCAGGCGACTTTTTTTTGGGGCTGGGATTACAGCAAAAGCGGTATGCACGACTTAATGCTGGATATTGACGCGCAGCCGTTTCTTGACGCGGGGCTTGACCCTGAAAAACTTCCGCACGAATATATGTTTTACGAAGGCGGTTCAATGGGCGGCAGCGGAATTGCCGAAAAACTTATTATGATAGGAGTAAAATTAGGAAGCGACGAACTGAAATACGACTCTTCTCCCACTCCTCTTGCGGCTTTTAAGCATCTTGTAAATCTCTATCGCGGCAGTATCGGCTATCATACGGCGCTTGACCACTACGGCGTAGATTTAGGCGACGGCAATATGTTTGAATGGGCGAAAGATATGAGTACAAACGACAAGGATATGGTATTCGTCGTAAATCCCGAACCGTTTATAAACGCGGGCGTCGTTCCTGAAAATTTGGACGGCTGGATATTTACGAAAGTTCCCGTAGAAAAAGACGGCAAAAACGTAGAAGTCGACAAATTTTTGAAGATTTTCGACTTGAAATAGTTGCGTATAACGTTATGTTTTCATAGCAAAAGCAAATTAGCAAAAAAAGGGACGTATCTTGCAAGATACGTCCCCGCAAAAAAAACAAAATCTAAATTTTATTTATTCACCCCGACTTTCGCCGAATACCAATAAACTTTTCCGTTTTTGTCTTTCGCTTCTACAATTACCAAATACGTTCCGTTTGCCACAATTCTGCCTTGCTTATTTCGCAAATCCCACGCGCTCGCATTTTTGCCTTCGCCGCTGAATACTACGTTGCCCGTATTATCGTAAATTACCGTTTTTGACGCTTGTGCGCTGACTTTTTTGTCGCTGTCGCGAGAAATTACCGTTTCAATTATTTTAAGTTCCTTGTCCGCAGAAACCGAAACTATGTTTTTCGCAAATATTATGCCCAAACCGTTGCCGCTTTTTTGCGCTTTAATATTTGTATTGTCGCTCGGTTCGTTTGGAATAGGCGCGTCTTCGTGATTTGCTATTGTACTGCCAAAACGTAAATGCGGAAAACCGTCGTTAATATCGTTTACTCGCGCCCAAACTTCTTCAAAATCCCAGCCGGTAAAGGTCGATATTCTTTTTAACTGCTCTGCGGTTCTGCCTTCGCCGTTGTCGGTTATTACCGCTTTTGCCGCGGACCTCGTCGGCGTTTGATTCTCATATACGCTTTTGTTGTAGAAAGAGTTTGTTATAATGGACTCTTCGCCGTTAAGACCTGCCAAACCGCCGACGTTAGTTGCTACTGCTCCTACCGTAACTTTTCCTGTGGCAAAACTGTTTTCTATTGTACCACTGTAATTATTTCCCACTAATCCGCCAAAGTGTTGAAGGGGATAATTAGCGTGGACGGGGACGTCGGGACCCGAAACGTTTCCAGTGGCGTAACTGTTTTTAATTGCGGTGGGGCGACCAAGCGCGTCGGTGCTACCCTGATGCATTCCCACCAAACCGCCAATATTATTGCGCATTCCATAGACATCTCCGGTAGCGTGGCTGTTTTCAATCGTAGCGTTGAAATTAATTCCCACCAAGCCGCCCATAAACCACGAAGCGACATAAGTTTGTGCTTTTACATACTGTCCGTTTGATAGTATATAATTATCAATAAGTCCGCCGCCGCCCTTAACGTTTCCTTTCGCATAACTGTTTTTAATTGACCCGCCAGAACTGTTTTGCCCAGCCAAGCCGCCCGCATAACCGCACAAAGCCCAGACGTCTCCTTTGGCGTAACAACTATCAATATTGGCGCTTGCCGTACCAACCAAACCGCCGGCATACCAATTTTGCGCTCTGACGCTTACGTCAGTCCAGCAATTTTTAATCGTGCCGTATCCATAACCAACCAAACCGCCGACCCAACTATGCCCGATAACTCTCCCGGTAACGTAACAATTTTCAATCGTTCCTCTGCTATATCCTACCAAACCGCCGACTCTCGAAATACTATAATCATCGTCATAAATGCTTTCTCTACCGTAGCCGTCAACATACACGTCTACAAGTCCGAGGTTTTTTATCGTTGCGCTGGCGCTAATAGCCTCAAAAAAACCTAATACGTCCAGGTGTATGAAATTTGGCTTAATATAAAGACCGCTTATTTTATGTCCTGCGCCGTCGAATGTTCCCGCAAACGCTCCTGTTCCATTTAAATCTCCGGTGGTACTCATCAATATCCCGATAGGAATCCACTGATTATTTTCAGAACCTTCAAGAGAAATATCCGCGCCAAGTTTAATAGTTTGTCCTGCAAAATCTTTGCGCGTATCGTTTACGCCGTTTGCGCGGTCTCTAAATTCTATTAACTGCGCCGCGGTATTTATTGTAATCTCTTGCGCTTCCCAATCCAGAGTATATACAGGTCTTGGCGGCTTGCTTTTTTCATTAAATTCGCCTTCTAACCACGCAAAGTCCGTTTTTATTCCGTCTAATGTTTTCAAATACGGATAATCGCCGTTTATTCCCCAAACGTCGTTAAAATTCCAACTGGTGTACGTGCCTTGCGTTTTCATTTGCGACGTTGTTTTTGGCGCGCCTCTGCCGTCATCGTCGTTTAACCCGCTAATTTCGCTGTTGTAAAAACTGTTTGTAACCACTGCGTTTTGCTGAAAACCCAAAAGCCCGCCGACATAATTACTTGTTTGCGCAGCGTTAACGCTTCCTGTTGCATAATTGTTTGTTAATTGTATGCTTCCAAACGATGAAGAAATCTGACCTGCAAAGCCGCCAATATAATTATAATATCCCGTAACGTTTCCCGTAGCGTAGCAATTTTCAATTTTGAAAGTCGTAGAATTACCAAGTCCCGTAAAGCCGCCGACGGAACCTCCTGCCATAACGTTTCCTGTAGCGTAGCAATTTTCAATCGTGCTGTTGTTGGCAATACTCCCAGTAAATCCGCCGACGTTAGTACCGCTCGTCGTCGATGTCGTAATATTTCCCGTAGCATAACTGTTTTTAACGTTGCTGGCGATTCCCGTCAAGCCGCCTACATACATATCGCCGACCGTAATGTCCGCGTCGGCGTAACAATTTTCAATAAGAGAACCGCTGATATTCATTCCTACTAATCCGCCAATATAATTCCCCCTACTTGTACTTGCCGCCGACGAAAAGAAACCGCTTGCGTAACAATTTCTAATAGTTGCGATGTAGTTTACTCCCGCTAATAATCCGATATTTTGATTGTTATCTTGTCCCGACTGACCGTTGCCGTATCTTACTTCCCCTTGCGCACTGCAATTTTCAATAATACCGTGATTCTGTCCTACTAATAGACCAACATTTCTTATTCCGTGAGAAAACGATTCTATTACGCGCAAATTCTTTATGGTTCCCGTTCTACCGTTTAACGGTCTGCCTTGATTATCGTTTTGTCTCATCACAACTCCAAATAATCCCGAAGCGTTTTGCCCGTCGTTTCTAACGTACATTCCTTTAACTGTATGGTAATTGCCGTCAAACGTGCCGTTAAACGACGTGTTATGTTTTCCGGCGTATGCTACTCCGCCCGTTCCCGTTTGGTCTCCAATAGGAATCCACGGATTTGCTGCGTCGCAGTTTAGGTCAATATTCGCGCCGAGCGTTATTGTTTGTCCTGCAAAATTTTTTCCGCCCTGATTTTCACCTTTTAAGTGATTGACCTGAAAGGCAAATTCGTAAAATTGCTGTGCCGTATAAATAGTAATATTTTCCGCGTCCCAGTCAATCGCTTCTTCTTGCGCTTCCTGCCCAAAAGCCCCCGCCGCGACAAACATTGCCGCTAAAAACATCTTAAAACTTCTCATTTCTTTTCCTCTTCCTTATGATTTTTCTTTCCTACTCTCATATTCATAATCGCCCTGTATTTATCGATTATCGTATTGAGAGAAATTGTTACTTTTTCGTGAATATACTCGCCTTCCACCCTCCAAAGCGCGTAAATCTGCTCGCATATTTCATCGTAGACCGCGTCTAATTTTATTCGCGCGTCTTTTACCACCACATTCGTTTTCTCCGACAACTCATCGTAACGCTTTGCGACCAAAACGCTTAACGCGTCGTTTCGCAATTTTAGCGCGTCCGATAAATCGACTATCCCCAAGCGGACTAAATCCGACTTGTATTGTCCGTCTAAATCCTGCAAAATATTATGCAACGCGGACGTTTGCTCGTTTAGCGGCTTTCCTGCAATATTGCCGTATGTGTCAAACACAATTTTTAGCCGCCGCGCCGCCTCTTTTTTTTCATTAGCAGGATGTAAAAGATACCCCTTGCTAATTGTAGTCAAAGCGTGAAATACCTCGTCTCTCGCTTTGTCTTCCTCGTGAATCTGCTTTGTATATTCGCTTTTTACAATCTTTTTTAGACCGTCGTCTAATTTGTTAAAAGCAATTTTATACTGTTCAAGCAGAATCGGTATTTTCAGTTTTTCAATACTTACGCTTTCAAGCGTCCGTAAAATTTCCGTGTGAAACTGAAAATGTTCGTCGTTTCGCATATGCGCTTTGTTAATATCATTAACCTTCAAATACGCCAATGCCCTCCTTTCTCATAAAAAAATTTATTGTTTCGTTTGCAAATTCGCACTTTTTTTCTCCTTATAAATATTGTAACCCATAAATTCTACGACGGCAAACTTTCTTTTCGCGTCTTCTATGCTGCGTCCGCTTTCCAAAAAGTTTAATAATTGGCGAATTCCGTCCATTCGTCCTAACTCTTCGCGCATTTTTAACGCAAGTCCCCAATCCCATTCAAATTCTTGTTCCGTCGTAGGCATTTGTTCTCCTTTACGCTAAACTTTGCGCTTGCGGCAAACGCAGTTTCGCAAATTTTAACGCGCTTATTTCAAACGTGCCAAACAGCGCGGCGCAATAAAACAAATCGCCGATAAGCGTATTTTTCAAAAACGCCGCTCCCGCAATATAGCAGACAATAAGTCCGTTTAAATCTTTTGAATACATAGTCCCCGAAAACCATACGCCAAAGTTCGACGCGATAAAAAATATCGCAGACCCACCCAAAGAACAGACGAACAGTTTGGGGACGCGTTGTGTTTTAGCGGTTTTAAGCGTCCATAATCCCAGCAATACTATTAACGCAAACGCGCCGTACGTAAACAGCGAGCCCGCGTAAAACCAAACGAAATGGTCAAAATATTGTCCATATATTACGTTGTTTAATATTAAGTCGCTAATCCACATTGCCGCGATGGGAATAAAAAACGCCCATCGACGTTTTACGTAATAGGTCGCTCCAAACAGCGCCATTGCCGTAATCGGCGCAAAGTTTGGCGGATGCGGTATAAGCCGACTTAAAGCCGCAAATAAAATCATAGCGCAAATAACGCTAAATCGCAGGTCAAAAGTTTTGTTTTCCATAATTTATTCTCCTAAAATAAAAGTTTATAGTTTTTGGTATGTTTTCGTTTATTTTCACGATAAAAACTTGAGTTTGCGCGATGTTTTTGTTCATTTTTAAGACAAAAACTTGAGTTTGCGCAATGTTTTTGTTCGTTTTTAAGACAAAAACTTGAATTTGCGCGACAAATTTGTTCAGTTTCATAGTAGAAACTTGAATTTGCGTTATGTTTTTATTCAAAAACATATTACAAACTAAAATATTTGTTATGTTTTTTGTCAAAAACATATTTAAACCTTGAGGTTTTGTTATGTTTTTTATCAAAAACATATTTAAACCTTGAGGTTTTGTTATGTTTTTTGTCAAAAACATATTAAGACGCCCGCGTTTTTTACGTAAAGACGATATTTTAGGCGTTACAGTATTTACTGCCGCGCTTATTTTCATTTTGTCTATCCCTTTAAGAACAAAATTATACAATTTCGTCATCAGCAAAATTGCAATAGAAATTTTTCGCGTTGGTTTTCCGACTTAAAGCCCTTGTCTTTCGCCTTCCCAAAAGTAATTTTCGGTGGCGGTAGTTAAAGACGCGGTTTGTTATGCTTATTACGGCAACTGTGATTGCTTACGATTTTCACGTAATTTCCCGATGCGCGAAATTTTAGGCAAACAAAATAATATTTGTCGCAAACAAAAGTCAAGGGAAAATTGTAAAATTATTAAAAATTTGTTTGCGGCGAAACGTATTTTTCAATAGGGAGACAAAAAATTATGTATAAAATTTCAAAAAAAAATAAAAACATCTTAATCGTAGACGACGAACCAAAAATTACCGAAGTCGTTAGCGCGCTTTTGGAAAGTCGCGGATATTGTCCGTTTTGCGCCGCAAACGGACGAGAAGCGTTTGAAATATTCGACAGGCAAAATATCGCGCTCGTTATTCTCGATTTAATGCTGCCCGATATGAGCGGCGAAGAAATTTGTAGAAAAATTCGCCAAAAATCGCGCGCGCCGATAATAATGCTTACCGCAAAAGTCGCCGAAGACGATTTAGTTACGGGACTTAATTTAGGCGCCGACGATTATATTACAAAACCCTTTGGATTAAACGAACTCCACGCAAGAATAGAGTCGGTTTTGCGACGTTCAAGCGACGATTTGACTCCGCTTTCCGTAAAAAATTCGTTTAATAACGGCGATTTAATTGTCGATTTTGAAAAAGGCGACGTCAAAAAAAAGCAAAAATCAGTCGCGCTTACCGCAAACGAATTGAAAATTTTATCGCTTTTGGTAAAATATCCGGGCAGAATATTTACGCGAGACCGACTAATAGAATCCGCTCTCGGAGACGATTTTGACGGAGACCCGAGAACGGTAGATTCGCATATAAAAAATCTGCGGGCAAAAATAGAAGACAACCCCAAAAATCCTGTGTACGTTTTGACTGTTCACGGAATGGGCTATAAATTCGGAGGAGAAAAAAATGATTAGAAACCTGCGCGCGCAGTTGTCGCTTTCGATAATCGCCGTCGTTCTTCTCGCCGTCGTTTTTATTGGATTGTTATCGAATATTTTTATTCGCCGCGATTTTGAAAATTACGTTTACCGACAACAGCAGGCAAAAACCGCGAATATCGCCGCGATTTTAAGCCATCAGTACAATCCTTTAACGCAGGATTGGGACACGGCGTATATTCACGGAATAGGAATGTTGGCGCTTGACGACGGTTTTATAGTAAAGGTTTTTGATTTGAACGGACAAAGCGTTTGGGACGCGGAAAATCACGATATTAGCCGCTGTATTCGGGTTATGGACGAAATTACCGCCCGTATGGAACGTAGAAAAGTAGAAACTTCGGGAAAATTTGCCTCGCAAAAATATGAACTTACGCAAAACGGACATAACGTCGGCGAAGTGCTTATCAGTTATTATTTTCCGTACTTTTTGAGCGATAACGATTTTAAGTTTATCGATTCCATAAACGGCGTTTTAATTTGGGTCGGTTTGTTGTCTTTGCCGCTTTCGTTTATTATGGGCGAAATTTTGGCAAAGCGAATAGCGCGTCCCGTTACGAAAGCGGCGGAAGCGGCAAAGATGATTTGCGACGGAAATTACAATATTCGTTTGGAGCAAAAAACTAAAACGAAAGAATTGGACGAACTTGTTTTTGCGGTAAATAATATGGCAATTTCTCTTGAAAAGCAGGAAAATTTGCGAAAACGACTCACCACCGACGTAGCGCACGAACTGCGAACTCCGCTTACCGCAATAAGTTCGCATTTGGAATCTATGACGCTTGGAATTTGGGAACCGACAGTCGAGCGCCTAAAAAGTTGTTGCGAAGAAGCGCGTAGAATATCTTTACTGGTATCCGATTTGGAAAAACTTGCAAAAGCGGAAAACGATAATCTTACCTTAAATAAAACAAAAATCGATTTAAAAGAAATTGCAAATCTCGTAAGCGGAAATTTTGAGCGCGAAGCGGCAAATAAGCGCATAAATATTACGGTAGAAGGCGAACCCGCGTTTGTTTTTGCCGACAAAGACCGCGTTTGTCAAATTGTCGCAAATTTGTTGTCTAACGCAATAAAATACACTCCCGAAAACGGAAACGTTGAAATATCCGTAAAAAATACGGAAACTCACGGAAAACTTTGCGTTAAAGATACGGGCTGCGGCATTCCGCAAGACGAACTTCCTTTTATATTCGAGCGATTTTACCGAGCGGACAAATCGCGAAATCGCGCAACGGGCGGCGCTGGCATAGGACTTACCATAGCAAAATCCGTAGCGCAGGCGCACGGCGGAGAAATAAAAGTAGAAAGCAAAGAAGGTTTTGGCAGTTGTTTTATTGTAGAATTGCCTATTCTTCCAGTCGCCCCTTGACTTTCCCCGAAATGATAATTTTGCTTACTCCGTTATCGTCGAAAAATAGTTTCAGCGTATCGCCCGACGACTCGTTTTTTGATTTTTGGTCGTAATAAATCGCTTTTGCGCTTCCTTCTACCACCGACGATATTTTGTTGTCGCCGCAATCTTGGCAGTCGATAGTCGTAGTTATTTTTTCGCCCCACATTTTATCGGGTCTTTCTTTATTTTCTTCTCGAAATCGCGTAATAGATGCGTTTTTTTCGGATAATATTTGCGATATTTTTCCGTCTTCTATCAAAAATCTTAACGTATCGCCGACCATTTCCATAAAAACGCTGTCGCCGTTTTCTACTTCTTTGGTTTTTCCCAAAGGATTGCCGACGACAAAAAATTCGTCCAAAACGTTTTCTCTAAAAATTATATGAATCGTATCGCCCGAAACTTCGCTGTTTTCCTGCACAATTTTTGGATTTCCTACGGTCATTGCGGTTTGATTTTTTGCAAAATAATATCCCGTGTCCGCAACTGAAAAAAAGTCCTTTCCGACGACTCTAACCGAATCGGCGGCGCGGGCGATTCCCGTTTCGGAAGCGTAATTTATGGTTTTTCCAAATACCGTTATGGTATCGGGAGACGTTTTATCCCAAAAGTGGATTCTTGGATTTTGATATAAAAAAACGCTGTCGTTTTTGAGAAAATAATCCGCTTTTTCGGAAAACATCGTCGCAAGATAACTCGTATCGACCGCAAAAACGTTTCCGCGAAGTTGCAATTTTTTGTCGTTAGAACGAAATTCCGCCGTGTCGCAATTTAATTCCTGTTTTTCGCGAAAAACTTTTATATTTCCCGTCATTAAAAGATGCCCGTTTCCTCTTCGCCAAACGGTCGTGTCGGAAAAAATTCGAGCGTCGTTCCACAAAAATTCTACGTCGCCCGACAAAACGCTTACGATTGTGCCGTTTTCAAATCGATTTGAATTTGAATTCGCGTTTATGAGTTCTAACGCAAAAGTTATTGCGAAAATCGTGATTATGAAAATTGCAATGTTTTTTTTTCGCATTTATTCGCCCTTTTCAAATTCCGCGTCTATCGACGGGAAATTTCCGCTGACCTCGTTGCTGAAATCCCACCATTCAAAATCTTGCGCGGCTCTAAATCCTCTTCCGCGTATTATTTCGCCGTCGGACGAGCGCAATTCTACAAAATCGTCGGACACTAAAATTTTTTCGTCTTTTCGCCATTGTAAAGTTTGTCCGATAAGTTTTTCGCCGCTGTGCGCGTCGATATTTACGTTTCCCCAAACGAAAAGCGTGTCTATTCTTTCGTTTGCCACTCCGCTGTCGGCGGTTAAAATCGCGCTTACTTTCGCCGAATCGGAAAAAAGCGTGAGGTGTACGGGACTCGCCTTAATTTTGTAGTCGAGAGTCATTTGCATAATTTCTTGCGATTTTAATTCCCAAAGTTTATTTCCGTCGCGATACGCGGTAACAGTGGAATTGTTGAGTATTTGCGAAACGGAATCCGCCGACGAATCGCTGGATAAAATTACGTTCGCGTTCTTTTTTTGAGAACAACAACAAATAAGCGCAAACGTCGCAAAAAAGATAATTTTTGATATAATTTTCATAAAAGTTATTCGCTTTCTCCCGTTTTTTAGCGTAAAAATAGTATTTTTCGCGCATATAAAGGAGAAAAATGGACGACGAAAAGCAAATTTATCGCGTAATAGACGCGAATCTTAATCGACTTCGCGAAGGTTTGAGAGTGTGCGAAGAATATTTTCGTTTCATAAAAAACGAAAAAGTTCCGTCGCAAAAAATAAAAGAATTGCGACATAAATGCAAAGATTTGCAAGTTTGTTTCGACGAAAAAATATTATTTTCCGCAAGAGATAGCGAAAACGACCCGTTTTGCGACGGATTTGAAGCGGCGGAAAAAACGCGAAAAAACGCGAAAGATTTGTTGGACGCAAACGTAAAAAGGTGTCAGGAAGCGGCGAGAGCGATAGAAGAGTTTGCGAAATTGCTCGAAAACGAAAACGCTTCGAAAATTGCAAAAACGGTTCGTTTTGAATTATATACTTTTGAAAAGGAAATTTACAGTGGAAGATAAACAAAAAAACGCCGACAGACATATTTATCTGCAAATTTGGGGAATTGTTTATTTGGCGACGGCGGTCTATTTTCTTATCGCGCTTACGAATAATATATTATATCCTAAAACTTCGCTTTTTGGACCGATGCTCGGCACGTATTTCGCGCTTGGAATGAAAAAACTTTTCGGCGCGATTCCGCAATATCTTTTCGTTTTATTTTTGCTTTACGCGGCGATTTCTCTGCTTCGAGACAAAGAATTGGAAGTTCGCAAGGTCATTTCGTTTTTTCTATTTTTAATTTTTATATGCACGGGTTTTGCGATTCCGCTTTTGCCCGCGCTTGCGATTCCGCCTTTGCCCGAAATTAAACCTCCGCATTTGTCTGTGGAAGAAAATCTTTTAGGATGCGCAATAGCAAAATACATAATTTATCCCGTTTTTTCAAAAGCGGTTTTCGGCGCGTATTTTGCGCTTGCGGTTTCTATGCTAATTACGACGATTTATATGTTCAGAATAGACGTTGCGCAAATGTTAAAAAGTATGTTTTCGCTGTTAAAATCGCTGTGGCAGAATCTTAAAAATATGCTTGAAAAATATAAAACGCAAAAAGATTTGCCCGCGCCAAATTTAGAAACGGAAACGGACAATATTTTAGAACCGACCATTATGCAAATGCCAAACATTCGCGATATTGAAAAACCGACAAATATTTACGTCGAAAGAAATGAAAATTCACAAAATTCGCGAAATTTAACTATCGAAAACGATGAAAACGAAAACGAAATCGAAATCGGCGAAATTGATGAAAACGGCGAAAATTTTGAAGAAACGGGCGCGATTCCCGTCGCATATATTAGACCAAATCCGTCCGTTTTGCCGAGTTTTACAATCGCCGGGCAAAACGACAACAAACGCAGAAACGACGAAATAAGCAAGCAGTTAATCGATATTCTTGAAGAGTTTAACATAAAAGATTGCAAAGTCGTGGCGGTAAATCCGGGACCTATCGTAACGCTTTTTGAAATAGAGCCGGGAAAAGGCGTAAAAATTTCCGCGTTTGAAGGACTTGAAAAAGACATCGGAGTAAAAATCGGCGGTAAATCCGTGCGAATAGATACCATTCCAAACAAAACGACAATCGGAATCGAAGTTCCAAACGAAAATCGCGAAACGGTATTTTTCAAAGAAATTTTGATGTCGCAAACGTTTCAAAACAGCAAAATGAAACTTCCCGTAATTATCGGAAAAGGCACGACAGGCGAGCCGCTTGTTGAAGATATTGCCAAAATGCCGCATATTTTAATCGCGGGGCAAACGGGTTCGGGAAAATCCGTCGGAATAAATTCGTTTATCGCGTCGCTTTTGTTTTGCAGAACTCCCGAAGAATTGCGTATGATTATGATTGACCCCAAAAAAGTGGAAATGGCTTGTTATGAAGGCATTCCGCATTTGGCGATTCCCGTAGTAACGGAAGTGGAAAACGCCGTAAAGGCGTTGGAATGCGCGGTAAAAGAGATGATGTATCGTTATGATTTATTGAAAAAAGTCGGCTCAAAAAATATGGATTCGTTTAACGAAAAATTTGACAACGGCGAATTGTCGCAATATCTAAAAAGCGATATTTTACAAGAAAAAGAATACAAACGAATGTGCTATATCGTAATAATTATAGACGAATTGGCGGACTTGATGATGACCGCGGGAAAAGACGTCGAAACGTACATTCAGCGCATAGCACAACTTGCAAGAGCGGTCGGAATCCACTTGATTGTGGCGACGCAGCGTCCCGACGTAAAAGTCGTTACGGGAAATATAAAGGCGAATTTACCGTCGCGAATTGCGTTTAGAGTTATGAGTTATACCGATTCCCGAACAATTATAGACCACAAGGGAGCAGAACAACTTCTTGGAAACGGCGATATGCTTTATCTTAAAAACGGCGCGCCCAAAATCGTGCGTTATCACGGAGCGTATATTAGCGAAAAAGACGTGGAAAATCTTGTGGAAGACATAAAAAAACAGCATTATTCTTGCGAAAATATGCCGTCGTTTGAAATAAGCGAAGACCTTTACGAAGACAACGACGTAACCTACAAAGACGACGGATATTACAAAACCGATTTCCCCGAAGACGCGGCGAACGCTTACAAAAGAGCGTCGGGCAGAAAATTCGGCGGGCGCGATTTGATGTTTGAAGAAGCGGCGCGGCTTATTGTAATTAGCAAACTCGGCTCTACGTCGAGCATTCAGCGGCATCTTAATTTGGGTTACGCCAGAGCCGGAAGAGTTATGGACGAATTGCAGGCGGCGGGAATAGTCGGCGCACAGGAATCGATAGGAAAGCCGCGCAAAGTATTGGTAAGCGAAAGCGAACTTAACGAAATATTGGAAAAACTGTCGAAAGAAAGCGAGTAAAAAATGGATAATATTTTAACTATATTAAAGGCGGTAATTCTTGGAATTATCGAAGGAATTACGGAATTTTTGCCGATAAGCAGCACGGGGCATTTGATTATCGCCGAAAAATTTATCGAATTGTCGCAAAATTCGTCTTTCGTCGCGTCTTTTCAAGTGATAATTCAGTTGGGAGCAATATTGTCGATACTCGTTTTATTTTGGAAAAAATTGTTTCCTTTCGGGCAGGGCGAAGCGCATTGCAAAAAAACAATTAGTTTGTGGCTTTTGGTAATAATCGGGGTAATTCCCGCGGCGGTTTTGGGCTTTTTGTTCGACGATTTTATAGAAGAAAAATTGTTCAGTCCGCTTGTCGTGTCGGTCGCGCTTATTTTTTACGGAATAATTTTAATTTTGGTAGAAAAATGCAAAAAATCGCCGATAAAAATTACCGACGTTAATTTAATTCCCGTAAAATTTGCCGTAGCGATAGGATTTTTCCAATGTCTTGCGATGGTTCCGGGAACTTCAAGAAGCGCGGCGACGATAATCGGCGGCTTGCTTTTGGGACTTTCGCGGGCGGCGGCGGCGGAATTTTCGTTTTTTTTGGCGATTCCGACAATGTTCGGCGCGTCGCTTTTGAAAATCGTAAAAAACGGTTTGTCTTTTACTTCGTTTGAAATAGTTTTAATCGCGGTGGGATTTGTCGTTTCGTTTATTTCGGCGTTTGCGGTGGTCAAATTTTTGATGAGTTACATCTCCAAAAACGATTTTACGGTTTTCGGGTATTATCGTATAATTTTGGGGGTGGTTGTCGGGATTTTATGCTTGTTTTTCGGATTTTAATTCAATCAATTTTCGACAAAACAGGCAATGTTTATCCGTCTTGCCCGAAAATTTGTTTTCGTATTTTCTTATTTCCGCTTCAAAACCGCTAATATATGCGATATTCATAATTTCATTTTTCGCGGCGTTTCTCATTAAACTTTCGTAATTATCTTTTGTAATATTTCCCAAAATCAATTCTTTTTCTTCGTTTGCGTAACCGCAACAACCTGCAATATCGCCGCCGTTATGCACGTAAAAAACATTGCCCGCGCCTTTGCAAAAATCGTCTTTAAGCCATTTTGGGCTATTCCAAAATTTTTTATCGTCAAAATCTTGCGGAATGTAGTCAATCCAGTCGGTTTTTAATTCGTATTTTTTGAAAAAATTAAGCGCTTTTCGCGTAATTTCATCGTCGCCGTCTCTTACCGCCGCAAAACTTATCAAATCATTGCTTTGTCCGAGTTCAATCGCTTTTTCTATAAATTTTGCAACTTTTTGTATATCTTGATTATGAAATTTGTCCAAACTTATAGTAATATTTCCATCAAAACCGCTATCGAAAAGAGAGTCCAATTTTTCGCAAAGTTCGTTTTCGCTATTCCACCAAACCGCGTTTGTCATAATTCTTCCGAAAAAAAGTTCTTTTTCAACGGTTTTTTCGCAGATTTTACGTGCGAAATCCAAATTCAAAAACGGCTCTCCGCCCGAAAATCCTATTCGCTCGATTCCGTTTTTTGCGCAGTCGTCGATAAAATCCAAAGCGTATTTTACGTCGTAGTTTTCGTCGTTTCGCGATACGAAACAATGCCTGCAATGTAAATTACACTGCGTTGTCGGCACAAATATTATTTCCGTCGGATTAAACATTATAAAATTCTTTAAAAACGTTCCTTTTTCTTAACTAAAATACTATTTGCCGCAATTACAAACTCGACTTTACCGTAACGTTCAACTGCGGAATTGCCGCTGCAAAAATTTCAATGGAAGATTTTAGCAGCATTCCGACTTTAACTTTCTGCGCAGGCGCTACTTTAGTCATTTCGTCTTTTATGCTCCAAACGCTTTTGCCGTTCCACGATTTAAGCGCGGAATTTATGGCATCTACCGCCTGATTCGACGGCATTTTGAAATCCACAGTCAAAAACGGAAACAATTTTGCGGCGATATTAGTGTCTATTGTCATAGAAGGATTTATCGTTCCCGGCGGAAGAGACATAAAAGTCGCTTTCAAAATTAAAGGAAGAACTTCGTTAAAATCAAAAGTTTTTTCCTCTTGCACGCGATTTAGCAATTTCAAAAAATCTACGGATAAATTTCCGACTTCGTATGCAGCGGGAGCGGCATATTTTATTTCCGACAACGCTTTTTCTATTTTCGGCAAATCGTTTGTGTATTTAACGACGCTTTTCTGTCTTTTTTCGTAATCGCTATCTATGAGCGGCTGTTTTACCGCTACCTGCCGTTGCGGCGACGGCGCGATATTTTGCTCCGTCTGTAATGTCGCGATGGACGGCTCTAAACTTGTCGCTTTTTCAATATCGATATACGAAATATTAGGATTGTTTGTAAATTTAGCGATTGTCTCCGAATTGACTGCTCTTTCAACGGAAGAAACGTTATAACTACTCGTAAATTTAACGACGTCGGCGGTAATAAAGCATTTATGTATAGTTACTATTCCCAAAAAAGTATTCAATCTTGTATCGATAGTAACATTTACTAACGCCTCGTTAGAATTTAATTTATGGTTTTTCTTTAATTTCGTCATTGCTTCCGATACCAAACCTTTCGTAGCCCAGCCGCCGACTCCCAAAATATAAACGCTTTGCCCATTTGCGACTAATCCTTGCGCCGTATAACTAAAATTATCTTTTTCAAGCACGACATTAGTTTGATTTGCAATACCGCTGGATAGATTTACGGACGTTATCACGCAACCGTTTAGAAAAATAAATAATCCTAATGAAAATAATTTCACCGTTTTTGACGCCATAGAAACTCCTTTTTTAGATTTGGATAAAACAGAAACGCGAAAGCATATTTACGCTTCCGCAAAAATAAGAAAACACAAATTATTTTCAAAAAATTAAATGGACATAAAACTATATTTGAATTTCGGGGGGG
>WRFX01000019.1 GCA_009787445.1 Chitinivibrionia bacterium | reverse complement strand
TTCACCTTGTTCATATTCGCCTCCAATAATATTATTTCGTTATTTTCCAACATCATAACTTCCCACCACTGCGACAAAGATACCAAATACTCTTCGTCTTCCACAGGAAGTTCTATCACTTTTCTCGCCGTCTCCTCATCTATTTTTGCACGCAATGCCTTCAATACCAATTCGCTGTCGGAAAGTTCCGAACTTACCAATATTTGAACGGCAAGCGACTTGTCAAACGGTACTCCTTTCTGTAAAATATAATAAATTCCTTCGGCTTCGCGCAAGATTTTGTAATTTAATTCTTTTTTCAAAACATTAAATAATTCGGTCGGTCTGTTGTAGCATACTATTGTCGCCGTCATATCGGTCAGTTTTATGTTTTCTTGCGAGGCGTATATCCCCACATATCCGTGAATTACTTTGTTAAATACCGACAACGAAAGCGCAGAATCGACAGGACTTTTGTATTCGATTACGTTATATTCGCGAAATATTTTACCAAAACTCGTTTCTATTTCAACATTTCTGTTCTTTTTGATAATCATTATGTCAATTTTAAGCGGACGTTTGGATAAATGCCGCTCGTTTTCCAAAACTATATCGCCATTCTTTATGTATTTGCGCAAAAGATACATAAATGCCGCAAACGCCGCGTCGTGATAAGTCGCCGTCTTCTTGCGTTTCGGCTTTGCCGTTTTCCGTTCGATTTCCGTTTCCATATTTTTGCTTCTTTGTTGTTAAATTTTCTGTAGAAATCTCATACAATTTTGTATAAGCACGGGAAAATTACTATATTGTTTTGGAGAAAAACAAGGGGAACGAAAAAAATAAAATTTCCTATAACACTAAATTCAATTCCTATCTAAAAAATACGCAATCGAAAAAAAATAAAAAATTTTTATAAAAATGCGTTTTTTAATATTGCACAATATTATTTTAGTGTCGATAGATAAAATTTATTATTTTAAAAAGGGATACGGAAAATATGCTGAAAAATCTCAATCCATCTACTACGAAAGAATGGAAATCTCTCGGCGAGAGAGCGAAAAAAAACGAAGGCAGAAATCTTAAAAAATTGTTTGCCGAAGACAAAAACAGATTTGAAAAATTTTCACGCAGTTTTGACGACGAACTATTTGTCGATTTTTCAAAAAATCTTATCACCCAAGAAATCTTTAACGATTTAATTTCGCTCGCAAAAACCTGCGATGTTGAAGGCGCGGCGAAAGCGTTCTTTTCGGGCGAAAAAATAAACGTTACGGAAAATCGCGCCGTTTTGCATACCGCTTTGCGAAACGGAGGCAAAGAAAAGGTAATGGTCGACGGCAAAGACGTTACGAGCGACGTGCAAAAAGTTCTTGCGCAAATGAAAGATTTTTGCGCGCAAATACACAATAAAAAGTGGCTTGGCTTTACGGGAAAGCCGATTAACACCATAGTAAATATAGGAATTGGCGGAAGCGATTTGGGACCGGTAATGGTAACCGAAGCGTTAAAACCGTATTGGGTTAAAGGAATAAGTTCTTATTTTGTCTCAAATGTCGACGGAACGCACATTGCCGAAACGTTAAAAAAGTGCGATTGCGAAACGACGTTATTTTTAGTCGCGTCAAAAACGTTTACCACGCAAGAAACGATGACGAACGCGAATACCGCAAGAGATTGGTTTTTGAAAAACGCAAAAGACGAAAAGCACATCGCAAAGCATTTTGCCGCGCTTTCTACAAACGAAAAAGCGGTTTCGGCATTTGGCATAGACACGAAAAATATGTTTGAATTTTGGGATTGGGTCGGCGGAAGATATTCTCTTTGGTCGGCAATCGGACTTTCAATCGCGCTTACAATCGGCTTCGATAATTTTGAAAAACTTCTTGAAGGCGCTTACGAAACGGACAGGCATTTTTTAACGACCGAATTTAAGGACAATATTCCCGTGATTTTGGCTGTTATAGGAATTTGGTACAACAATTTTCTTAACGCGCAAAGCGAAGCGATTTTGCCTTACGACCAATATTTGCACAGATTTTCGGCGTATTTTCAGCAGGGAAATATGGAATCCAACGGGAAAAAATGCGACAGAGACGGAAAAAAAGTCGATTATGAAACGGGACCTATCATTTGGGGAGAGCCGGGAACAAACGGACAGCACGCGTTTTATCAGTTGATTCATCAGGGAACAAAACTTATTCCCTGCGATTTTATCGCTCCCGCGCAAAGCCAAAATCCTATCGGCGACCATCACGTAAAACTTCTTTCAAATTTCTTTGCGCAAACGGAAGCGATGGCGTTTGGAAAAACGAAAGAACAAGTTGTAGAAGAGTTTGAAAAAGCGGGAAAAAAGCCCGCCGAATACGAAAAACTTGTGCCGTTTAAGGTATTTGAAGGCGACATTCCGACAAATTCGATACTCGTCAAAAAAATAACCCCGAAAAATCTTGGAAAACTCATAGCGATTTACGAACACAAAATATTTGTTCAGGGAATAATTTTTAACATTTTCAGTTTTGACCAATGGGGAGTCGAACTTGGAAAACAACTTGCAAATAAAATTTTGCCCGAATTAAACGGCAGTGGTAAAGTGGAAAGCCACGACAGTTCTACAAACGGACTTATAAATTTGTGGAAAACTTGGAAATAAACGGATAACATTATAATATTATCATTAAAATCGGTTAATCAAAAAGGAGGCGGAAAATGATGATAAAAACGGGTCAGGGGCTTACAAAAATAGGCGTGTTTTACGACGGAAATTATTTCTTACACGTAAGTAATTATTACAAATACTCGCACGAAAGAAAATCCCGTTTGAGCGTTGCAGGACTTCACAGGTTTATTCGCAATCACGCTGCAGATTTGTGCAACATCGACGAACATTTGTGCCACATTGTCGACGCGCATTATTTTAGGGGAAGAGTAAACGCGTTTGAAAACAGAAACGCGGAAAACGGAAGCGAAATTCTGTATTACGAACGTCTTTTCGACGATATGCTTCACGCGGAAGGAATTACGACGCATTATCTTCCCGTGAGAGTAGAACACGACGGAAGCAGGCACGAAAAAGGCATAGACGTTCTACTGGCGTTGGAGGCGTTTGAATTGGCTTTTTACAAGAGATTCGACATTTTGGTGCTTATCGCCTCAGACGGCGATTATGTTCCGCTTGTAAGAAAACTTAACGCTTTGGGCGTTCGCGTAATGGTTTTGTCTTGGGATTTCGAATACGTAAACGCCGCGGGCAAAAACAGCATTACAAGAACTTCGCAGGCATTGCTCGAAGAGGTTACGTATCCTATCGCGATGCACGAAATTATCGACAATCGCGTAAAAAGAAACGACCCGCTGATAACGGGACTTTTCACCAATCGCGAAAGCACTAACGAGTATTCTACGACGGTCGTTTATACCGAAAGAAAATCGCCGATGACGCCGCCTATGACGGAATCGACTGCGCCCAAAGTCGACCCCGCGACGTTTAAGCCGTCCGTAAAAACAAGCACGATTAAGGCGATAAAAGACCAATACGGCTTTATAAACAACGAGCCGGAAGACGCATTTTTTCATTGTTCAAACGTTATCGATTGCAATTTTGCGGAGTTACAAGTCGGCGACACGGTAGAATTTTTGGAAATGTTAAGCGACCAAGGCAAATGTATAGCCAAAGAAGTTCGTTTGTCGGAAGCGAACGGAAATCTTTAAGAATAAAAAAATCGGAGCATACGTTTGTATGTTCCGATTAAGAAGGTGCCACCTCGCGGGATTGAACCGCAGACACAAGGATTTTCAGTCCTTTGCTCTACCAACTGAGCTAAGGTGGCGATATTTTTAACAATTTGCGGAGTAAATATAATTTTTCGCAACCGTAAAAATCAAGTATCTTCAAAAAATTTTAATTTTTCTATATTTAACGGCTTCGGTTTTACGCCAAAAAACAGCGGTTTTTCCGATAACGCCTGAAATTCCATAGTTTCGTCGTATTCGCTTTTTGAGAAAATATTCAAATCCACGAGATTAAAAATTATCGCGCCGATGTCGTTTGCCGTTTTGATTCCCATATCCGCCAAAACGAACTCCGCAATGGATCCGTAAAATGCGTTTGCCGTATTGACTGCGGTTTGCACTATTTCTTTTGCGGAAAAATCATAAGTACGCGCGACGGTTTGCTTTTTTTCGAGAACGTTAAACGCCAAATAAACAAATTCGTAAGCGCGAATAGAATATCTTACGTCCCGCCCCGAATCGATAAGACGGGACATTATTAAATCGCAACAGTAAGAATCCATTCCTGCGTTTTCCAAAATCGCGCTCCTTTCTTATTGACTTTGAAGACGAACTATTGCCGCCGGGTTTTTGCCGTCTCTTAATCTGCCAGTCCAAGTGCCTGTCAATTCGTCTTTTTTGAACTCAAAAGTATACTCGCCCGGTTTAATCCTTACGGGAGCCGTCGACCTTCCTATAAGTTTGCCGTTATGATAAATTTCAGCGTTTGGAGGATTCGTCGTAAAGAATATATTTGCTTCTTGCGCTTCTTCAGCCGCTTTTCGAGCCGCTTCGTCCGCCGCCGCTTTTCGAGCCGCTTCTTCACGCGCCGCCTGTTCTCGCGCCGCTTGGTCTTTCGCCGCCTGCTCGCGTGCGGCTTGGTCTCGTGCCGCTTGGTCACGTGCCGCTTGGTCACGTGCGGCTTGGTCACGTGCGGCTTGGTCTTTCGCCGCCTGTTCGCGTGCGGCTTGGTCTCGTGCCGCTTGGTCACGTGCCGCTTGGTCACGTGCGGCTTGGTCTCGCGCCGCTTGTTCGGCTGCTTGTTGTTGCTGTTGCGCTAATAATGCTTGCTGTTGTTGTTGCGCTAACGCTTGCTGTTGTTGCTGTGCTAATAATGCTTGTTGTTGTTGCTGTTGCGCTAACGCTTGTTGCTGTTGTTGTTGCGCTAACGCTTGTTGTTGTGCCAACGCTTCTTGTTGCTGTTGTTGCGCTAATGCCTGTTGTTGCGCGGTTGTTTGCGTTTGTTGCGCGGTTTGCGCAGTTTGTTGCGCCGACGTTTTTCTTTCCAAATTTTTCGTTATTTTTTGTTCTTTGCCGTTGTATTCAATATGCCATTCCAACTCCGAATAACCTTCTAATTGAGCGCGAAAAAAAACTTTCCCGTGAGGCGCATTGGCAACGCTGACGGGCGATATGCCCAAATATCCGTTATTTATAAAAATTCTTGCGCCGCTCGGATTTGTCGCAATATGTATGGTAGCGTTTTGCTTTGCTTGCGGTTGCGGTTTCGGCTGTTGCGGTTTTGCCTGTTGTTTCGGTTTTGTTTGCGTTTTTACTTGTTGTTTCGGCTGATGAGGCGCAGAAACCGCGACTTGCTCTTCCGCTTTTTGAACCGATGCCTCGTCTACCGAAGCGGTTTGATACGTTCCTTCGTTTTGATACGTTTGCTCTTCTTCTTCGGAAGACATAAACGGAAAAGGAATTATTTTCGTAAAAATTCCGGCGGATACCAAAACTATAAGTCCGACAAAAGCGATTAGAACAATTTTACTGTCAAGGTTTTTGGCAGGTTTTTCGTCGCTATAATAAGGAAACGCATCGGCATTGCCGCTCGGTTTTGAAAACGCCGCTTCGCTCGGTTGCTGTATAGTTTGTTGTGCGGGAATCGCTTCAGGTTTAGGTTCGTAATATGTTTGCGCTTGTTGTTGCGGCGCAGGCGAAACGGGTACTTGTTGCGGACGCGCAACTTCAACATTCGTCGGTTGCGGTTGTTGTGGAATATCGTATGGCGAATCATCAATTTCAAAACGCACTTCGTCCTGCGAAACAAATTTTTCTTCTTTTTTCGCTTCGACAACCGTCGGAATTTCAACGGGCTTTTGTATAATAGAATCGATATCGAGACCTACATCCACCTCTATCGGTTTTTCTACGGGAGCGGGGGTTGCGGGTTTCGGCTGTTGCGGTATAATGGCATCGTCAATATCAAGACCAATGTCCACTTCTATCGGTTTTTCAACGGGAGCGGAAGTTGCAGGTTTCGGCTGTTGCGGTACAAAAGAATCGATATCAAGACCAATATCCACTTCTATCGGTTTTTCGACGGGTGCGGGAGTTGCAGGTTTCGGCTGTTGCGGTACAATAGAATCAATGTCAAGACCTATATCCATTTCCACAGGTTTTTCTGCGGGCGCAGATTTCGGCTGTTGTATCGGTTTTTCTATTGGAGGCGCTTCGCCGCCATCGACAAATAAATCGTCAAAACTCGACGATACGGAAGGCGCAGAAGGCGCGGAAGGCGGTGCAATCGGTTCTTCCGTCGGCAACACGGGTGCGGGTTTTGGCGGCTGTATCGGTTCTTGTATCGGGTCAAATGTCGGCTCAAATTTCGGTTCTTGTATCGGAGCAAATGTCTCTTGTATCGGGTCAAATGTCGGCTCAAATGTTGGCTGCGACGTCGGCGCAAATGCCGACGGTTCAGAAAACGAATCTTCAAAAACTCCCGACGCGGGCGTTTCGTCGCCTATCGAAAGCGTGTCCGAAAGTATTTGCTTCAAATCCGAAAAATCGTCTTCTTCCTGTCTGTGCTGTTGTTCAATATCGGGAGCGCTTTTCAAAAGAATGTCCGAAAGCGCTTGCAATTCGTCCAAAGAACGAACAATTTTTACCTGTTTATCTACTCCCGCGCGGTTCAAAATTTCAAAAACCTTTTCGTGCGGCGCAACTATAACGAGTCGTCCCGCCATAGAAAGAAGCGAACGATTCATCCCGATAAATTTATTTATGGAATCCGAATAAATATAATCCAAAGGCGACAAATCTATGCAAATAAAATGACTTCCCGAAGTCGACAGCGCCTTAACTTTTGCTTCCAACGCGACGGAATCAAGCAATTCATCGCCAATAAGTTCAGGCAAAAGCACCTGAAATAAGCCCGTTTGAGATAACGAAATATTGATAATTCCTCCTTGAAAACGCTATTATACGGGTATAATATAAAAAAAAATACAGAGTAAAAACGGAATTTTTTCTGTTTTTGCTAAATTTTTATTCAATAATTTTTATTTTTTGCCGCAAAATTTCCTTACTAACGCGATAATTTGCAAATTTTTCGCCCGTAAACGGATTCAATAAATTGGTATTAAGCGATTTTACGCCTTCAATTGCGAACTTTCTGAAAAACAATCTCGGATGAGGAATTGTCAGCGCGGGCGTTTTTTTTATAATTTCGTCAAAGAGTAAAATATCGATGTCGGCGGTTCGCGGCGATTTATCGTTTTTTGATTTTCGTCCGAGTTTTTTTTCGATATTTTGCGTTATTTTCAAAAGTTCTTCGGGCGTTTCGTCGGTTTCTATTAAAATCGTCTGATTAAAATAATTTTCTTGCGCTATTTTTACGTCGACCGCCGCGCTTTCGTACACGGGAGAGCAAATTAGAGGAATTTTGCTTATTTTTTGCAATTCGTCGCGCATCGCTTTTATGTTTGCTAATTTATCGCCGACGTTTGTTCCCAAACACAAAACCGCAAAACTCACAGGTTTTTGCCCTTTTTTACGTAAAATTCTATCAATTTTTTTGCTTTTTCCAAATTATTTGTCGTTGTAAGGCATCTGTTTTCCCACCAAATAAGAATATTTTCGTCGCCGTCTTTGTCCGCCAACAAATGCAGATTTTCAACTTTTTCGCTAAAAAATCCATTAAGTTTTAATACTGCGGCGCTGTCGGAAATTACAACTATTTCGTTTTCGTGAAAGTCCCGTTTATAATATTCGCCGTCGGGAAAATCTTGCCAATCCAAAACAAATCCGTCTCTGATAATTGCGGGAACGCGCTCTATGTCAAAGTTTTCGAGTAATTTTTTTGCGGCCGGATTATCCAAAAAAAACGTATCGATTTTTCCATAAGTGTTTTGTAAAATATAATCGACGGGCAAATTCGGCGTTTCGTATTTTGACGCGATAAATATGATTTTTGAATAATTTTTAACGATTTCGTTATTTATAAATATAGTCGGGCATTGCGTAATATTTAGCGTTTGCGATTTTTTATAGTTTTCGGCAAGAATTTTATCGCCTTTTTCTTTGTCCCATTTTGCAAAAATTTCGGGTAAAAGTCCAATATTTTCGGCAATTTTTTTGCCGTCCGAATCGGGAGTAGTCGCCAAAAATAAAAAATCCCGAAATCTTTCGGGAAATAAATCTTGAACTGCAAGGTAAATTTTTTCTTCTATTAGCGAGCCGTCGGGAAGTCCGGGCGAAAGTTTATGCGTTTGACCGTCGTAATTTCCCGCAAAACTTACCTTTATAGAATAATTTGAGTCCAGCGAAATTTGCAAATAATTTCTTATCGCGTCCTTTGAATAGGAACATCCGCTCATAGAAAAAATTTCTACGAATGTTTTTGGAATCGGCGCGATTTTCGCGGTTCTTTGAGCGAAAACTCGCCATCTGACCGCGCCTTTTCTGTTCAAAACCGCGATTCTTCTTCCGAGTTCTCCAAATTGCAAAACTATTTTTGCGCTACTCAAACGCGACGGTTGCGTTACGTTTTTTGTATGCCCCTGCACTCCAAAATCGATGCGCGGATTTTGCGAAATTAACGAATCCGTAAGCGACGGTTCGCAATGCGCGATAAGCACAATTTTATATCCCTGCGGAATTTGCGAGATTGCGCGCGCAAGGGCGGTTTGCGGGTCTTCGACTTCGTAATCGTTAGAAATTCCCGTTATTTTTTTGTCAAAAGCCGAAACAAGCGCATATTTTTCGCCGTTTTTGTATTCGACCGAATGAATTTTTTCAAACAACTTTTTGCCTGATTTTACGTTTATGTTCGTCGCCAAAAGCAGAAGTGGGAATTTTTTGTTTATATCTTCCCAAAAATTCTCGCCGAAGCGCAATTCGTTGCCGCCCAAAGCGATAGCCGAATAATTTACTTTCTGCATAAGCGAGCATATAGCGACGTTTTTTGCAGAATCTTCCGTTAAAAAATTGCCCGCGTCAAAAATCGCGATTCTTCTGTTGTTATTTTGCCAAACCGCTATGTATTCGAGCGCTTCCGTATTTCCGCGAATATCGCCGCTTGCCGCAAAACTCGCCGCGCAAACGACGCAAGTTGAAATTAAAATTATAGTTAAAATTTTCTTCATTTTTCCTCCTAAAAATCTTTAATGTTTTGTTATATTTATCATAAAAATACTATATGCCAAAAAACAAAAAACGATGGTATTGTCGTTTGCCAAATAGTATTTTTATCTTATGAAATATAAAAATTTAAGAGAAAAAGAGATAAAAAACCGTGTCGAAGATGAATTTTTCCCCGATTTCGATTGCGACAGCATTTTGCAAAACGTCACGTCGATTTTTCATCGACAATTAAAATCATTTTTCTGCTAAATCCGCTTCCAAATTGAATCAAAAAGAAAATTAAAACATTGTTATGTCGGCAAGTTTATAACTTTTCACGTTGCCGTTCGGAGACAATGCCATTGCGCTATACTTCCAAACTCCTCCGGCTTCCCAATTGTTTATGTTGGCAATAGCGGTTCCGATAAGATATTCGTTTTCATCGTACAAATTAAAAGTTATTTGCGCATAACTGTACGTTTTGTTTGTTTTGTTGCGCAGGGCTCTCCCTGTATATATAAAGAAAACATATCCTGTTTTACGCTCGCCGCCTCAACTACTTCATATTTGTCGCTGTTGTCTTTTTGTTTAATACTGTTTGCAACATCACTACTTCCGGAACTAACAGCGTCTATAAAGAAATATACGCAAATAAAGGCAATAAACAATGAAAGACAGACGCCTATTATTTTTGTATTCCCCGATACTATTACTTTTCCGCATTTTGGACACTTGTTTCCTTCAAAATTTTCAACGCAATCATGACAAAAAGCCATAAATCATCCTTTTTGTTACGCAGTATCAATCTGCGTTAATTTATAAAACAAATAATATAATTAATATAATATTTGGCGCAAACGAAAAGCAAGAATTAAAATTATAATTTTTCTTCAAGAAAAGCAATTATCGCGAAATATCAAAAACAAAATCGCATTCGGATTGCGGCGAATAGTATTTTTTCAACTTAAAATACGCGATTATTACAAAAATAAGGGATAATTGAATGCCAAAAAGAAATGATTTACACAAAATTATGATTATCGGAAGCGGACCTATAGTTATCGGTCAGGCGTGCGAATTTGACTATTCGGGAGCGCAGGCGTGCAAGGCGCTCAAACAGGAAGGTTACGAAATCGTTTTAATAAATTCCAACCCCGCGACCATTATGACCGACCCGAATATGGCTGACAAAACATACATAGAACCAGTTACTCCCGAAGTCGTTGAAAAAATTATCGCCCGCGAACGCCCCGACGCTTTTTTGCCCACGATGGGCGGACAAACCGCGCTGAATACCGCAATGACAATGAGCCAAAGAGGCATTCTCGCCAAATATAACGTAGAACTCATAGGCGCAAACGAACAGGCGATTTTGCTTGCCGAAGACAGAAGCGAGTTCAAAAAAGCGATGAACGAAATCGGACTTGAAATGCCCAAAGCAAAAATTGCGCATACGCTCGAAGAAGCGTGGGAAATTGCCGACGAATTCGGTTTTCCGTGCATTGTTCGTCCGAGTTTCACTATGGGCGGAACGGGCGGCGGAATCGTTTATGAACGCGGCGAATTTGAAGCGGCGGCAAAAAAAGGACTACTTTTGTCTCCCACAAGCGAAATTCTTATTGACGAATCGGTTTTGGGCTGGCAAGAACTCGAAATAGAAGTAATTCGCGACCACAAAGACAAAGTTATCGTAATTTGTTCAATAGAAAACCTTGACCCGATGGGAATACATACGGGCGATTCCATAACCGTCGCTCCCGCGCAAACATTAACGTTTGAACAATACGCAAAAATGCGCGACGCGGCTGTCGCAATGATTCGCAAAGTAGGCGTTATCGGCGGAAGCAATATTCAGTTTGCGATAGACCCAAACAACGGACGAATGCTCGTTATTGAAATGAATCCGCGAGTTAGCAGAAGTTCGGCTTTGGCAAGCAAGGCGACGGGTTATCCGATTGCGAAAGTCGCGGCAAAATTGAGCGTTGGCTATTCTTTGGACGAAATTATGAACGATATTACGCGCAAAACTCCCGCGTCGTTTGAGCCGACGATAGATTATGTAGTAACGAAAATTCCGAGATTCGCGTTTGAAAAATTTCCCGAAGCGGACGCCCGACTCGGCGTTCAAATGAAAGCGGTCGGCGAAATAATGTCAATCGGTCGAACATTCAAAGAAAGTTTGCAAAAAGGACTTCGAGGACTCGAAACGCGCCACGCAGGTTTTGAAACGACAAAATACGCCGATTATTCCGTAGAGCAAATTAAAAACGAACTGAAAGAACTTTCGCACGACAGAATATTTATTGTTAGAGCCGCGATGGACAAAGGAATTTCGGTCGACGAAATTTTCGATATTACCAAAATAGACAGATGGTTTTTAAATAATATGAAAGATATTGTGGATTTTGAAAAGAAATTAAAAGAAATTAAAAATATAAGCGAAAACGAGCGAAAAGAATTGTTTGCGGAAGCGAAAATTATGGGATTTTCGGACGCGCAAATAGCAAATTTAAACGGAATTTCGGAACTTGACGCGCGCAAAATTCGCGTTAAAGAAAAAATTATTCCCGTGTATAAATCCGTAGACACTTGCGCGGCAAAATTCGACACTTTTGTGTCGTATTATTATTCGACTTACGAAAAAGAAAACGAATCTCTCGTTAGCGACAAACGAAAAATTATGATTTTAGGCGGCGGACCAAACAGAATCGGACAGGGAATAGAATTTGATTATTGCTGTTGTCAAGCGGCTTACGCGCTAAAAGAATTGGGAATCGAGAGTATTATGGTAAATTCCAACCCCGAAACCGTGTCGACCGATTACGATACTTCGGACAAACTTTATTTTGAACCGCTTACTTTTGAAGACGTGATGAACGTTATAGACCACGAAAAACCCGACGGCGTTATTGTGCAGTTCGGCGGTCAAACTCCGCTTAATTTGGCGAAAAAACTTCGCGATTGCGGCGCAAAAATTATTGGAACTTCGGTAGAAAACATAAACAAGGCGGAAGACCGCGACGAATTTTCGGCTATGTGCAATAAATTAGGCATAAAACAGCCGCCAAACGGAATGGCTTCCACTCCCGAAGAAGCGATAGAAATAGCAAAGCGAATAGGATATCCGATTTTGCTTCGTCCGAGTTTTGTTTTGGGCGGACGCGGAATGAGAATTATTTATTCCGCCGACGGACTTGACAAATTTGTCGAGGAAGCAAAAGACGCGGGAGAAAATCGCCCCGTTCTTATAGACAAATTTATACAAGACGCGATAGAATTAGACGTCGACGCGGTATCCGACGGAGAACAAACAATAGTTTGCGGAATTATGGAACATATAGAAGAAGCGGGCATTCATTCGGGCGATTCCGCCTGCGTTTTGCCGCCGTATACTTTGCCGCGAAGAATTGTAAAAGAAATAAGACAAATTACCGAAAACGTCGCAAGCGAACTTAAAGTCGTCGGACTTATGAACATACAGTTTGCCATAGACGGAAACGACATTTATATTATAGAAGTAAATCCGCGAGCAAGCCGCACGGTTCCTTTCGTGAGCAAGGCGACGGGAGTCGCGTGGGCGAAAATTGCGGCGAAAGTTATGACGGGAATTATGTTAAAAAACATTGCCGAAGCGCAAGTCCCTAATATGGATTATTTTGCGGTAAAAGAAGCGGTTTTGCCGTTCAATAAATTTCCGGGCTCCGACACGATGCTTGGTCCCGAAATGAAATCGACGGGCGAAGTAATGGGAATAGACAAGGATTTTGGAATCGCCTATCTTAAAGCGCAAGAAGCGGCTTACAACAAACTTCCAAAAAGCGGCGCGGTTTTCATTTCGGTTCGCAATACGATTCGTCGCCATATAGTTTTTATGGCGAAAAAAATTCACGAACTCGGCTTCAAAGTTTATTCGACGGAAGGCACGGCGAAAATGCTCAACAATTACGGAGTTCCCGCAATTCCCGTACCAAAAGTCGGTATGGGAAAGCCGGATATTGTGGATATGATTCGCGCCAATAAGTTTGATTTACTTATAAATATTCCCGAAGGACAGCGCGCGCTTTTGGACAGCAAACCTATTCGCACGGCGGCGGTTTTGCAAAAAATTCCTTACATAACGACAATAGAGGCGGCTCAAGCGGCGGTCGCGGGAATGGATTCGTTAGCGAAACAGGATTACGGCGTAAAAACGATTCAGGAATACGGAAAAGAAACAAATTCATAAAAATTATTATTCATAAATTTGCAAAATAACAAAAAAAACAACAAAATTTATTGTTAATTTATAAAAAGCGCATATAAACAAAAGCGCGTAATAAATTGTTCATACTCTGTTCTCCCGTTTGTTTGGCATAGATTTTTAACTAATTCTTATTTTAATTTCCGAAATTAAATTACGGAGGTTAAAATATGAATTTACGTCATTTTTTTATATACGCGCTCGCCGTCGCGATGTTTTTTGGCTGCGCGTCAAACGATACGCCGGAAGTTTCGTCCGCGACTATCGATTATTATTTCGCTAACGATACGGCATTCGGCGAAGGAGCGGTTAATTTTTCTACGGGAAACGCCGTTTGGACAATAGAAAAAGCGATGATGGTCGCAGGCGAAATAGGAATACACTGGGAAGAGCCGAACGCGCCGCGGGGAATACGACACGATGTTCCCGGTGGAAAGATTTCGCCTAAAATCTACGGATATTTCGCCGTCGATTTGCTGAAAACGCAGAATATCCAGAAACTTAAAGTTCCCGACGAAGGCAAATATTCGCATATCCATATGATTATAACAAACGACGAATACGTCAAAACTTTGGGCGATACGGTGAAAAACATAAAAAACTATTCCGAACTTAAAGGTCGCTCGTTCTATTTTTCGGGTATAGTCGGCGACGACAAAACGCAATATCCCTTTGAACTTTATTCTTTGGAAACATTTGACGAAAACTCTATGGGCGACATAACTTTTAATCTTCCCGTTTATGAAGGCGACGCTTTTTCATTTTATATATCGCCGAAACTTGAACGCTGGTTTACTCCCATACGTTTTGAACTCTTGCGTCCAAACGAAGATGGCAAAATTATAATTCACGAAAAAAGCAACGCTACGGCGTATTTGGCTTTTCGTCAAAGATTTACGGAAAACAAATCTATGAATTTAGTCATTAAAAACGAGAAAAAATAATGGCGAAATTCATAATAATTTTTATTTTTGCTTTCTTGTGCGCCGCGCAGGAAACTATAGATATGGGAACGATGGTTGTGCGGGACAGTATAATTTTACTCACGAAACAGCAGGACAAAATTGCGATTGTCGATACCGTTTCGCGCAAAGAAATTGAACGGACGACTGCGACAAATTTAATCGATTTGCTCGACGGCAAACTCGGCGTGCGCAAAAAAGTCGATTGTTCCGTTTGCAATACCGCGCATATTCGCCTTTTGGGGCTTAACGGCGCGTATTCGCAAATTCTTATAGACGGCGTTCCCGCATATTCTGGCTTGGGAAATATTTATGGAATCGAGCAAATTCCGCTGGTAAATATAGATAATATATTGATTGTTAAGGGAGCGTCGAGCGTGCGGCACGGAAACAACGCGATTGCGGGCGTAGTGGATATTATTCACAAACCGATTTCTTTCGATACGAAAACGTATTTCAAGATGGCGTTGGGAAATCATAACGAGCAAAATTACGACGCTTATTTTTCTACGTTTGTCGAAAAAAGCCAAACGGGCGTACAAATTTCTATGGCTTACGCAAATTCGCCGCGCATAGATATGGACAGTTCCACTCCTATGATGGACGTCGCGGAATTTGACCGCGTAAATTTTTCGCTGCGTTTGTCGCAGGAAATAAAAAGTACGCAAATTTTCGCAAACGCGCAGACAGCATACGAAGACAGATTTGGCGGCACGCAAAATTCGTCGCGCAAATACATAGGAAATTTCCAGCCGGAAAGCACTTATATCGACGAATGGGGAAATACGGTTTTTCGTCCGCTGATATATCAGGAATATGCGCGGACAAGGCGCGTAAATTACGAAATCGGAAGCAAAACCGAAATAAATCCGATTGTTACGAATGAAAATCGCGCAAGTTTTATTCAGCATTATCAGGACAGTTACTACGGCTATCTGTCGCTTGAAGCGTTGCAAGATATGCTTTTTGCGGTTTCGGATTTTCATTTTGATTTTTACAAAAATAAACTGCTCGCGGGCGTAAGTTACACTTACGATAAATTTTACGACGACCGTTCCATCGGTTCGCATTTGTATAATATTTTAGCGATATATTTGCAAAATATTTTTGTTATAAACGAACTTTTTGACGTTTCCGCAGGTTTGCGCGGCGATTTTCATAACGTTCACGGATTTATTTTGTCGCCGCGTTTCGCTTTTAATTATTACGCAAATCACCATCTTAATTTCAAAACGACGGCGGGCAAAGGATTCAGGACTTTCAATTTATTTTCGGAAAATCACTCGGCGACCACAAGCGACGTTTATTATTTGGAACCGGTAGAAAATTTACGCGAAGAAAGTTCTTGGACTTTCGCGCAAAACGTGCAATATTCGCAATTTTGGCGCGTTAATTTGGGAATTACGGCGGAGGCGACGGCTTATCAAACGGTAATATCCGATTATATTCAGGCGCAATATTTGCGAAGATATACCGCCGACGGACGTCAAATTGTGCGCTATCGCAATCTTGACGGAACCGCGATAACTCGCGGATTAGAAGGAGTAGCGCGTTTTTCTTTGCCGAAGGGTTTTACGCTTGAAGGCGGCGCGACTTTGCTTGATTTTGAATCGAAAAACGAAACGGAGAAAAATTTTTCGTATTATTCGCCAAATTATACGGCTCTGGCGAAAATTCAATGGGACAATAGAAAAAGCGGTCTAGTTTTGTCTTTTGACTGGAATTATACGGGAAGGCAACTGCTTCGCGAAGTTCGCTTCGGACAAAAACTTATTATGCCCGAAAGATACGGCGAACCGTATTCGATTTTCAGCGCGCAAATAGAAAAGCGGCTCGCAAGATTTACGTTTACGGCGGCGTGCAATAATATCGGGGACTTTTATCAATCCAAAATCGAGCCGATTTTTTACGCGGACGGTTGGTACTATCAAACGACTTCGGTTTGGGCGCCGATTAAGGGTAGAACGTTTTATTTCGGTTTGCGATTTAATTAGAAATTGTGTATGTTACATTTAACTTTATATGAAAGGAGTTTCTTAAATGAAACGATTGAAAAACAGTTTGACGGTATCTGCGATAACCGTTGCGTTGGGAATGTTCTTTTTTGTCGGTTGCAGCGACAAGGACGATGAAAGCCCTGTAACCCAAAAAACCATAAACGGAATAGAGTGCGTTTTGGTTGAAAAAGGAACGTTTTATATGGGAAGTCAGGAAAGCGAAAGAGAAAAACCCAACGACGAGGTTTATCATAAAGTTACTTTAACGAGGAATTTCTGGATAGGTAAATATCCCGTAACAAACGAACAGTACGGCAGAGAAGTTTCGGACGACAGGAAAAAACATCCTGTCGTAAACGTAACTTGGGCGGATGCGAAAGCGTTTGCGGAAAGTAAAGGCGGATTTCTCCCGACCGAAGCGCAATGGGAATACGCGGCGAGAGGCGGCAATAAAAGTAAAGGTTATAAATACAGCGGCGGCGACAATTTGGATGAAGTCGCGTGGTATGAAGGTAATTCGGGCTGGTCACTACGCACCGTTGGAACTAAAAAAGCCAACGAACTGGGAATTTACGATATGACCGGAAACGTATGGGAATGGTTGTCGGATTTTTACAATTCTTACGGCGTTGAAGAAAATACAGGAACAAGAACCGACCCCGATATTCAAAATGTAGAAGAACTTTGCTGCGGTGAAATTCGCAATAATCGCGGAGGTTCCTACGATACAGGCGAGTCAAATAGCCGTATTGCGTATCGCGAAGCGAGCCAACCGGGATACAGCGGCGGATATACCGGATTTCGCGTGATTTTCTACGATTGATAAAACGAGAGTTTGGATTATGAAATTGAAAAAAAATTTACGGTGCTTACTAATAATTGCGGCGGTATTGGCGGTAATGTTTGTCGGCTGCGGCAAAGACGACGACGGCGAAAAATTTACGATTACTTACAATGCAAACGCCGCCAATTTCAGCGGAAAACTACCCGCTTCCGTTTCCGTTAACGCGGGAGAATCCGTAAAACTCGCAACCGACAACGAATATTTTAACCGCTGGAACGAAAGAATTTCGCTTGACGGATGGAATACGAAAGACAATGGAAGCGGAACGGACTACGGCGTTTCGCAGGTAATCGTCCCGACGCAAAGTATGACGCTTTACGCGCAATGGAAACCGTTTGGAGTCGGAACCGTTGAGTTTTACGTCGGCTCAAAAATATACGTCGGCGAATATTTTTCTTATAACGGGTTTAAGGCGACTATCGATACGGCGGTAATGATAATCAAATATCCGACTGTTTACGCGGTTCACGACGAGTATAATCCGAGAATTTTAAGGCACTCGGCGGGCGAATATACTTTGGGAGACCCTGACGGCAATCAGTCGATATGCGAAACATACGCCGTCGATTTGCTCAAACCGCAGGAATCTTATTTGGGAAATATAGAAGGTTTAGACGAAGGATTTTACGGCGACCCTTACGTTAGAGTTTTTTGTCCCTGCGCGGACGGCAAAAACGCGGATTTATGGTGGGAACTTGTTAAAGATGTCGATACTCCGTCGAAACAAATTTTGAAGGAGAAAGACGCGGGATATTATTTCGCGGGAAAAATTGAAGTTGATTCGACCGCATCGTCGCCGGCTAAAACTTACGCTTACGAACTCGTAGGCAAAAAAGAAATCGGTCCCGTAGGCGTTTATTGGGAAAAAGCGGCTAATCTGAATGACAAAGAAACTTTGTCCGTAAAATTTCGTCCGCATATAGAGCGTTGGTTTGAAGTTCTTGAAAAATACAAAGTATATGAAAAGGCGCAAGAAATGGCGCGTGAAGAGCGTATTGTTTTCAGCGATTTAACTCTTAAAGATTTTTTGCCGAGCGTCGCGCTTCCAGCAGGAAAAACGCTTATGGATTTAATTTACGCCGAACTTGACAACGATTACGATGAACGCGGATGGAATACTTTTTTAAGCGGCGGCTGGGACGTAGAATTTTCGATAAAATAATTCTGCGGTGAAGTAAAAATTTAGAAATTGTGTTTCTTATATTGTCTGTTTTATGTTTAATTTTTTTATGAAAGGAGTTTCTGAATGAAACTTTTGAAAAACAGTTTGGCGGTATCTGCGATAACCGTTGCGTTGGGAATGTTCTTTTTTGTCGGTTGCGACGACGGAAAAGAAATTGAAATTATCAAAGAACCCGACGGCGAAAAAGAGAAAACTACCGCGCGGATTTCGTTTTACGGCGGCGGCGAAAGGAGAGGCGCGGCAGATTGGCAATTCGGCACAAACGCGCATTTGGACAATTTATACGACAATACCGAGCCGACGTCCAGATGGTATTATCCAAGTACGTCGGGAACTGCTTTGGACGGTACACCTGTGAACCATCAGAGTTACGGATTTTACGCAATGACGATTGACACGGCGTATATCATATTGAAATATCCTACGCTTTCCGCCGGTCATTTTGACCAGCATAGCAGTAGCGTAAGGCACGCCGCCGCCGACCATACGCTGACGGAAAATGTCGACCCGTCTTCACCTGACCCGGAACATCCGATTTGCGAGACGTACGCGGTGAATTTAATGAAACCGTTGCAGCAATATTTGGGTTCGGTTACAGTAGAACCGGGTCAATACGGAACGCCGTGGGTGAGAGTGTTTTGGCCCGGCGCGGACGGCGCAAACGCGGCTAATTGGTGGAATCGCGTCAAAGACGTTGACCCCGACAAAAAGGCAAAGCAAGTTTTGCAGGCGAAAAACGCCGGATATTATTTTAGCGGCAGAATCACTATGTTTGAACAACCCGTCGTCGGCGATACGGTGTTTATTCCTTATACTTATGAAGTCCAAAGTCGCGCGGAACTCGGACCGCAGACCTGGGGCGGAAATAATTATTGGGATGTAGGCGCAGGGCAGACGCTTCATTTTAACATACATCCGCATTCAGACCATTGGCTCGGACGTTTCCGCGATTTTCAGGTGTATTTGGATTTGGCGACGCTTAAAGAACCCGATACCGAGTCGCGTAAAAATCACGTAATTTTCAGCCCCGAAAAATTGGCGGGTTATACGCTTCGTCCCCGTTATACAGGCACGACTGCGGTTACGGCGGGTTGGAATTTTATGAATTTGATTGACGGCGAATTTTATCCCAGACAGGGATTCGATTCGGATTTTACAATAGTTTTAGACGACGGGAGAATCAGAGGGCTTGATTAAAACAGGCAGTTTTTTCAGGCGGCGCGAAGATAATATTTGCGCCGCCGTTTTCTTTTCGGCGATAATACATATCGCCTTTTTCGCATTTTTGTTTTCTTTTCGGGAAGCAAAACCCGTGCCTAATTTAGAAAAATCTTACGCGCTTGTAACGCTTGTAACTCCTCGACAAACGCCGCCTGCAACAGAACCGCCCGCGCAAGTAAAACGGCAAATTTCCAAACAAAATCGGCGGTCTTTGCAAAGCGATGAAAAATCGTTTGTTCCGTCCGAAACATCTGCCGAAATTGAAAATTTTATCGAAAATTCTATGGAAACAAACGGCGATTTTACCGAACAAATTGAAGCAGACGGCGAAATCGGCGAAATCGGCGACATTGAAAAAGCGGAAAATTCAAACGTCGCGACCGAATTGACGCAAGAATTTACTAATGCGCCGAAAACGCTTTATATGCCGCAAATTCCATATCCAAAAGCGGCAAAAAACGAAAAAATTGAAGGAATTGCCGAAATATCATATATTATCGATACTGCGGGACGAGTGAGCGAAATAGAAATTTTATCGACTCCGCACGCTTCGTTTGAAAACGCGATAAGAAAAACGGTTCTTTCGTGGCGTTTTACTCCCGCTACAAAAAACGGAAAAGCGGTTTCCGTAAAAGCGAGCAAAAAAATCGTATTTAAGTTGAAAGATTAAAAGTTTTTCAATGAATAAATGTGTAAATTATCTTAAAAAAAGAAAAAAAATATGAAATAATTCCGTAAAAGTACGGCGAAATTTATTATATTTGCCTTGCAATAAAGTAAATAGATAAGCAACGAAAGGTTAAAATATGGATAAACCAAAAATTTTAGTTGTCGACGACGACAAACATATGCGCGGCTCGGTCGTCGAGTTTTTGGAATACGGCGAGCAATACCAAATTTTTGAAGCGATAAACGGACAAGCCGCTTTGGAAGTTATTGCGCAAGAAAATCTTTCGGCAATAGTAAGCGACATAAAAATGCCGATTATGGACGGACTTCAATTATTAGATAACCTTGTTAAGCGGGAAAGCAAAATTCCGTTTATAATAATGACCGCTTTCGGCGACGTAAAAACCGCCGTCGACGCGATGAGCAAAGGGGCTTACTATTTTATAGAAAAAGGAAGCGATTCTTTTACCGACCGTCTTGAAGCGATACTTACGCGAGCCGTCGAAAAGAACAATTTAGTACGCGAAAACACGCGGCTCGTCAAAGAAAACACAGTTCTAAAAACCGCGCTAAAAGGCAAATGGCAATATATCGGACAATCGAAGCAAATAAAAGAAATTCAAAAAACGATAGAGACGATAGCGTCGAGCAAATCGACTATTTTGGTAACGGGCGAATCGGGAACGGGTAAGGAAATGATTGCGAAATCGATACACGCGTTAAGCAATCGTTCGGGCGGTCCGTTCGTAAAAGTAAATTGCGCGGCGCTTCCCGAAAGTTTAATTGAAAGCGAACTTTTCGGACACGAAAAAGGCGCGTTTACGGGCGCGCTAAAAACTCGTTTGGGTAAATTTGAACTCGCAAACGGCGGAACATTGCTCTTGGACGAAATAGGCGAAATGCCGCTTGGAGTGCAGGCAAAACTTCTGCGCGTTTTGCAGGAACGGGAAGTCGATAAAATAGGAGGAGACGTACCGGTTTCGGTCGACATTCGTCTTATTGTTACGACAAACCGCGACTTGCAAAAAGAAGTTAAAAACGGGACTTTCCGCGAAGATTTGTATTATCGTCTTAACGTCTTTCACTTTGAATTGCCGCCTTTGCGTGAAAGAAAAGACGACGTTCCCGATTTGATAAATCACTTTATCGCAAAATACAACGAAGAAAACGGTTTTTCGGTTTCGGGCGTTTCAAAAGGTGCGCTTGAAGCGTTGAAAAATTATGATTTTCCGGGAAATATCCGCGAACTTGAAAATATTATCGAGCGTTCGGTCGTTTTGACGAGCGGCGGCGAATTGAGCGAAGAATCGCTTCGTTTGGGCAAAGCGAAAGAACTTCCCGTTGAAATATCCAAAGGACTCGCCGTCGGGAAAACCGTCGCGCAGGTCGAAAAAGAACTTATTTACGCCACCCTTGAACATTGCAAAAACAACAAGACGCAAGCGGCGGAAATAATGGATATTTCGGTGCGTACTTTGCGCAATAAACTCAAAGAATACGGCGACGCTTCGGCGGAAGAATAGTTTTATATAACTTTTATACACATAACATAACGCTTAATCGCTACTTCTTCACTCCCAATTTTGCGGGATAGCGATAAACTTTTCCGTTTATTGCTACTATTTCTTTAATAAAAAATTTATAAAAATATTTTTTCTCGTTTTTTATCAAAAATAAAAATTATATTACAAATGTCGAGAATTGTGAATAGTGAATAAACTCACTATTTATTGATATTTTTATTTTTTTTAACAAAGCGACAAAACTTCCTTGTGGTTGTTTCTGTCCGTCGCTTTGTTATATCTAAAATATCATTGTAAAAAAATCACAATTCTCGACAAATTATGATTTATGGACGAAACAACCTTTTCGTTGTCTTTTTCCGCAATTCATAATTTTTTAATTTCGGCAATAACAATAACGTTTTTGCATAAATTTTAATTTGCGGTTCAAAGGCAAAGAAAGGCGACTTATTATGAGCAACATTAAAGGATGCGTGTTTTTAAATTCAATTTCGCAACAGTTCACATTTCAGCAAGACAACTCAAAAAATTCTATGGATTTTTTGAACGATAAAATATCCGTATCGGGAAGCGGAATTCCTGAAACTTTTTGCTTTGACGTTTCTCAAAACGGCGGTTGGTCGTGGATTGTTTGCGGTATCGGCATAATTGAATCCCGCTTTATTACAAAAACCGAATGGAAACAAATTATTCAACGGGACAATATTGAATTTGATAAATTAGACGGACACTATATTATACTTCGCTGGAAAGATAATTTTGTCGAATTTTATAACGACCCGCTGGAATTGAGAAAATTATACTGGAAAAAAGAAAAAGATAAAATATTATTCGCAACGCAACTTGTCGATATGGCGGATATGGTTGAAAATGCGGAGTTTTCGTTTGAAAATTATGCGGGATATTCGCGATTTATAAATTCTTTCGGCGGCGGCGCTTTGTTAAAAGGCGTAAAAAGGTTGGGGACAGGCGGTTGTCTAAAAATCGAAAAAAATGAAATTTTTCATAAAGATAGTCAATGGGACATAAAACAACAAAGCAGTGAAGATTTTTCTGTTGAGAAATTAAAATCAATAGTGAATATGAAAATGCCGAATCGTGAAAAACCGTTATTGGCTTTGTCGGGCGGAATAGACAGCAGAACGGTTTTGGCATTGTTTGATGAATTACCAGATTTGCTAAATTTTGGGAACATTGAAGACGCCGACGCGCAAGTTGCAAAAATTATAGCCGATAAATTAAAAAAGAATCTTTGTTTTTATGAGTATAAACTTCCGCAAACGGCAGATGAAAAAAATATTGTTTTTGACAATATAAAAAAAGCAATTCTTTGGGAAACATCGGATGTAACCGCAAATCTTTTCGGTTTGCTTGAAGAAAAAAACAAAGAAGGTTATTGGCTCATAGACGGCGGTCTCGGCGAAGTTCTTCGTTTCGGTTACGGAAGAAAATTTTTATATACAGCCGAAAATCTTTGGAAACAAAATGATTTTAATTCTCTTGCAAAATATATGTATAAAAAGCAATACGATATTTTTAATAAACAATTACAAGAAGATATGAATATTTGGGCTTTGCAGGAGTTTGTTTCGGCGATGGAGAAAATGCCTAAAAACATTTCTTTTGAAGATTGGATTTCTTTATTTCACATAATATACAGAGTAAAAAATTGTCCGCTTAACGGACAAGGCGCATACGACAATATAATTCCGTCTTATATGCCGCTGATACAACCGTCGGTGTTGCGTTCGCTGCAATCAATACATATCAAAAAAAGAATGAATTGCCGTATTAACAGAAAAATAATTTCACAATTTCAACCGATTTTAAGTTCCGTGTCGTTAGCGTGGTATGAATCAAAAGTCCCGTTTTGTTTGAGTGGGAATATTGTTCTTGCTAAATTATATTCTATTGTTTGTAATAAATTGAAAAAGCAAAAACAAGAGTATAACGACAAATTAATGTTTTCTCTAAAAGAGTTGGTTATGGACAGAATAAATACGAGCGCGGTAAAACAATGCGCTTGGTATAATATGAAAAACATTAGCGAATTTGCGGAAATGTTTTATAGTGGAAAAACAGAAAACTCGCAATTTTTGTACGATTGGCTGCAAATAGATTTCTGGCGGGAGAAGTGCGCGGAAAGAATATAAATTTGAATTAAAAACAAAAAATATTAGGGAGATTATTCTCTCTAATATTTTTTAATTACCGAATGCCACCTTGCGCACTTTGCATTTTCTTATCAAAATGCTTATTCTTTTTCTTATTATTTATACCCTGAACAGTACGGGGAAATGTTTGCCGTTATTCTTTTGTTTTTTGTTTTTATCAAACCGCCTGTTTTTCCATTCGTCAAATTCGTTTGATTTATTTTCGTAATGCTGCTTTCCCGATTTTGCGTTTTTCCCCGATTTGTAAAATTTTTCGGACTTGTTGTGCTTGCCAGATTTCTCAAATTCTTTTTTGCGGTCTTTCTTAAAATCGTCTTTTTTGGGCTTTACGGGAGTTAATTCGTTATAATTTTCGGTATCGAATTTATCTCCGTAAGCCGCCGAAATAAGGGTGGAAACCAACTTTTCGGGACTGTAATTCATAAGCAATTCTTTCGCCCATTCTTCAAAATTTTGCAAATCGTCGTCGTTGAACAATCCGTCTATTTCCTTTGAAATTTTGCGTTTTTGCTCCGCCATAATTTCGGGAACGGTCGGAACTTCTTTCTTTTTTATGTCCGCTTTCGTAATTTTTTGCAAAAAGCCGAGTTTGCGAAATTCGCTCGGAGTAAC
>WRFX01000018.1 GCA_009787445.1 Chitinivibrionia bacterium | reverse complement strand
AAGCGGGTCTCGCGCCGCGATAATTTCGTCTTTACACAAAAATATTACCGAAAACGCGCCTTCGACCGCCGCAAGCGAATCGCGTATCATTTCGGCTATCGTCGGCGATTTTGAACGCGCAACCAAGTGCATTATGACTTCCGTGTCGGTTGTCGTGGTGAAAATTGAGCCGTCGTTTTCCATTTGGTTTCGTAATTTTTGGGAATTTGTTAGGTTTCCGTTGTGCGCGGCGGCAAGTTGTCCCGCCTTAAAATTTATTACGACGGGCTGCGTATTTATCATAAAAGAGCCGCCCGTCGTGGAATATCTGTTGTGTCCGATTGCGTGATTTCCCTGCAAATCGTTAAGAATTTGACGACTGCTAAACACGTCGCGAACCAGTCCCATTCCAGTGTGGCGATATAAAATTTTTCCGTCCGAAGAAACGATTCCAGTGCTTTCCTGTCCTCTGTGTTGCAAAGCGTAAAGTCCAAGATAAGTTATAAACGACGCTTGCGAATGATTAAAAATCCCGAAAATTCCGCATTCTTCGTTAATTTTATCGTCATCGAAAATACAATCTTCAATCATTTTTTTTCTCCTTTGTGTTGATGGACGCTTCAATAAATCCCGTAAAAAGCGGATGCGGTTTAACGGGTCGCGACTTAAATTCCGGATGAAATTGCACTCCTATAAAGTGCGGATGGTCTTTTAATTCTATTATTTCTACGAGTTGTTCGTCGGGCGAAAGTCCCGATAATATTAAGCCGTTTTTTATAAATTCTTCGCGATATTCGTTGTTAAATTCATAGCGATGCCGATGCCTTTCGTGAATATTTTCTTCGCCGTAAAGTTTGTGCGCAAGGGAATTTTTATTTAATTTGCACGGATAAGCGCCCAAACGCATAGTTCCGCCTTTGTCGACGACTTCCATTTGCGAATTCATAAGCGCGATAACGGGATGAGTCGTGTTTTTGTTCACTTCGCGACTGCAAGCGTCTTCGTATCCGAGCGCGCTTCTTGCAAATTCTATAACTGCCATTTGCATTCCCAAACAAATTCCAAAAAAGGGAATTTTTTCTTCGCGAGCGTATTTTACTGCGGTAATTTTTCCTTCTATCCCTCTGTCGCCAAAGCCGCCGGGAACCAAAATTCCGTCCGCGTTTTTAAGAATTTGTCGCGCTTTTTCCAAGTCGCCTTTGCCGTTTGTTTCAAGCGTTTCGGCGCTTATGGTTTTTATAATTACTTTTGTTTTCAAACTTGTCGCGGCGTAAATAAGCGACTCGTTTATGGATTTATAAGCGTCGGGAACTTGCGTATATTTTCCGACGAGCGCGACGGTAACTTCTTTTTCGGTTTTTGTAATATTTTCTATGTATTCAATCCATTCGTCAATTTGTTTTTCGGGATATTTTAGTCCAAAATGTTCAAGAATTTGCGTGTCTATATTTTGATTTGCAAATTCAATCGGACATTCGTAAATCGTATTTTTTACGTCGGGCGATTCCAAAACGCTGTCGGTATCGACGTTGCAGAACATTCCCAATTTTTCTCTGATGTCTCTGTCCAAAAATTTTTCGCTGCGACACACTAACATATTGGGAATTATCCCGATTTCGCGAAGTCGCGCTACCGAATGCTGCGTGGGTTTCGTTTTAATTTCGTCGGCTTTTCGCAAATAAGGCACGAGAGATACGTGTATAAAGTACACGTTTTTGTATCCTTCTTTTTGCCGAAACAGTCGAAGCGCTTCCAAAAACGGAAAACTTTCAATATCGCCGACGGTACCGCCGATTTCTACGATTACGACATCGGTATTTTCGTTTGCGACGCTTCGTATTGCGTTTTGAATTTCATTTACGACGTGCGGCACGACTTGGACGGTTTTTCCGAAATATTCTCCGCCTTTTCGTTCTTTTTTCAGAATAATATCGTAAATTCTTCCCGCGCTAAAACTTGAATTTCTGCTCGTTTGAACGCCCGTAAATCTTTCGTAATAGCCCAAATCCAAGTCGGTTTCGGCGCCGTCTTCCGTTACGTAAACTTCTCCGTGTTCTTTGGGGTTCATAGTCCCCGGGTCAATATTCAAATAAGGGTCTAATTTTTGGTGTGCGACGTTGAAACCTCTGGATTTCAGCAATAATCCGATAGACGCGGCAACAATTCCTTTTCCCAGAGACGAAACGACTCCGCCCGTTACGAAAACATATTTTGGCATAAATAAAACTCCGATAAACTAAATTTCGCATAATAAAATAATATTTGCCGAAAACAAAAAATAAGTATTGATTTTATTCGGTTGTTTTATTCGAGTATATTTCTTACGCTGTGATAATTTTTAAGAATTATATACGTATTTTCAATAAAATATCATTAAAATGTTTGCATAAATCATAACCGATATATTATTTTAGCCGTTAAAAATTTAAGGTAAAGGAAAGATTAAATTGGGAAGTGATGAAAATCGGTTAAGAAAAAAATGGCAAGATTATAGCGGTAATAATGCTGCCGCTGCAGAATTGGATTTCTTTAAAACTTTTGAAATTTTATTTGAAGGTTCTGAATATAAAATTCGTTCAAAACCAAAAGATTTTGATAAAATTTATGTCGATGTCGAACTTGATAAAAATGACCTCAAAGAAATTTATACTCCCAAAGAAGCAATAACAAAACACGGAGTAATTCCTGATTTTGCAATAGAAAACATAAATACTAACAAAACTATTTATATTGAGGTAAAACGACAAGACGGATGGGTTGATGGGAAAAAACGTTCAGACGGGCGAGGAAACGCGCACGAAAGGTGTTGTAAATATTTTACTCCCGGTTTACAAAAAATATTAAGAAAACAAAGTAATTTAGATAATAATACTTTTCCTTTCTGGATAGTTTTTTTAGGAGACATTACAAGAGACCCTTGCAGAGTTCGCGAGATAACTTGCTGGTTTTCAGGGTCGACGGCAAATTACTTTTTTTGGAGAGATACCAAAAATAAAATTCCTTTAATCAATCATTTTTTAGAAAAAATAAAACCTATGCTAACTTGAATAAACCTTGCGTGCGGTATTGTTCTTTCTCATTGCATAAATTCTGAACATCAAGTCCCCAAACATCCCAATTTTCAGGTTTATTTCGAGCAAATAATTCTATTTTATCTTGCGTAGGAAACATCCTTTCTATCGATTTTAGTACTTCTATAGGTTTTTCGCTATGTTTGTTTCTTGGTTGACTTATTAACTGTTTTTCGTTTCTACTACCTCTTGGCGTGGGAATACGCCCTTTTTTAAATACTAAACATAACTCGCAATAAGACATAGTATATTGTCCGGGATTATGGCTCATTTTATCCCAAATAAAAGCAACAGTTTTATATTCAAATCCCCACGCCTGCCCAAGTTCAATACCTTGAGCCAAATGAGGATTAGTAACCCACATAAATAAAAGGCTATCGTCTTTCGTTATCTCGTAAACAGGTATTTTTTTTAGTTCTGAAATTTTTAACGTCGGATATTTGAAGTTCGCAGCACTAATAAAGATGTTATTCTGCCAATCAACATTCACATCTTTTCTGGCACTTCTGTCAAACTGCATCTTTCCGCCATAATCCCACGGCGGATCCGCATATATTATATCATATTTTTTGTCAGGTAATTCAGGGTAAAAGTCAGGTAGTGTGTTGACTACTGTTCTTTTTCTTTGGTCAACGCTGTATATTTTATATCCGGAAATATCGGAATTACTACCATTTCCTAAAAAAGCAACGTCCAATTTTAATTCCTCTAACTTTCTATTTAATAAAAATTCAACGTTAAAAATAATATTTGCCGAAAACAAAAAATAAGGAAAGAAAACAAAATTAAATATGAACAAATAAACGCTAACACTTTGCTAGTGTAATTAACGTATATTCTTTTGCAACGGAGGTGAAAAATGAGTAAATTTAATGTGGAAGTCGTAAAAACGGAAAAGTCAATCGCTATGGTTCAGGTCGAAGCGGCGCATCAAAACGAAGCGTACAGCAAAGCGGTTAAAATGATAAGCGAAAAGCATCAACACAAACCGAGCGAAATAGATAATTGTAAATTTATACAATCTTCAATTTCATTTGCGCCCGACACGATTTATCATTGCGACAACGCCAATATCGCCGAATGCGGCGTTTGTCCGGTGAAACAATATTGTTCTTACGCGGTGAAGTGATAATTGCCAAAAATTTAATTTTATCAATAAAAAATTTCAACAATAAAACAATATTTGCGCACAGTCAAATACGCATATCGTATTTTTACCCTATGAATATCGCTATGATTTTAACAGGAAGCCGACTTTTTACCGGCGCGCTATTTGCGTACTTCTTTATAAACGCCGTTTCAAAAAGCGGCGACGTTTTGAATATTACCTTTTTAAACGCGGCGTTTATCACCGCAATTTTGCTTGAATTATCCGACGCATTCGACGGATTTGCGGCGCGAGCGAGAAATCAAGTTACGGATTTGGGCAAAATATTCGACCCGATTTGCGACGCGATTTCGCGCCAAACTATATTTTTGTCGTTTTTGCTTGTATCGGCGATTCCGCTTTGGGCGTTTTTGATATTTTTATATCGCGATTCCTTAATTTATTTATTGAGAATTATGGCGGCGAAAGACGGCACGGTTTTAGCCGCAAGTAAATCGGGAAAAATTAAAGCGATAACCCAAGCGGTCGCCACGTTTTTGATTTTAATAATATATTATATTAGATTTTTTGACGCAAATTTACCGTTTGCGTTTATGTCTTATCCGATTTCGTATTATATCATCGCGATTCCCGTATTTTTCGCGCTCTATTCGGGAATACAATATTATCGTATGAATTGGAATGTTATTTTGAAAGGTCTAAAATAATTTTCGATATTTTTTCAAAGTCGGGATTGTCTTCAAAAGTGTTTGCCATTATATAATATTTTAGCGCATTTTGCTTGTCGCCGAGTTTCAAATAAACTTCGCCCAAATGATAATATACGACGTAATCGTCGGTAATAAGTTCTGCGGAACGCAAAAGCAAAGGAAGCGCTTCTTCGTATAACTCTTTTTGAAACAAAACCCAGCCGTAAGAATCCAAAAACGCGCCGTTGTCGGGGTCTTCTTCCAAAGCGATAAGTATCAGGATTTCGGCTTGTTCTAAATTTATGCCTCTTTCAGCCCACATATAACCCAAATAATTTGCCGCAAGCGCGTTTCGCGGATTTATTTTTAAAATTTCTTTGAAATATATTTCGGCGGCTATCGTATTTCCCGTTCTTTCGCTCGCCATTCCCATACCGAACAAAATTTCTTCCGTTTGTATTCCCATACTCAAAACTTTGTCGAAAAATACTATCGCGGAATCGTAATTTCCGTTTTCGCTATACAACGCTCCCATAAACGCTAATCCTTGCGCGATGGACATACGTTGAATAAAAAGCGAATCGTTTTTGTTTTTTTCTTTTAAGGCGTTTATGGTTTCAAACGCCTGCGCGTATGCGCGAAAACGCAGACAAATTCCCGCTATCTTTCTTAAATCGTCGTCGCTTGTTTGCGAATAATCGCGACCTTTCAATATGGTTCTTATCGCGTTTTCGGGAAGCCCGACGTCTACGGAAAGTTCAATTATCATTTCGGATAATATTTGAGAATTTGCGTCGAGCAAAAGCGCGGTTTCAAAATACTTTAACGCGACTAACGTATCGCCTCTGCGCAAGGCGTTGTTTCCTTCTATAAAATATTCCGACGCCAATTCCAAATGCGAAAGATAATCGGCGGCGGTTAAATGTTTTCCGTCTTTTTCTACGGGACTCGTGCTTACGCGCTTACAAGCGAAAAGCGTCGCCAAAATTGCAAAAAATAGCGCGAAAAGCGCAAGTTTTCGCTTATCTTTCTGCCGCAACGACAACATCTATCGAACTTTCCAAAGGAACGTCTACTCCGGGCGTAAGCGATTGCGAAATCACCTGCCCCGCGGACATTACGGAATTTGCTTCAAAGCGAACTCTTCCAAATTTTAGACCGCTCGCTTCTATTGCGGTTTGCGCTTGCGAAAGCATTTCGCCGACGACGTTTGGAACGCTTGCGTGCGTGGGTCTTTTCCCTTTTGAAATAAAAAGCACGACGGGCGCACTGCGAGAAGTTTTAGTTCCCGAACTCGGCTCGGTTTCTATTGCGAAATCAAGCGGAATTCTTTCGCTGAAAGTCGTGCGCACGGAAATATTTTCAAATCCCGCCTGCCTAAGCGCAGATTTTGCGGGTCCTTCCGCCAATTTTTCTATTGCGGGAATCGCGCCGACTTCGGGACCCGCGCTTAAAGTCAACGAAATATGCCGTCCTCTTTTTACGTTTGTTCCGCTGTGCGGCTCCTGCGAAATAACCGTATTGGACGGCTTTACGTCGGAATATTCGCGCTTGCTTACTCTTGTCGTTCTCAATCCTAAATCAAAGGCGGTTTGCGCGGCGGTTTCCACGTCCAAGCCGACAAGTTGCGGCACAACGACGTCGTTGCGGTTTTCCAAATCCGTAAATTTCGGCATAACTATTTTGTCGACGACAAAAAATCCGAACGCTCCGCCCGCGCAAGTCAAAAGCATAAGGACAGGAATCAACACCAGCCAAAAATCTTTCACGGAAATACTAAACGAATATTTAGAACTCATATTACTCCAATTTTAACGAAAAGTCCAAACTTTTCTTCTGTCTTCGCGAACTTGTTTGCGTTTTGCCGCGTTGTTTTTTCTTTTTTTCTCTTCGCTGGGTTTTTCAAAATAACGATTTTTCTTAATGTCGCTAATCAATCCGGCTCTTTCGCAAACCTTTGAAAAACGCTTTACCGCTCTTTCAAACGGCTCGGTTTCTTTAACATAAACTCCGTTCATAAAATTTAATCACCTGCTTTCGCGTCGAAATATTTTTTTCAAAAAATCGCTTGAAAATAATTTATTCCCTAATTAAAAAACAAGTTTTTTATAAAAAATTTTTACTTTTCGACATATTTTAACGAAACGGTATTTTTTACCCTTATCGTATAAACGCCTTTTGGCATACCTTTTGTGATTGTCGCTTTTCCGTTGTCGTCGCATTTTCCCGAAAACAAAATTTTCCCGTTTACCGATACGATTTCAAATTCGGCGTTTGGCGCGGCGTTAATAATATTTTTGGAAATAAATACTTTGTGATTTTTTACGGAAATTTTATTTTTCGCGTTTTCTTTTTCGCTTTCATTGACGATGGAAGTATTGTCGTCGGTAATTATTTCTTTTAGCGAAACGTTTGAAATAATTGCGGTTCCCGCGGAATATCCGAAATTAAAAATTAAACGAACGGGATTTTCGGTTTCTTGCGCTTGAATTATCGCCGTAACGTTTTTTGCGGGAACGCTTACGGCGACGGAACCGAATTGTACGTAATCCTTGTCGGTTTCTACGCAGGCGTTTAGCGACATTCCATCGTCGCCCGAAACGTCAAAAGACAAAATATAAGTTTTTCCCGCTTCAACAGCAAGTTTGTCTTGAAGAAGTTGCACTCCCCAAGTTTCGGTCGGAACTTTTGTTACGGTTACCGAAAATCCGTCTGCGGTAGCGCTTCCCGTCGCTTTGCCGCTTTCGTGCCAAACGCCGAAAATCCAGTTGCTGCCCGCGTATTCAAAATTGCCGTCGCGAATAATTTCGTTATCCGACAAAGTATAATTTTCATCGGTTATCTCTTCTGTGGAAAAAAGCGCGGTTACAAGTTCTTCGCGCCATTTTTTTGCCGTAGGATTAAAAAGTCCAAAACCGGCGGAATATTCCCAATACGAAAAAGCAAATCCAAAATGTTCGCAAAGACGAGCGACGTACTCTGTCCAAAGTACTCTATCTTCGTATTTAGCGGGATTATACGCGCCAAATTCTCCTATATGAATTTTGAGATTTTTATCTTTTGCGTAATTATAAACTTCTTCAAAGTCCTTTTTCATCGCTAATTTTTGAGCGACCGTCGCAGTCCAGCGCGTGCCTAACCAATCGAAGCCGCTTTCTACCCAATCCGCGCCCTGATGCGTAAATTTCATCGGACTATAATAATGTAAAGTGATAATTAAATTATCGTCTTCGGGAATTTTTAGCGGTTTTAACGTCGCAAATCCGCCCCAATCGGCTGTCGCAAGCAAAATCGGACGAGTTTTGTTGGTATTTCTTATTATTTTTATAAGTTCTTCGGGATATTTGTTCCAAAGTTCTATTGTCGTCGCGCCGCTGGGTTCGTTAAGTAGTTCAAAAAATACTTTGGAATTGTCGTAATCCTTAAATTCAAGTGAAATATCCTGCCAAATATTTTTAAGAATTTCAATATTGTTTTCGGGAGCGGTCGTCATTTCGTCAAAATGATGAACGTCTATAATCGCTTTCATTCCGTTGTTTATCGTATTGTCTACTGCCCATTTTACTTTTGCCATAAATTCGGGCGAAACGCGCTTTTGCGCGGTAAGATAATCCGAAAATCTTGCGGGAATGCGAACGTTGTCGAATCCTTTTTGCGCGATATTTACAAAATCGTCGGCGTTTATTTCCACTCCCCACGAACTTACTCCGTCGAGAGATTGACTTTTTGGCGCGTCTAACCAGTTGCCCAAATTTACGCCTCTTCCTAAAAAAGAAACTTCGCAAAAAACCGAAACTGCCGATAAAAAGACGGGAATAAATATTTTTTTCATTTTAAGACCTCCAAAAAATAAAATTTTTTGACTGCGGTCGGAGTGAGAGGATTTGAACCTCCGACCCCTTGCACCCCATGCAAGTGCGCTACCAGGCTGCGCCACACTCCGTAAAAAAAATACAAGACGAGCGCAAATATACTATATTTCCACAATAAATAATGGGATTTTTGCATAATAATGTATAATAATGTATTTTTTGTTTTGAAATATATTATTTTTGTCCTGAATTTAACTCAAACAAGGAGAATTTTATGTCCTATAAAGACAGTATAACCCGTAAAACTGCAATAATTCGCAAGTTGGTAAGGGCGCGTCCGTTGCGCGCGCAAATATTTTTTACGGTTTTGGCGTTTTTGTCTATGTTTTTTTTGAGTTACCACTTTGCAAGCAAAATAGTGCGCGCTCATTTGGTACAAAACACGGAAAATATGTTATATTTCATAAAAGACAAAGTGGAATCGTATTTGCATTCGCCGAAAGTGGCGCTTACAAGTTTGTCGGAAACTATGCGCGCAATGATTCTTCGCGGTTATAGCGAAGACGAATTGCGCGATTACGTAAAAGATATGTACGAAAATATGTGCGTAAACGAACTTTCGTCGTCGAGCATTAGCAATATTTACGCTTATATAGAAGCGTTTGACGGCGGACCGCTTTTTATAAGCGGCTTAACTCCGCCCGCAAATTACGTTCCCAAAGATAGACCGTGGTACAAAGACGCGACCGCGGCGGGCAACGACAAAGTTATAGAAACAAAGCCGTACGTTAACGTTATTACAAACGAACCCGTATTTTCTTATACGCGCAACATATTTGACGATGACGGAAAACTTTTGGGCATTGTCGCAATTAACGTAAATATTAGAGAAATAGGGGAGTTTATAGTCAATATGTCGCTTTCGCAGGGGGGATACGGATTTTTGGTCGATAAGAATTTTTTAGTTTTGGCGCACCATAATCTGCCTTTTGTCGGCAAAAATATGAGCGAAACGCCTCCGGGTATTTTCGTAAACACTTTGGCTGAAGGAATGGACGTTAAAGGTCAACCGATGCAAAATTACAGAGGCGAAAACGCATTGGCTTTTTTCACAAAACTTTCTAACGGCTGGTTTGTCGGCACAGTTGCGCGAGTCGATACGTATTACGAAAACGTGTATAAAATGATGATATATTTGGGCGTAACAAGCGTTGCGTTTGCGGCTATTATGATATTTATTCTTATAGGAATCGACGCGGCAAGAATAAAAGCCGATATGGAAAGCAGGTATAAATCCGCGTTTTTGGCGAATATGAGCCACGAAATTCGCACGCCGATGAACGCGATAATCGGTATGACTTCCATAGGAAAAACCGCCGACGACGTTAAACGTAAAGATTACTGCTTTTCAAAGATAGAAGACGCTTCCAAGCATTTATTGGGAGTTATTAACGATATTTTGGATATGTCGAAAATCGAGGCGAATAAATTAGAACTTTCGCCGACCGAATTTGATTTTGAAAAAATGTTGCAGCGCGTCGTAAATGTGGTAAATTTCCGCGTCGGCGAAAAACGTCAGGATTTATCTGTGCGAATTGACAAATCCATTCCGAATGTACTTGTAGGCGACGACCAGCGACTTGCGCAGGTTATTACGAATTTACTTTCCAACGCGGCGAAATTTACGTCCGAAGGCGGCTCCATTCATCTTGACACGCGCTTTATGGGAGAAGAAAACGGTTTAAGCGTAATACAGTTTAGAGTAAAAGATACTGGGATAGGAATAAGTCCCGAACAGCAAGAAAATTTATTTCAATCGTTTCAGCAGGCGGAAACGGGAATTTCGCGCAGATTTGGCGGCACGGGACTTGGACTTTCAATTTCTAAAAGCATAGTGCAAATGATGGGCGGAAAAATTTGGGTGGAATCCGAACTCGGCAAAGGCGCGACGTTTATTTTTGAAATTCCTATGGCAAAAAGCGAAAAACAGTTGCATTCGTCTCTTAAACGCGGCGTAAATTGGAGCAACGTTCGCGTTTTGGTAGTGGACGACGACAAAAACGTTTTGACGTACATTCAAGAAATAATGCGCGGCTTCGGCGTAAGTTGCGACATTGCGGCAAACGGCGAAGAAGCGCTAAATATCGTAAAACAAAAAGGCGCGTATAATATCTATTTTGTGGATTGGCGGATGCCCGGAATAGACGGTATAAAACTTACGAGCAAACTCAAAGAAAGCGGATACGCCGACCCCGATAAAACGGTCGTGATAATGATTTCCGCCGCCGAATTGAACGTCGTAGAAGTCGACGCCAAAAAGGCGGGCGTAGATAAATTTTTATCCAAACCGCTTTTCCCGTCGGCAATTATGGATATATTAAACGAATTTTTGGACGTGGAACCGCAAAAACATAAAACGTCCGAAAAAAGCACGAATTTCGACGGATATTTTGAAGGTTATCGCGTTTTGCTCGCCGAAGACGTAAAAGTAAATTGCGAAATAGTTCAAGCGCTTTTTGAGCCGACGCTTCTAAAAATAGATTGCGTAGAAAACGGCTTGGAAGCGATAGACGCATTTGCGGAAAATCCCGACAATTACGATTTGATTTTTATGGACGTTCAAATGCCCGTAATGGACGGATACGAAGCGACGCGGCGCATAAGATTGCTAAATATTGACAAGGCAAAAACCATTCCGATAATAGCGATGACGGCAAACGTTTTCAAAGAAGATATTGAACGTTGCAAAGAAGTAGGAATGAACGACCACGTCGGCAAGCCGCTTGATTTTGACGATGTTGCGGAAAAATTGCGCAAATATTTGCCGAAAAGAGCATAAAATTACGGGAAAGAAAAATGTCTGATAAAAAAAATAAAATGTGGGATGGAAGGTTTGGTAAACCTACGGACAAATTGATGGAAGAGTTTAACAATTCGCTTTTTGTCGATAAAATTTTTATTGAAGAGGATATTTTCGGTTCTATCGCTTGGGCAAAAGCGCTTTTTGGCGCGGGAGTTTTGACAAAAAACGAATGCGAAAACATAAAAAAAGGACTTGAAAAAATTCTCGAAAAGCATAAAAATGGCAAACTTGAAAGCGAATTTTTACCATCCGACGAAGACGTTCATATGGCTGTCGAGCGGCTTTTGGGCGTAGAAATCGGCGATTTGGCAAAAAAACTTCACACGGGAAGAAGCCGAAACGACCAAGTCGCGACGGATTTTCGGCTTTTTGCAAAAAACAAACGCGCTTTATTATTGAAAGATTTGCGAAAATTTTTGGAATCGGTTTATAATCGCGCGCTTAAAGACAAAAACGTAATAATTGCGGGATATACGCATTATCAGCAAGCCCAACCGATTTTGCTTTCGCATTATTGGCTTTCGCTCTTTTTTCTTATGAAAAGAGAATATGAAAAACTTGAAAATATAGATAAAATAAGCGACGTTTCTCCTTTGGGAAGCGGCGCGATTGCGGGCTGCGGATTTGCGATAGACAGATTTGAATTGGCGAAAAATTTGGGGTTTTCTTCGCCGAGCGAAAATTCCATAGACGGCGTTGCAAGCCGCGATTTTGTACTCGACACGCTTCATAATTTGGCGAGCATTGGAATTTCGTTGAGCAGATACGCGGAGGACTTGATTGTCTGGTCTACAAAAGAATTCGGATACGTCGAATTGGACGACGCTTGGTCGACGGGTTCGTCGATGATGCCGCAAAAGAAAAATCCCGACAGTTTGGAACTTATTCGCGGAAAAACGGGACGTCTCATAGGAAATTACACGAGATTTGCCGCGACTCTCAAAGGCATAGGACTTTCGTATTTTAAGGATTTGCAGGAAGACAAAGAGCCGCTTATTGACAGTTTTAAAACGGTTGAAATTACGCTTCGGGTTTTTTCCAACGTTTTGGATACTTTGACTATAAACGAAAAAATAATTGAAAGAACTCTCGACCCGTTTCTACTTGCGACCGATATTGCGGATTATTTGGTAAAAAAAGGAATGCCTTTCAGAGAGGCGCACGGAGTCGTCGGAAAAATCGTCGCGTTTTGCGTGGAAAAAAATAAAAAGTTTAATTTACTCGAATTAAAAGAGTTAAAGGAATTTTCGCCGATTTTTGAAAATGATGTTTTGTCGTTTTTCGATTTTAAAAACGCGCTAAAACATCGCGACGTTTATGGCGCGGCGGGACCGATTAGCGTAGAAAAACAACTTTCGCTCGCAAAAGAATTTTTGCAAAATCGCGGTTAATTTTATGCGAAAACAAAAAATATTTTACAAAGACAAAACGGCATTTAGTATTTTATACCTTAACTCATTAGAACGAAAAAAGGTGCGTATTTTATTATGAAAAGAGATTTTTTAACGTTGTCGGACTTTTCGAGCGAAGAAATTCGCGAAATTGTGGATTTGTCGCTAAATCTTAAAAAGGAAAGAGCCGCTGGAAAATTGCGCGACGAAATGTGCGGCAAAACTGCGGTTTTGATTTTTGACAAGCCGTCTTTGCGAACTAAAATCACGTTTCAAACGGCAATTTACGAACTCGGCGGAAACGCGCTCGATATGCCTTCTTCAAACGGAAAGTTGGGCGAAAGAGAATCGGTTTACGATATTGCCAAAAACCTTGAACGCTGGGTTCATCTTTTAGTCGTCAGGACTTTTGACGACAACGTCGTTTGCGAACTTGCGAAAATCGCGAAAATTCCCGTAATAAACGCGCTTACCGATAAATTTCATCCTTGTCAGTCAATCGCTTTTGGGGTAACGCTTAAAGAAAAATTCGGCGACAAAAAAATCAAAGTCGCGTTTGTCGGCGACGGAAATAACGTTTGCGCTTCGCACTTGCATTATTGCGTAAAAGCGGGCTACGATTTTACCGCGATAACTCCGAAGGGCTTTGGACTTGACGCGCAATTTGTCGAAAACGGCAAAAAAGAAGCCGCGCTTTCGGGAAGTAAAATTACGGTTACCGAAAATATTGACGAAGGATTAAAAAACGCGGACGTAATTTATACGGACGTTTGGGCGAGTATGGGGCAAGAAAGTCAAGCGCAGAAAAGAAAAGAAATTTTTTCTTCGTATCAGGTAAACGAAAATTTAATGAAAAAAGCAAACGCAAACGCTATGTTTTCGCATTGTTTGCCCGCGCATCGCGGCGACGAAGTTACAGACGGCGTTTTGGACGCAAAATATTCCGTCGCGTTTGACGAAGCGGAAAATCGGCTTCACGCGCACAAGGCGATAATTATGTATTTATTGCGGCGTTTTCAGTGAGTTTTGCAATGCAACAACAAAGAATAAAAACGGGAATTACGGGTTTCGACGAAATGCTTGACGGCGGTTTTTTGCCAAATTCCGCAAACCTGATAGAAGGCGCGCCGGGAACGGGAAAAACCACTATCGCAATGCAATTTATTTACAACGGAATTACAAAATATAACGAAAACGGACTTATAATTTCCTTTGAAGAATTTCCCGTGCAATATTATCACGACGCGGCGCAATTGGGCTGGGACTTAAAAACGTTTGAAAAAGAGGAAAAACTTAAAATACTTTTCTCAAATCCCGAAACGATATTAAAAGAAATAAGCGAAATAAACGGCGAATTGATAAACCTTATGAAAAAATACGACGTAAAGCGCGTAGTCATCGACAGCATTTCGCATTTTGAGTCGCTTACCCGAGACGTTACGGAATTGCGCGAAATAGAAAGACAAATTATAAACGGCTTCAAAAAAGAAGGCACGACGTCGATTCTTATTCGCGAAAACAATTCTATTTTAGGACAAATTTCGGCTATGAACAGCAAAATTCCATTTGTCGTAGATAGTTATATTTTGCTTCGTTATGTGGAAATTGACAGCGAAATACAAAAAGCGCTTACCATTTTTAAGATGCGCGGAAGCGACCACAAAAAAGATATTCGCAGGTATCAATGCACAAAAAACGGAGTGGAAGTAGAAAGCAAATTTGTAGGTCGCGAAGGAATTATGAGCGGAAATTCGCGGGCGACTCCGCAAGACGCTTTCGTAAATGTTTTCGGAAAGAAGAAAAGTTAATATATTATGTATATTCCAGACAATTTTTTGCTTTTGGCGTATCTTGCGGCGGTTTTAACGCTAAATTTATTTGTTTATATGATTGCCGAATATTATCGTAAAATGGTCGATAAAAAACTAAATCCAATAGGTTTTATTGTCTCGATGTGCGCGATAAGCGCGGCAATAGGCGCGACGTTCATACAGGATAATTTCGTTTTGGCTAAAGTTCTGACGGCGACGCTTTTAACCGCTTCTATCGCTTCGCTTTTGAACGGAATTGAATTGTACTTTTTTGTGCGCAAAACAGGGGAAGAATAATTATGGACGCGATAGTTACGCAAATTTCGGACGCGGTTTATATTCTTGACGTAAGCGTGTTTTTTTTGATGATGATTTTGGCGGCTTTAAGCAAAAGAATCGGCGAAGCGCTTAACGTGCCGCATTTTTATCATTATTATTACACTTGTTCGGCAATGTTAATATTTATCGTCGCGGTCGATATGATTTTGCCCGCGTTTATGCTCGATACCGACAGAAGCGAAATTTCTACCGTAACTATGGCTTTGCGAGCGGGACTTGTTATTACAACTTTTCCCGTCGCTATGATTTATTGGCGCTGGCTTTTTTCGGAAAACTTAAAAAAATAATAATAAAAAATAAGGAAACAATATGCAATTTTTACCTGAATATTCGTGGGAGCGTTTGTCCGAAGACGAAATAAACCACAAAACGCTTTTATCTATGAAAAAACACATATCCGAACTTAAAGAAAATAGTGCGCATTACAAAAGAAAACTTGCTAATATTTCGCCGCAGGATATAAAAACTATGGATAATATTTTATCGCTTCCTTTCACGAGCAAAGACGAATTAAGTTCGCAAACGAGCGATTTTTATTGCAGTAATAAAATTGCCGAAACGGTTGTTACAAGCGGCTCAACGGGAAATCCGTTGGTAGTTCCGCTAACAAGCACGGATTTGGCGCGATTGGCTTTTAACGAACAAATGTCGTTTGCTTCAATCGGCATTAACGCGCAAGACAAAGCGCAAATTATGGTTTCGCTTGACCGACTTTTTGTCGCGGGAATGGCGTATTATCGCGGACTTATCGCGCTTGGGGTAAATACCGCAAGAATCGGAGTATTGCCGTTTGAAATGCAGGAATATTATATTAAACTTTTGCAACCGAGCGTGCTTGTCGGCGTGCCGTCGTATTTTATAAAATTAGCCGAAAATCTGAAAAATTGCGGGAAAAACATTTGCGATTCGTCGGTAAAAAAAATTGTGTGCATTGGCGAGCCGTTGCGAAACGAAAATATGTCGTTAAACGACGTCGCGTTAAAAATTGAACGCTTGTGGGGCGCCAAAATTTACAGCACTTACGCCTCCACCGAAATATGTTCGTCGTATTGCGATTGCGAATGCAGAACGGGCGGACATTCGCATCCCGAACTCATATACACCGAAATTTTAGACGACGAAGGAAAACCCGTAGCAGACGGCGAAATCGGCGAAATTGTAGTTTCCACTTTCGGTATGCAAGGAATGCCTGTTTTAAGGTATCGCACGGGCGATATGTCGTTTAAGGTCGCGGGAAATTGTCCGTGCGGTCGAAATTCTATGCGAATAGGTCCCGTTATTTATAGAAAATCGCAACTTATAAAATACAAAGGAACAACATTTTATCCGTCGACTATAACAAACGTCGTGGATTCTTTGGGCTGTTGCGAAGATTATATTGTAGAATTAAAAGGGCAAAAAAGCGACGACGACAGCATAGACGTCGTTCTTCACGCGGTGACGGACGAAAAAAATTTAGACGCAATAGAGCAGGCAGTTTTGGCGGCTGCGCGAGTTCGCGTTTCGGTTAATATATGCGACAAAAATAAAATTTCAATGCTTCGCGGCGACGCAAGAAAAGCGATTAAATTTGTGAATAATAGGAGGTAAATTTTATGAAAAAATTATTTTTTGCCGTTTTTTTTGCAGGAATTTTGTTGCTTTTTGCGGGATGCGACGACGTTGTAGTATTTGCGCCGGGATATAACAATAACCAAAACGACAATTTTGACGACGGCGATGATTTGAATTTTGACCTTGGCGTTCAGGGAAGCGGCAAAGACGGCGATACGAAAACGTTAAACGGAATAGAGTGCGTACTTGTAAAAGCGGGAACTTTTACTATGGGAAGTCCAAAAAACGAAGAGTGGCGAAATATTGACGAAACGCAGCGAAAAGTAACGCTCACGCAAGATTTTTGGATAAGTAAATATCCGATAACCGACGCGCTTTTTTATGGGAAAACCGAAAACGAAAATTTTCCCGCAATAAATATAACTTGGACGCAAGCGCACGATTGGGCAAAAAGCAAAGGCGCGCGATTGCCTACGGAAGCGGAATGGGAATTTGCGGCTCGCGGCGGAAATTTGAGCAAAAACTACGTTTATAGCGGAAGCGATAATTTAAACGAAGTCGGCTGGTACGGCGAAAATTCTAACTTTTCAATACGTCCGACAGGTCAAAAAAAAGCAAACGAATTAGGCATACACGATATGAGCGGAAACGTTTGGGAATGGTGTAGCGATTGGTATAGTATGTATCCTGCAAACGCGGTAACAAATCCAAAAGGTCCAAATACGGGAAATTATCGCGTTATGCGCGGCGGCGCTTGGAATTACGACGCGCAGTTTTGTCGGGTTGCGAGTCGCAGAAATAATTATTATCCGTCCAGCGACGGCGCGTATATGGGATTTCGCGTGGCGTTTGGGAGAGAATAAAAAGAAATGGGAATGAAGATAATTTTGAGCGTAATAGGCAGTTTTGCTTTTTACATATTGGCTTTTTGTTTAATTAAATGGATAATTAAAGAAAGTAGCAATAAAAGTCAAAAATTACGCAGAGAAAAACGAATAAGAGAATTGATAAATAAGTTAAGTTCTCCGTTTGCGGCGTGGTATTCCATCGGACAACAAAAATTATTGCAGGAAGAATTGGACATATTGAAAAAAGAACGCGAAAACGAAAACGTCGGCGTTTTAAATTCTGCAAACCAATATGAAAAATCGATTTTAGAACTGAAAAACGAAATTGAAAACTTGAAAAACGAATTGGGAACCCTGAAAAATGAAAAAAGCGCAAACGAAAAAAGTGAAAACGAAAAACTTATGGAAATAATATCTAAACAAAAAAGTGTGATTTCAGACCTCGAAATGGAATTGAAAATAAAGAAAAGCGCGCACGAAAAATTGGTTTATTGAAAAAAACGTATATTTACGATAAAAAAAACGTTTGTTTTTAGATAATAAAAAAGAAATGAAAAGAGCGGGAGAAAAATATGTCGTATACGGATTCGATTATGCGGTCGTGGGATTCGGCTATGTTGAACTCGGCGTGGCTGGATTCTATGCGGTCGTGGGATTCGGCTATGAGCGCGTGGGACTCGACAATGATGGACTCGGTAAAATCGTGGGATTCGACAATGCGGTCGTGGGACACCGCTTTAACGGATTCGACGATAACGGAATCAATGGACTCGCTAATGGAGGTAATATATTCGACGATAGCAAAAACATCGGACTCGTTGATGGAGATAATATATTCGTCGATAATTAAGACGGCGGACTCATTGTCGTCGGATTCATTTTTAAATTTGTTATACTCTACGACGGAAAATTCGGCTGATTCGTGGTTTACTTTTTCAAATTTTATTACGCTTGCTTTTTACGTAATAATTATAAATTTATTAGTCAAATGGTTATTTAAAGGACGTCCGCCAAAAGACCCCAAATTATATAGAGAATATCGAATAAAAGAATTGATAAATAAGTTAAATTCTGTGTGGACTACGGAAGACGCGGCAAAAAAAGTATTGCAGGAAGAGTTGAACCTGTTAAGAAAAGAACGCGAAAAGGAAAACAGAGATATTTTAAATTCCGCAAACCAAAACGAAAAATTGGTTTTTGAACTAAAAAAAGAAATTGAAAACTTGAAAAATGAATTGGGAACCCTGAAAAGCGAAAAAGGCGAAAACGAAAAAAGCGAAAACGAAAAACTTTTGGAAATAATATCTAAACAAAAAAGTGTGATTTCAGACCTCGAAATGGAATTGAAAATCAAGAAAAGCGAGAACGAAAAATTGATTTATTGAAAAAACGACGTTTGTTTTAGTGAAATAACGTATATTTGTGCGAAAAATAATAAATTTGGAGGTTTTATGTCTGTTGTTCAGATTGCGACAAAAGTCGATAAAGAAATAAGAGATAAAGCGGTAAATGTTTTTAATCGCTACGGACTTGATTTGTCTACGGCGATAAGAATGTTTTTGTCGATTTCCGCAAAAGAACAACGAATACCTATTGTATCTTTGGACGGCGATAGTTTTGAGTCCGACCAAAAATATTTTGAGCAAATTCCGGGGTTTTTGGAAATGCTTGATAAAGAATCAACTTCAAAAGAAACATACACGCTGGAAGAAGCCGGTTGGAATGTTTGAATATGTGGAATGTGGAATTATCAAAAAGAGCATTGCAAGATTCCAAAAAAGCGCAAGTGTCTTCTTGTAAAAGAAAAATTGAAGAATTGTTGAAAATTTTGAAAAACAACCCGTTTCAAACGCCGCCGCCGTATGAAAAATTAGAACCGCCGAGAGATAAAAAGTATTCGAGACGTATAAATTCTCAGCACAGATTAGTTTATGAAATAAACGAAAATAAAAAATTAGTAAAAATATTGAGTATGTGGACGCATTACGAATAAACAGCGTTTTAACTTTCTATAAACAATATTTAATTTATTATCGATGAAATAACGTATATTTATGATAAAGAAAAACTTTTATTTAAGGAATAAACAAAAGTGGAAGATTTAGATTTAGCGTTTTTAGTGTGTGTTATTATTCTATGTTTAACTTATATGCCGATATGTACTTTTTTTATTTTTCGTCCCGTAATACGCGAGGCAAAAATGCCTAATGTTCGCAAACAAAGAAGAATATTCAAATTGACGCAACAAACAACTTTTTTGGGCAAAAAGGCAAAACTGTTGCGGGAAGAATTAGACGAATTACAAAAAGAATACGGCAGCGAGTACGGAGATATTTTAGATTCCGCCGAACAAAAATATAAATTGATTTCTGAACTGAAAAAAGAAGCGGAAGATTTGAAAAAATTAACAAGCGAAAACGAAAAACTTTCGGAAATAATAGCCAAACAAAAGAAAACGATTTCAGCACTCGAAATGGAATTGAAAAACAAGAAAAACGAGGAGTAAACAAAATGGAAAACGATGAAATAATAGGAATGATATTTACGATTACAACTTTTGCGTGGGGAGGAGGTATGGTTTTTGCGCTTATGAAGCATTATAAGTCGTTACCTGTTAGATTGCAAAGAGAAAGACGAATAGACGCTTTATGTTATATGATAGACAACGGCTGGTTCGTTAATAGTCGCAATAAACTTAATGAGACGAAATATGAAGAGTTAGTTAGATTAAGAAAAGAACGCGAAAATGAAAACAGAGATATTTTAGATTCTGCGAAGCAACAAGAAAAATTGATTTCCGATTTGAAAAACGAAATTGAAGAACTGAAAAACAAGAAAAACGAAAAAAACGAAAAAATTGAAAACGAAAAACTTTTGAAAATAGTATCGGAACAAAAAAGCGTGATTTTAGACCTCGAAATGGAATTGAAAATAAAGAAAAGCGCGCACGAAAAATTAGTTTATTGAAAAAAGATTACGTTTATTTTAGTGAAATAACGTATTTTTGTGCGAAAAATAATTTAAGGGAGAAAACAAATGAAAAATTCAATTGCTTTATCAAACAACAACGAAATTAATTTTAAACGATTGACCGCCGAAGACGAAAATCACATCGCGAATTTCGCTAAAAACGTCGATTTGGACAAGTTTGAAAATTTACAAAGTTTTGGAAAATCGCCGCAGGCAAAACTCTCGAATTTAAGAAGCGTTTCCGACGTAAACGAAGCGAAAATAAAAGAAATAGATAAAAATTTAGTCAAATTGCTTCAAGATATGGACGATTGCAAAAAAATTACGACGACAAAAAATCCTATATTAAAATGGTTAAACAAGCAAAAATGGGAACGACTTACAAGTGAAAAATTTATAGACGAAGTTAAAAATCGTCTTTTAAGCGACCAAAAATATATTGCCGACGCGCTGAAAACTAACAGACAAAATTCGGAATATTTGTTAAATATTCACAAGGAACTTTCTATGTATATAAAGGCAAGCGACGATATTAAAGCGAAAAATTTAGACCATCCAAACTTATATCTTCTCGATATTCGCCGAAACGAACTGCAATCTACAAGCACGGTTATCGTGCAAATTTTAACGCAACTTAAAATTATTGAAACGCTATATACGGGAGTCGTAAATAAAATAAATTCCGTGCAAAATACGGTTATTCCGCTTTGGTCGGCTCAATTTACGATAACTTATCAACTTGGAAAATTGTCGGGACTTGCAAATACGGTAAACAACGTTATTGACGTTTCAAATAATATGATAGTCGGAAACGCCGAAAAACTTCAAAGTACGGCGAGTAAAACCGTAGATACAGTGTTTAGGGAATCGGTGGATATAGAAAAAATAAAATACGCGGGCGATACCATTGCCAATACTATTGAAGAGATTCGCAGTAAAGCGGTCGAGCATATTGATAATGTTAAAGATAACGTTGAAGAGTTGAAAAGAATTGAAGAAAATTTGGTAAACGCAATGAACGACGTTAAAGTTATCGACCAAAAAAAGATTTCCGTTAAAGACGAAGGCGGATTGACTTATTGAGAAATGCGGTATTTTTTATGAGTAAATAAGGAGCGTTTATGAACAATAAAATATACACAATAGACGAAATTAAGGCGCGATTTGAAAAAATTGCGCGAAAATACGAATTGGAAGAAGCGTATCTATTCGGTTCTTACGCTCGCGGCGAAGCGACAAAAAAAAGCGATGTGGATTTTTACATTCGCGCCGATAAAATAAGAACGCTTTTTCAATTAGGCGGATTATATGCGGAAACAAAGGACGCTATGAAAAAAAACATAGACGTAATTACGGCAAAAACTACATTAGACAAAGATTTTGAAGAAGAAATGAAAAAGGAATTAGTAAAGATATATGGATAAAATTAAAAGAGATATTTCGCTGTTGAAACACATTAAAAAGCATTGTTCGGAAATTGCGGAAACGCACAAAGAATTTGAAGATAATTACGAAGCATTCAAAAAAACCAAGTCATATTTTAAGGCAATCGCTATGGATTTGCTTCAAATTGGCGAATTGACGAATCATTTGTCAAAAGAATTTCAAGAAAAATATAAAGATATTCCGTATTCTGCAATAATTTCGTTAAGAAACATTGTCGCTCACGGTTACGGACGGCTTGATATAGAAAGTATGTGGGCGACTTCTCACGAAGATACCCCATTTTTGCAAAAGCAATGCGAAAAAATATTGACGGAGATAGGTACGTTATAAAAAATATTTCAATTTTACAAAAAAAAACTATTGTAAATACGGCATTTTATTATTTTACCTGAAAAAACAGAAAGGTTGTTATGAAAAGAAGCGATTATATTTCTTGGGACGAGTATTTTATGGGTGTCGCTATGCTTTCGGCGCAGCGAAGCAAAGACCCAAACACGCAAGTTGGCGCGTGCATCGTAAATCCGCAAAATCGTATTGTAGGAGTAGGATACAACGGCTTTCCACGCGGTTGCAGCGACGACGAATTTCCTTGGGAACGCGAAGGAGCGGCGCTCGACACAAAATACGTATTCGTCGCGCACGCGGAACTTAACGCCGTGCTAAATTCCACAGAAAAACTTGAAAATTGCAGAATTTTCGTCGCGCTTTTTCCGTGCAACGAATGCGCGAAAGTCATAATTCAATCAGGAATAAAAGAAGTGATTTATTTAAGCGACAAATACGGCGAAACCGACGGCGTAAAAGCGTCGAAAAGAATGTTTGACGCGGCGGGAGTAAAATATTCGCAGTTAAAATCGAACAAAAAAACAATATCTATAAGTTTGGAGTAAAATAATGAAAAGTTTGGACGAATGGATAAAAACAGATTTGCCGCAAGTGGCGAATAAATTGGAAGAAAAACTTGTTTCGGTATACAATATAGAAAGCGACGAAGAAATTACCGTCGCGGGACGAGACGAATTATTTAAAACTCTCGATACTATTCTCGCCGCGCTTTTTCCGGGAACTTACAGCAAATTTCCCGTCGCGGGAAACAAACTAAACAAATATGTTACCGATATTTTGGCAATAATTTGCAAAGATTTGTATCATAAAATTTATCCGATTCTCATATATCGCCGCTCGCAAAACAACTGCGCTCCCGATTGCTCTTGCGAAGAACAAGCGCGGGAAGCAAGCATAGAATTTGTGAAATCGCTTCCCGAAATTCGCGAAACGCTTATTGCGGACATTAAATCGGGACACGAAGGCGACCCCGCAAGCAAATCGTATCACGAAATAATATTGTCTTATCCTTATATAGAAGCGGTTGCGACGCATCGCATCGCGCACAAATTATACTCGCTTAACGTGCCGCTAATTCCGCGAGTAATGAGCGAACGAGCGCACAGCAGAACGGGAATAGACATTCATCCTGGCGCGACAATCGGCAAAGGATTTTTTATCGACCACGGAACGGGCGTAGTAATCGGCGAAACCTGCCGAATAGGAAATAACGTTACGATTTATCACGGAGTAACTTTGGGCGCGTTTTCGCCTTACGACCGCGAAAATAACAGATTTCAGGGCAAAAAGCGGCATCCCGACGTTGAAGACGACGTAGTAATTTATTCGGGCGCGGTAATTTTGGGCGGCGAAACGATTATCGGGAAGGGTTCTGTTATCGGCGGAAACGCGCTTATAACAAAATCGATAGCCCCGTATTCGCAAGTTTATAGAAAAACCGAAACTACCGTTTATAAATCGGTTCTAAAACATAGCGATGGATATTATTATTATGAAATTTAGCGAGAGGAAAATATAATGTTATTAAATTCGGAACAAAAAACGCTTGAAATTATTAAATTAACACCGTATATGTCAAAAACGATTGACTTAATTGACGAATTTGTAGAAAAATCGACAAATAAAAAATCCGCTTGGATTATTGTCTTTGACGAAATTTACAGGATACTAAACGAAGCGAAAATTTTTGTCGACGACTATTTAAAAGAACGAAAAATAAAAGGTGAAATAAAAGATGAAAAGCAAGCGTTAAAATCAATCGCGGGCAATTCGTTTTCTTTAGCCCTGCAATATATTTTTCTCCAAAATAAAATTGCAGGTAATATTCGTAACGATATTTTTATAACGAGTAAAAAATCCGATGTGCCGTGTTTTAATGAAATTTCTCTAATAAAGGTTGATGGTGAAACGCAAAAACCGGATTGCGATATTATTATATATTCTCTTGATAAAAATAATCTCTTGAAAAAATGTTTCATTTTATCGCTCAAAACTTCATTAAGAGAACGAGCGGGACAGACATACAAGTGGAAACTCTTGATGGAAATAGCAAGTTCAAACAATGCAATAAAACAAAAATACAATATTTCTTACAACCCTAAAAACGTTCCGTTAATTGGTTTTGCGACCGTAAACTTCTACAATGAAATAAATAATCCTCAACATCGCGGAATGTTTAAATTTTTTGACAAATCGTTTATTGCAAAAAATATTGACGCCGACTTTATTTCAAAAATGTCCCAATTGCCGCAATACGTAAACGAGGTTCTATGAAATATCAATCCGTAAGAAATACAAAATACGATTATACGGGACAAAATTATGCGACAATGTACCCCAATTTGCATAAATATCCCGCGACTATGCTTCCGCAAATTGGAATTGATATTCTTAACGAACTGAACATAAATTCGGGAAAAATGCTTGACCCGTATTG
>WRFX01000017.1 GCA_009787445.1 Chitinivibrionia bacterium | reverse complement strand
ACGACGTTAAAAACGACTAACCTTGGCAAAGGCATAATGATTCTCAACGTAAAAGACGCCAAAGGCGCGGCTGTTATACAGCACAAATTGATGTTGAAATAGAAAAAACTAGCGAATGCGGTTTTTGAAACGGGCGACCGCGAGAGCGGTTGTCCGTTTGTTTTTGGGTTTTGTGGGGTGGGGGGAATGTCGGAAAATAGAAAAAACTTGACAAAATTCGGGGGAATATGGTATATTTATATTGAAAGTAAAGGAGAGAAAATGAAATTTAACAAAAAAAGAAAAGAAGCGGCGAGCGGTTTATTTTTCAATCTTTGCATTACCGTTTTTGGCGGCGCATTTCTTATAAATGTATTTGGAAACGAAGGGAAAGTACTTTACGCATTAGTCGGATTTGGTGTTGCGGCGTTTTTTTGTATTTTGGGCTTTATTTTTGTTGAAGAAGAAAGGAGTGAATAATGGAAGTTTTTATTATGGGTTTGGGCTTGGGCGTAGTCATAATTTTGTGCTGTTTGGATTACACAAAGAAAGATAATACTCCAAAAGCGGTAAAAACTGCGTAATAATTTAATTATGAAAGTTTTAACGCAAGTCAGACGAATCGGATTGTCCGCGCTAAAAAAAGCGTTAGGAGCAGTCGGAACCGTAAGGTTTATACAACAATTCGATTCAGGCAGCGGAGATTATACAAAAGAAAAATATCGACAGCCAAATTTTACGCTTGACGAAATCGATGCCGCTTTGAAAATCGGGAAATAGTATTTTTATGTAAAAAACATAACATAAGGAGAAAATTATGCGAACAATGAACGGTATTTACGATGGGAAAACTGTCGTCTTGAATAAAAAATGCGAATTGACGCAAAAATGTAACGTTACGGTCGTATTTTCTGAAAATTATAAACCCGTAAAGCAAAAAATTCGTCCGCTTGACAATTTGTTAAACAAAATTAACAGCGACAACATTCACGAAGAGGCAGATTTTGGAACAAGAGAAGGCAACGAAATATGGTAGATATTCAGTTTATTATCAAAGCCGCCGACTATGAAATAGAAAGCGTTATTTCAAATTTGAGTTATTTATTTCAAATTTAAAAACAATTTTTTAGTTACAGTTTTCACCTAATTTTAGCGAAAAACAAAAAAAATCAACTTTTCATTTAAGGCATTTTGTATATTTTGCCTAAACGGTTTTATCAAATGATTTTTTATATGGAGGTTTTTTTATGAGCGCTGATATACACGGAATATTGTCGGACAGCGACATCGGTCAATTATGTAACTGCGACGTTAGGGACCCGTTTTCACTTTTGGGAATGCATCCGCACCAAGACGGAATTTCAATTCGTTGCGTTCATTACGGAGCGGCAACGGTAAAGGTTTATGATGAAAAGGGAAATTTTATCGACGAAATGTTTCATTTGGAAGGGACTCCTGTCTTTACTCTTTTGATTAAAAACAAAAAGAAAGTTTTTAAATACGAACTCGAAATCGCTTACGGAGACGGCTACACTCGCAAAACCGCCGACCCGTATTCGTTTCTTCCCGTCTTAACAAACGACGATTTGTATTTGTTTAACGAAGGCAACAATCACTACATATTCGAAAAAATGGGAGCGCACCAGATGTCCGTAAACGGCGTCGAAGGCGTTCTTTTTGCGGTTTGGGCGCCAAACGCTCAAAGAGTCGCGGTCGTCGGAGAATTTAACCTTTGGGACGGTCGTCAGCATCCTATGCGACCCATAGGAAGTTCGGGCGTTTGGGAATTGTTTATTCCGACTTTGACAAACGGAACGGTTTATAAATACGAAATTAGAAAAGCGGGCAACGGACATTTGGTATTGAAATCCGACCCTTACGGAACTTTGCAGGAACCTTTTCCGTATCATGGCTCGGTTGTTTGCTCCACAAAAGAATACAAATGGAGCGACGACGAATGGGTTAAAAATCGCAAAGAAAAAGGAAATTGGTACAAAGAACCGATGACAATTTACGAATTGCATTTGGGAAGTTGGAAAAAAACCGGCTACAACGAAGAAGGCGATTATCACAATTATCGCGATATTGCCAAACTTCTTGTTCCGTATATGAAAGAAATGGGCTACACGCACGTAGAACTTATGCCCGTGCAGGAGCATCCTTTTGTGCCGAGTTGGGGATATCAGGTCGGCGGATTTTACGCGGTAAATCATCGTTTTGGCACGCCGCAGGATTTTCAATTTTTCGTAGATTATTTGCACCAAAATAAAATCGGCGTTCTTTTGGATTGGGTTCCCGGACACTTCCCCAAAGACGAATACGCGCTCGCGTTTTTTGACGGAACGCATCTTTACGAACATTCCGACCCGCGCGAAGGCGAACATAAAGATTGGGGAACGCTGATATTTAATTACGGTCGACACGAAGTTCGCAATTTCCTTGTCGCAAACGCGGTTTATTGGATTACGCAATATCACATAGACGGCTTGCGCGTCGACGCGGTGGCGAGTATGCTTTATCGCGATTACAGCAGAAAATCGGACGAATGGATTCCAAACCATTACGGCGGAAACGAAAATTTGGAAGCGATAGGATTTTTGCAGCAGGCAAACTGGGTAGTTCATAATTATTTTCCGGGAGTGGTAACCATAGCCGAAGAATCGACTGCGTTTCCGGGCGTAACTTATCCGATTGAACAAGGCGGTTTGGGCTTCTCTTTCAAATGGAATATGGGCTGGATGCACGATACTTTGGATTATTTCCAGCAAGACCCGATAAACAGAAAATTCCATCAGGGCGATTTGACATATTGTTTGTGGTATGCGTTTTCGGAAAAATTTATGCTTGTTCTTTCGCACGACGAAGTTGTTCACGGCAAGCGCAGTTTGCTTGAAAAAATGCCCGGCGACGATTGGAAAAAATTTGCGAATATGCGACTTCTTTACGGATTTATGTACGGACATCCGGGCAAAAAACTTTGCTTTATGGGCGCGGAATTTGGAATGCGCAACGAATGGTTTGAAAAACGTCAGATAGATTGGCATTTGCTCGACGAAAGCGTAAACGGCACGTATCATAGCAGTTTGTCGCGAATGGTTAAGGATTTGAACAAATTTTACACCGATAATCCCGCAATGTGGGAAGAAGACGAATCTCACGAAGGTTTTGAATGGGTGGATTACAACGACCGCGACAACTGCGTAATAGCGTTTATTCGCAAGGCAAAATCGCAGAAAAAGAGATTTCTTTTCGTGTTTAATTTCACGCCGGTTATTCGCAACGATTATCGTTTGGGAATCGCCTACGACGCGAAGTTTAAGGAAATTTTCAATTCAAACGCGAATCAATACGGCGGCGAGGGTTTGGGCAACGGCGGAAAAGCGATAAGCGCGAAAAAAGAGCCGTCGCAGGGCAAAGAATTTACCTTACAAATTGATTTGCCGCCGCTTGCGTTTAATATTTTCGAGTTTGAAGTATGAAAAAGGGGAACGAAAATATGACAAAACGGCTTTACAGAAGTGAAAAAGACGTAATGATTTTCGGGATTTGCGGGGGGCTTGCCGAGTATTTCGGCATTGACCCCGTTATTTTGAGAGTCGCGGCTGTTATAGCGACTATCGCCACGGGCGTTATTCCTTTTACTGTGGGATATTTTATCTGTTACGTTATAGTTCCTCAAGATATTTCGTATGCAAAAGTTGTAAAAAAATGAGGCAAATAGACCTTGGCAAATCGGGATTTTCCGTACCGTCGATAGCAGTCGGCTGTATGCGAATTTCCGAAATGCCAAAAATAGAACTTCGCAAATTTATAGACGTCGCCATAGAAAACGGCGCAAATTTTTTTGATCACGCCGATATTTACGGCGCGCAAAACGAAGGCGACGCCGAAATCGCTTTTGCAAACGCAATAGAAATGAACGCAAATATTCGCGAAAAAATAATAATTCAGAGCAAGTGCGGAATTCGCGAAAATTCGTTTGATTTTTCAAAAGAATACATATTGGATTCGGTGGACGGAATATTAAAACGTCTGAAAACCGACTATTTGGACGTGTTTTTGTTGCATCGTCCCGACGCGCTTTTTGAGCCCGAAGAAATTGCCGAGACGTTCGATATTCTTGAATATCAGGGAAAAGTGCGTTATTTCGGCGTTTCAAATCAAAAACCTATGCAAATCGAACTGCTGAAAAAGAGCATAAATCAAAAAATAGTCGCCAACCAACTGCAATTATCCATCGCCGCTTCAAATATTATAACGCACGGATTTTTCGTGAATATGCAAACCGACACGGCAATTTCCCGCGACGAAAGCGTTTTGGATTATTGCCGACTAAAAGACATCACGGTTCAAGCGTGGTCGCCGTTTCAATACGGATTTTTCGACGGAACGTTTATCGGAAGCGAAAAATATCCCGAACTCAACGAAACTCTCGAAAAAATTGCCGAAAAATATTCGGTTTCTTCTACGACGATAGCGGTCGCGTGGCTCTTTCGTCATCCTGCAAAAATTCAGGTTGTTACGGGAACGACAAATCCGCAGCGCCTAAAACAATGCATTGCCGCGAGCGAAATTACGCTTACCCGCGAAGAATGGTACGAAATTTGGCTTTCCGCAGGCAATTATTTGCCTTAAAAATGCGCAAAAATTTTCGGTAAAAAAACAATGCAGCCAATGACGGTCGCTCCGCTTGCGGCAATCAAAACCGCGCCTGCGGCAACGTCTTTCGCCTTTCCGATTAAAGGATGATATTCGGACGTAACGCTGTCGCTCAAACATTCCAAAGCGGTGTTCAGTCCTTCGGCGACCCAAACCGACATTATAGATAAAATAATAAACATCCATTCGTCAAAATTTATTCTGAAAACAAATCCCAAAATTATCACGATAAAAGTCATCATCGTGTGAATCCACGCGTTGTGCTGCGTTTTTATTATCAAAAACACTCCGTTTAGCGCGTATCCGACGCTGTCGATTCGCTTTTTTATAAAATTAAATACGGGCATAATTTTCCTTTCAATTATACAAAATTTTATCTATTCTCCCGAACGCGGATGCGCTTGTTTGTACGATTTTAGCATTTTTTCTATGCCCACGTGCGTATAAACCTGCGTGGAAGCGAGCGACGAATGTCCAAGCATTTCCTTTACCACGCGAATGTCCGCCCCGTTGTCGAGCAAATGCGAAGCGAAAGAATGTCGCAAAATATGCGGACTTTTTTTCTTCGCTTCGGAAACTTTCGAAAGTTCTCTGGTTACAATTTGACGAATTCTTCGCACGGTCAAAAGCGAAATATCGTCTTTGTGCAAAGTTGCGCGCTCCCCTTTTAAGTCGTCGTAATTTTTGCTTTCTTTGCGCCCGCTTTTTGCGGTTCGCGGAAAAACAAAACCATCCTTTCGTATATTTTCGCCTAAAAATTCTTTCAAAAGTTTTATTGCGACGTCGGTCAAAGGCACGATTCTTTCCTTTCTGCCTTTTCCCATTACGCGCATTGTGCCGTTAGACCAGTTAATTTCGCGTCTTCGTAAATTGTGAAGTTCGGAAACGCGAATCCCGCTTCCGTAAAGCAATTCGACAATCAATTCGTCGCGTATAATAGTCGTCGGATTTTGCGCTTCTTGCGCTTCTTGTTGTTCTCCTTCGTAATCTTCGGCAAGTTCGCGCATTTGCGGTTCGGTAATTATTACGGGAATGGTTTTTTCAAGTTTCGGCACGGACACCAAACGAACGGGATTTGAAAACAGTTCGCCGACTTTTATCATATATTTTCCAAACGAAAGCAAAGTCGAGCGTTTTCGGGCAATACTTTTCGCTTTTTGTCCGTCGTCTTTTAGAAAATAGACATATTTTCGTATATTTCCCTTCGTAAAAATGCTTACGATATCGCTATCTTCGGCAATTTTGAGGACTTCTGCGAATTGTCGCAAGTCGCGTTCGTATGAGTCGGCAGTATTTATAGAATAGCCGCGCTGCGATTCTATATAATTCAAAAATTCGCTTACCGCTTTTTTCCATTGCATAAAAAACCTCGTTTCTTTACTGAAAAATAAATTATTTCCGAATAAATTAAGTAGCAAAACGTATTTTTAGGCAAAAATTAAGGAGTTATTATGAAAAAAATACTTTTCGCGTTATGTTTTTGCATATTGTTGTGCGTTTCCTGCTCAAAAAAATCCGCGCCGACGGAGAACAGGACTACTCGCTATATCGAGGATTACATAACGAGTTTGAAGGAAATAGAAATTCCTCCCTCCGCGAAATTCGATAGTTTTTTATCTACGACGGAAAAAATGAATTTAGCGACGGAAAATTCAAACGAGCCGTTGGACGATTCGTTGCTTTTGGAATTTAGGGACTTGATTGTGGAAACGATGAAGGCGAACAAAACCGCCGCCGAAGAGTTTCGCGCGCTTGCTATGAAAGACAAACCCGATTACGTTGAAGACACGATTTATATTTTGTTGCGAGCGGCGACCGCTATTTTGGGGCAATCTTACGAAATGCGGCGCGAGGCGATGACGTGGTTTCATAGGTATTTTTCGCTTGGAACGCCGCGTTTTTTTAACGAATATTCGCAAAGAATGTCGCAGGCGATGGAAAGCAGCAAGCAGGCGTTTTTCTTTTTGACAATGGCTCGCGTGCGGCAAAAAGTAGTAACAGGCGATACTTTAGACGTTTCAATTCAAGAGTTTTTGAATATTCCCGATATTCCCGAATACGAAGAACTTGCCGCGCCGCTGTCCGACAGCGAGGATTTTTTAGATAGCGTTTCGACGGATAATATATGAGTTGTTTTTGGAGAATAAAATATTACACTTTCTATATTTTCCCCCAAAATTCATAAATTCGCTCCGCTCTCGATTCGATAATTTTTCCGTTTGCAAGCGTAATTTTATATGCGTGAAGAAGTTGATATTTTTCGCCGTCAAAATTACTTTTGTTGTATTTTTTGTCGCCGACGATAGAATGTCCTATATATTCCATAGAAGCGCGAATTTGGTGCGAACGTCCCGTGTGAAGCGTTATTTCGAGCAGAGAAAATTTATCTTTCGTCTCTTTTGGAAAATATTCCGTATGCACAAATTTTGAATTGTCCGACGGTTCCTGCGACAAAAAAACCTTGTTTTTTTTCTCGTCTTTTTCCAAAAAACCTTTAATTTCGCCCGCTTTTTCAATTTTGCCTTCTACGACAGCCAAATATTTTTTTTCAATTTTTCTGTTTCGCATTTGTTCGTTGTAAAATTGAAGCGAATTATACGTTTTAGCGAATATTACAAGTCCGCTCGTATTTTTGTCGAGCCGTTGAACGGGCGCGGGACGAAACGTTTTCGTGCAAAGACGCGAAAGATACGTTTGAACCTGCGCGGCAAGCGTGTTTTTGTATTCTGTTTTGTCGGGATGCGTCAAAAGTCCGACGGGTTTGTCCGCAACTAAAATTTCGTCGTCTTCATAAACGATATTCAGGTTTAATTTTTCGGCGCAAATTTGCGGTTTTTCTTTTTGCAAGTCCGAAATTTGATTATCCGAAAGCGAAATTGAAACGACGTCGCCAATCTGCAAAATTTCGTTTTCTTTTATTCTTTTTGAGTTTATTCGGACAATATTTTTTCGCAAAAGTCGATAAATTACGGAATTTTGGGCGTTATTTAAATATTTGCTCAAAAATCTGTCTATTCTTTGCGGCGCTTCGTTTTCGGTGATTTCGATTTTTTTCACTGTTCACAAATTCTCCGCTCGACAGTAAGCGCGTGGTGAATAAAATTTTCCGCTCTCGCGAAACGCGAAATATGTTCGGCGGCGTTTTTAAGTCCTTTTTGCGAAATTTGAACAACCGAAATTTTTTTGCGAAAATCGTCGACTCCCAGCGGCGAAGCGTATCTGCTTGCGGCGGCTGTCGGCAAAACGTGATTCGTGCCGACAAAATAATCTCCGACGGGAACGGGCGAAAAATTTCCCAGAAATATCGCCGAAGCGTTTTGAATTTTTTCCAAATCCGCGCTTGGATTTTTTGTTGAAATTTCCAAATGTTCGGGCGCAATTTCGTTTATGAGTTTTGCCGATTCTTCGCCGTTTTGCGTAACAAAAATACAAATTGCGTTTTTTGATAATTTTTCAAAAATATTTTTTACCGGCGACTTTTCAATTTCGTCAAGTAGCGCCGATTTTACTTTTTGCGCGAAATCACTGCTTTCGGTTATCAAAAACGCGCTTTCGTCGCCGCTTCCGTGTTCCGCCTGCGAAAGCAAATCCAGCGCGACCCAAACGGGATTTGCACTTTCGGCAGCCCAAATAACGATTTCGCTCGGTCCGGCTACAAAATCAATATCCACCGTTCCGTAAACTTCTTTTTTCGCCGCCGCCACAAAACTGTTTCCCGGACCGACAATTTTATCGACCGCGCGTATCGATTTAGTTCCGTACGCAAGAGCCGCAATCGCCTGCGCCCCGCCGATTTGATAAACTTCGTCGATTTCCAGCAAATCGAAAACAAACGCAATCGCGGGACTTAACTCGCCGTCGCGGCACGGCGTAACGGCGACGATTTCGCTAACGCCGGCGATTTTTGCGGGTATCGCGTCCATAAGAACCGTCGACGGATAAACCGTGTGTCCGCCCGGAATATAAAGTCCTACGCGCTTTAGAGGCAGGATTTTTTGCCGTAAAATTCCTTCTTTCGTTTCCAACGTGAAAGACGGGTCGTTTTTTTGCATTTGATGATAGTCAAAAATTCTTTTCGACGCTTCTTTTATTGTTCTCGCGATGGCTTTGTCGATTTTTTGCGCTTGCGAACTTATATATTTTTTTTGCAAACGCACGTTTTTTACGGTCAAAATTCTATTGTCGAATTTTTTGCAATATTCAAAAAGCGCCTTGTCTCCGTTTTCGGCGACGTTTGAAAGTACTTCTCTAACCGATTTTTCCACTTCGTCATTGCGTTTTTTTCGGCTGTTTTGAATTTCGGATAATATTTTATCGCATTCTTTACTTCCGAATTTCAAAACGGGTATTTCAATTTTCATTTTTATCTCCAAAGTTAAGTTTTTTGTTGTGAAAAATAATTTTTTACCAACTCACCACTCCCATAAAACGTCGTATTTTTGAATATTTTCTAAATAATATACTCTTTTAATTCGTCGAGCGGTTCGTCAAAATCATCGGACATTCGCATTTTTCCTTTGGCAATTCCGTAAAACGATTCTATTCCGACGTTATTTTGAGCGGAAATTACAATATTATCAATAAGTCGCGTTTTGCTTTGAGTTGTACGAACGGCGACAGAAACCAAAACGTTTTCGTCTGTAATTTCTTTTGTTTCTTTTGCGCAAAAATCCGTAATTGCGACGTATTCCGCGTTAAAATATTTTGCGTAAGAATAATATTTCAGTAAAAATTCTTTAAGTTTGTCGGCTTTTTTTTCTTTTTTCGCAAATTCGCGCAATTTCTCCAATCCTTCGCAAATAATCGATACCTCCGCTCTTTCGTCGGCGGTCAAATATACGTTTCGCGAACTCATTGCCAAACCGTCTTTTTCGCGAACTATCGGATGAACTTCAATTTCCGTCGCTAAATTCAAATCTCGCGCCATTTGCTTTATTACTAATACTTGCTGCGCGTCTTTTTGCCCGAAAACCGCAACGTCGGCAAGCGAAATATTAAATAATTTTAACACGACCGTACAAACGCCGTCAAAATGTCCTGGGCGACTTTTTCCTTCAAGCAAGGTCGTTATTTTCCCGCAATTTATTTTTGTGTCAAAGCCGTCGGGGTACATTTCTTCAACGCTCGGCGCAAACACGAAATCCGCTCCCCTACTCTCGCATTTTTTACAATCGTTTTCAAATTCTCGCGGATATTTCGCAAAATCCTCGTTTGGCGCAAATTGCGTAGGATTTACAAAAATGCTGACAATTACAATATCGCCCAAAGTTTTCGCCTTGTCGATAAGTTTCAGATGTCCTTCGTGCAAAGCGCCCATCGTGGGGACAAGAACTATTTTTTTGCGCTCAATTTTATATTTTTTTGCAATATTTTGCAAATTTTGCGTTTCCGTAATTATTTCCATAAATTACGCTCCGCCCGTTTTTCTTATTTTTATTCCCTGCGAAATTAAATATTTTTTTATATCTAAAACTTTACATTCGCCGTAATGAAGCATACTTGCCACAAGCGCCGCGTCGGCGTTGGCGACGGTTAAAACTTGCGCCAAATGTTCTACTTTTCCGCCGCCGCCCGAAGCGATTACGGGAATCGATACCGCGTCTACAATTTGTTTTGTCAAATTTATTTCGTAGCCGTTTTTTGTTCCGTCCGCGTCTATGGAATTTACTACAAGTTCGCCCGCGCCTAAATCTTGTCCACGTTTCGCCCACTCAATAGCGTCAAGTCCCATATAAGTTCTGCCGCCGTTTATTACTATCTCGTAGCCCGACGGAATTTTTTTGCTTTTTTCGACTTGTTTTACGTCCATCGAGAGAACTACGCATTGCGCACCGAACGCCTTTGAGCAATCGTTTATAAGTTGCGGATTTTTTACCGCCGCGCTATTTACGTTTACTTTTTCGGCGCCCGCCAAAAGTACTTTTGCGCAATCCGAAACGCTGCGCAAGCCGCCGCCTACCGAAAAAGGAATAAATACTTGTTCGGCGACTTCGCTTACGACGTTGAGCATAATATTTCTGTTGTCGCTTGAAGCCGTTATGTCGTAAAAAACCAATTCGTCGAGTCCTTGCAAATAATATTCTCGCGCTTTTTCTACGGGGTCGCCGATGTCTTTTGTATCGACGAATTTTATACTTTTTGCAAGTTTTCCGTCGCGCACGTCCAAACAAGAAATAATTCTTTTTGAAAGCATAATTTCTCCGATTTTTTATAAATTTGCAAAGGAAAATAATATATTCGATAAACAAAACGACGATTTAAGCGTTAAAATTCGGCGTTTTTGCAAAATTGTACCGATTTTGAATATGGCTTTTATTATATTTAGGGGGGAAATTTTTAAAAAATTGAAAAGGATGGGCAATTTTATGATATTGAAATTTTGGATGTATAGAGCGTTTTTTATATCTACTTTGGGAATTTTGGCATTTACGTCAATCGTATTATTTTCTAATTTAGCGGGAAAAGAAAAAACGCATTTGCAGGCAAACGTATATACGCCTTTGGTGTGCGTTTCGTTTGACGTTAGCGAGGCGATTTTGAACGCCGCGTATAATTTTCGTGCGTATCAATATTCTTTTGAACTCGGTACTTATGAAAAAGGTATGGTATTTTTGGACGATTTGGATAAAGCGCTTGACTCGCTTAAAAAAATTACCAAAGAATATCCGCAGGAGTTATCCGACGTCGTAAAAGATGTCGACGAATTGATGAAACTGTCGAAAGATTATCGATATTTTTCGCAAAAGATAAAAGAAAGCGCGACGGAATCTGTCGTGCATTCAAAAAATGCCGAAAGATTGACCTTGCAAGCGGAAAAATATCTCGACGAATATTGGGGAGATTCGATTAAAGCGCTTATGGCGGCGGAAGTAGAAAGCGGCGACAAAGCCCGTTTAACTCGTCGAAACGAAAGATTGCTTGCTACGTTTAGTTCGTATAAGGGAATAGGAAGAAGCGAAGTAGCCACTTTTGCCGCTTCTCGTATGGCAACTATTGAGCAAAGAACCGAAATTACGGGAATTGCCATAGAAAATATGAAAGTTTTAGAAGACGTAATGAGTCATTTGAACAAAACCACGCGAGTGCCTTATTTTCAGGATTTATCAAAAAAAATGTTAGATACTATTGCGGCGTATAATTTTGAAATTAAAGAACTTATGGACCATTTTACCGAAATTGACGATTTTGCGTCGCAGAGAGTTAAAAATTATCAACAACTTTCGGTTTCGGCGGCAAATTTGGTAAAAGATTCCAACGAAAAACTTGAAGGATTGGCAAAAACTTTGGCTCGCGGGCAAAGCGGCTTAATATTTCACGCAATAATGTGTTTGGCAGGCACAATAATATTTGCGTTTGTTTATACGCGATTGTTTTCAAAAGGCGTGGTAAAAGACCTCAACAGCGTAATAAAAGGTTTGGACGAGTGTAGCGACGTGGTTTTCAACGACACGCAAATAAACACTTCCGCGCTTGCGAACATTTCGGATATATCGGAAAATCAAGCGTCGAGTTTTGAAGAAATATCGGCTCTTCTTAACGAAATAACTTCTATGACCAAACAAACTGCGGACAACGCCAAAAATACCGATATTTTGGTAAAAGACAGCGTAAACAAAGCAAACGCCAGCCGCGATTCTATGAATCGTTTGGAAGAAGCGGTTATGGAAATTCAACATTCTTCCAACGAAACGCAAAAAATTCTTAAAGACATAGACGAAATTGCATTCCAGACAAATTTACTTGCGTTGAACGCCGCGGTAGAAGCGGCGCGAGCGGGAGAATACGGCAAAGGATTTGCGGTCGTCGCCGAAGAAGTGCGAAATTTGGCGCAAAGAAGCGCAGAAAGCGCAAAAAAGACGGCTGAACTTATTGAAAGTTCGCAAAAAAGCAGCGCGCACGGAGTAGAATTGACAAAAGAAACGGCGGAAACCATAAAAAAGATTACGGAATCGTCGGATAAAATTGCAAAAATGGTAGGAGAAATTACAATCGCCGCCGACGAACAGGCAAAAGGCGTTTCGCAAATTAACACGACCATCGCCGATATGACGCAAGGCACGCAAAATATTGCGGTAAATCTTAAAGATATGCACGAAAATTCCGAAGATTTGTCGCGGCAAACGGACAAATTGAAAGCGTTAAGCACCAATATGATAAAAACCGTACACGGACACAAAGGCGGCGCAAAACACAAGAAAAACGTAATTCATCGCAACACAAAAAGAGCGCATATCGGCGAACGCGACGCGCAACTTATAGAATTTCGCGACGATAGCGAGGGCTAAATATTGAAGGTGTTTTTTTCGGCGGGCGACGTTAGCGGCGACATAAACATCGCCGCGCTCGTCGCAAAATTGCGCAAAAAATATCCCGACGTTAAATTCGGCGGACTTGGCGGACCGCAAATGCAAAAAGCGGGTTTTGTAAGCGATTTTGAATTTTTGAAATTTAATAAAATGGGATATTGGGAAGTTATTAAAAATCTTCCGTTTTTCTTGTCGGCGCAGAAAAAATTCATAAAAAAAATGAAAGCCGAAAAACCGGACGTTCTTGTTTGCGTGGATTTTCCGGGCTTCAACAAAAAATTAGTCGTTGAAGCGAACAAACTGAATATTCGCGTAATTTGGTTTATCGCTCCAATGATTTGGGTGTGGAAAAAAGAAAGTTATTTGAAGTTTTTTGAGAAGAATAAAGCGCATATCGCCTGCATTCTTCCTTTTGAACCCAAACTTTGGTTGCCCAGAGTAAGTACGGTAAGTTTCGTCGGAAATCCGACTTTGGAAAATTTTGATTATACAACATTTTGTCCGAAAATTCCCATAAATCCGAAAGAAAAATTTACTTTGGCGCTAATTCCGGGAAGCAGAGAACAAGACGTAAAAAATATATTGCCGTTTATGCTCGAATGCGCGGAAGTATTAAAAGCATTATACGGAAAAATAAAAATCGTCGTGTCGAAAATGCCGCAGTTGCCGCAAAATTTATACGAAAACGCAAAAAATTTAGGTTTTGAAATTGAAACGGATTTTAACAAAATTTTGCAAGAGGCAAATATCGCGCTGTCTTATACGGGAACCGTTTCTTTGCAGGTCGGACTTGCCGCAATTCCGCATATAGTTTTGTATAAAACGTCGGCGTTTAATTTTTTCGTTTTCAAAATGTTAATAAAAAAAAGAATACTTATAGGACTTTCAAACATCGTCGCACAAAAGGAAATCGCCCCCATATTTATGCAAGACGAAATGAAAATGACAAAAGAAAACGTAATTTTAGCCGCGCAAAAAATCATAAAAATCATAGAAGAACCCGACGAATACGAAAAAATTACAAAAGAATTATGCAATTTGCGTTTGTTGCTCGGCGACAAAAAAACAAGCGAAGAACTTTTAAGTTTAATCGAAAGGAGCGTTAATTTATGAATATAGCGGTTGCGACGTCGATATTTGCGCAGAACAATTTTGACCCGTTTATGACTATTGAATATGCCGAAGAAAACAAAATTGCGGCTATTCAATTTTTTATGAGTAAAAATATTCAGGACGATTCGGCAAAAATCGAAAAAATTAAAAATTCGTGTCAAAGCAAAGCGATTAAAATTTTGTGTCATTCGCCGCAAATACTCGGAAATGTTTCTGCCGATACCGCTCATTGCGATGCGTTATCGTCTCTTTTTTACGAAGAAGCGAATAAATATTGCATTTTTCATTTTGACGAAACCGCCGAAATCGACGCAATGATTTCGGATTGCGAAAAACTTGTCGATTTTGGAATTACGCCTTGCATAGAAAATTTTTACGTAGACAAAACCCGATACGGTTTAGTCGCAAATATGGAAAAATATTTGTCGTTTTTCGACAGAATTTCGGTAAAAGAAATTCCCGTAATTCCCGTTTTGGATTTTCCGCGACTTTTTGTGGAACAATTTACAAATTTTCATCCGATTTTTTTGTCGGAACTGCTTATTCAAAAATTTACTCGCAAAAAAATAATAATTCACGCCATAGATTCCGTTTCGCCGCATCAAAATCGCGAAGATTGGTGCGCCGTCGGAAGAGGAATCGTCGGCTGGACAGATATTTTTGAATATATTAAAAAGCAGGGAGTTTTTGCGGAATACGCCGTTTTGGAATACGAAAACACGTATTTTATTAACGAGAGTATTAAAAATTTGAAAAAATAAAATTTAAGTTAAAAATTGCGAAAAATTATTTTTAATTATGTCGTCGGCTATTTTTACGGCGTCTTTTACGTAATTTTCGCAGAGTTTTTTTCGCTCGGCGGATTTCCATTCGACGTTTTTTGTAAGCGCCCGACAACAAACCGATTTATGCAATTCCTTAAATTTATTTTGAAGTTCCTTTGCCGCCAAAAGCGACAATTTATTGGATTCAGCGACGTTTTTTCTTCCGGCAATTAGTCCAAACGCCATTGTACAAGCCGTTATTGCTCCGCAAGCGCACCCCGATTCTCCCATTCCCGCGCCGAAAGCGGAAGCGATTTTTTTATCGTTTTCACACAATCCTAATTCGTATGTTTCGTTGAACGCCCGCAAAACCGCTTCGCTACACGAAAAACCGTCTTTGAAATAACAAAGCGCAGTTTCGACGGCGCAAGCGCGATTTTTAGTCAATTTTTTTGTACTATTTACGAAAGAAGTGAAAATTTTCTTTGAAATTTCGTCTTTGAGTAATAGTTCAGGATGCCACTGCACAGCCCACAAATAAGGATGAGTCGGCATATATGCGGCTTCAATAAGTCCGTCGTCCGCCAAAGCCATAATTTCAAGTTCTTTTGAAATTTCGTTTATTCCCTGATGATGAGAACTATTTACTTCAATGCGTTCTTTTTTTATAATTTTTCCCAAAGGACTTTCGAGAAAAATTTTTACGGAATGCGCAAAAACGTCAAAAGGCGGTTTTTGCGCGTGATTTATGGATTTAGAAAATTCTGCGGGAATATCTTGATATAAACTTCCGCCGAGCAAAACGTTAAATATTTGTATTCCGCGACAAATTCCCAATGCCGATTTTTTTTTATTCAAAACTTCTTCGCGAAAAATATGCTCTTCCATTTTATCGCGCAAGTCGCATATTTCTTCGCAACATTCTCTTTTTTTTTGACCGTAACGTTCAGGATTTACGTCGTGTCCGCCCGTAAACAAAAAACCGTCGCAAATTTCCGCAGTATTTTTAAGCGTTTCTTCGGACGCGGTCAAAGGAAGAATTATCGGTGCGCCGCCCGCTTCTTCTAATCCTTGCATATAGCCGGGAAGCATCCAAACGCTGTCTTTTTTCTCGTCCCAAAGTGGAAGAACGCCAATTATGGTTCGTCTCATATTTTAGTTCTCGCGTAATATTACAAAAAAATATGGCGGAAAAATTATCTCCGCCATATATAAAATATTATCCCAACACAACTTCGACTTTATGCGTTTTTCCGTCGCCGTGCGGTTTAATCACGTTGCCCGAAATTTCTTTTCCGTCTACCGTAATCGATTTTACGCCGTGTTCTACGCCGTTTGGATTTTTCACGGTAATTTCGTAAGTCGCTTTTCGGAAATTTCGTTTCGCCGAAAATTCTTTCCAATCCTTTGAAATTTTAGGGTCAATTTTTAGTCCGTCGTAATCGGGCTGCAAACCCAAAACCCACTCGGTAAGCGATTGGTGCATAGTCGGCGCGGTTCCCGTAAGCCAAGTGTGTCCGCCTTGTCCAAAGCCGATTCCGCCGCGTCCGCGAACATATTCGGGATAAACGTATGGCTCGCTTTTGTATCTGTCTTGGTCGCTAGCCAAATTTTCGGGCAAACATTTTTCGTAATATTTTACAGCGTCGCCGCCGCGATTTAAAAGCGCGTAACTCTGCACAAGCCAAGCGTTTAAGTGCATAAAAATAGAACCGTTTTCTTTCATTGCGGGCGGCTCTTTTTCTATATTCCAAGTTCTGCTCGGCAATTCTTCGCGCAAAGCGAGTCCGTTATAAACGGGAAAACAAATTTGTGCGCCAAATTCGCTGTCCAAAATTTCTTCTACTTTTTTTATAACGATTTTCGCGCGATTTTCGTCGGCGGTTTCGCAGTTGATTCCAAACGCCTGCGGTTCAAGAAAAATTTTCGCTTCCGCGTTTTCGCTTCTTCCCAAATCCTTTTTATTCGCGACTCTCGACAATGCGCGAATGTAATAACCTTCTTTGTCTATGGCGTATTTTTCTAATGCGTCGTATATTTTTTTCGCGCGCGCAATATAATCGTCCGCAAGCGCAATTTCTTTGTTTGCGACTTTAAGCAAATTTGCCGCGTCAATCAAAACTTTGTATAATTGCTGCGCTACCATAACGCTTTCTACGTCTTTATTCCACTCGCCTGCGGTGCGCAATTCGTTAAGGTCGTCGTTCCAGTCGCAATCTTTCATATACGGCAAATCGCGGTCGCTTCTGTCAGTCCAAACGCGGTCTATCGCCTTTTGAATATGTTCCAAAATCGTGCCGTAAATTTCGCCTTCTTTTTCGTGAACTTCGGCGTAGGCAATCTTTTCATCCAAAAACGCAAAATCTCCCGTCTCTTTTATGTATTTTATTATTGCCATAGGAAGCCAAATCGGGTCGTCCGACGCTTGAATATTGCGATTTCCCGGCTGGTCTATAAAGAAATTATGATACGAAATTCCCGTAGAAAACATTTGCGTGGCAATGTGTTTAAGCGCCGATTTTACGACGTCCGACGAATACGGCAAATTGAAATTTACGTCCTGCAAAATATCGCGAAATCCCCATCCGTATTCGTATCCCGTGTGATATCGCGATTTCATTCTGTTGAGAATATAAACCACGCGGCACTGATATTGAAGCCATTTGAAAGCGCGATTTATTTTTGCGCTCGGAGTAGAAATCGTAAATTGCGACATCATATCGCCCCACCATTTTTTCACTTCGCCGAGCATTTTTTCGCGATTTTGCGCTTCTTTTACCGTGGCAATCATTTTTTTGAGATACGTTTTTTTGTTCAAATAATAATCTTTTGTGGAACTTGCGATAAGCGCGACGGCAAATTCGACTTTTTTGCCCGCTTCAAGTTTGATTTTATTTCTGAAAACGCCGCAAGTTCTCCGCAAATACGCCTGATTCGTGTTAGAAAGCGGTTTTGCGTCGATAATTCTTAACGGTTCGGCAAGCGAATGAAATCTATCTCCCGTAAAGCGTTCTTCGTTGGTTTCGTATTCGGTATTTTCGGTATTAAGCGTGGAAACGAAAGCCGCGACGTTTCCGAGCATTCCGTTAATTTCCGCTTTTACGTCGTTTACGCTTGTTCCGTGATTTCTGCGAAAAACTATCGCGTTTAAGTCCTTGTCCCAGTTTGCGCCGCCGAAAAATCCGTCGTTGTCGCCCGCAAGAAGTCGAATAAGCGCGTCGCCCATATGAATAGGAACAAACGGATAAATTTCAAGTTCTTTCGTTTCGTTCGTCGTGTTTTCTACGACAATATTTTGTATCCAGCCGTCAAATTCTTTTGGAACAAACATCGTCTCTTCGGTTTTTACTCCCTTATATTCCGACTCGAATTTTATATATCCGAATCCCAGAGAAGTTTTAAACTTTTGTCCTTCTTTTTTGACCGGCTGCCAAGTCGTCGTAAAATAATCGCGAGTTTTCGCGTCGACAATATAACAATAACGACCCTTGTTGTCGGCGTCGTTGAGGTGCAACTGCGTGTCCACAAAAGTGTTTTCGTGCGTTCCGCGAACGTCGAATCCGCCGCCTGTGTAACTTACTCCCGAACAAAACGTTTGCGTTCCGGGCTGGTCGGGACGAACTAAATAATGCAGCCACGGCTCCGGCGTGCGTGGATTAAAAATTTCAAATTCGTCTTTTTCGTTAAATTTTCCGTATTCCGCCATAAACATACTCCTAAATTTAAGGTTACTGGTTTTTCTAAAATACTATATTTTTCAAGCGATATGCTGTTTTTTCTTTTTCAAAAATTGTCTAAACCGCTTCTATTTCGTCGAGCATTTTTATTCTTTTTTCGTGTCGACCGCCTTCGTATTCGGTATTTAGCCAAGCGAAAATAATTTTTCTTGCGGTTTGTCCGTCAATAAATCTTCCGCCTAACGCCAAAATGTTGCAATCGTTATGAAGACGAGTCAATTTTGCGTATTCGGCGTTGTCGCAAAGCGCCGCTCGCGCTCCTTTTACGCGATTTGCGGCTATCGAAATTCCAATTCCCGTGCCGCAAATAATTATTGCTCCGTCTACTTTTTTGGAAACCACAGCCCGCGCCGCTTTTTCGCCGTAAATCGGATAATCTACGCTGTCTTCGTCGTCGTCGCAGCCGCCGTCTGTTACTTCAATATGTATCTTTTCCAAAAACGAAATAATATCCTGTTTCAGCCGATAGCCGCCGTGGTCGCTTGCCACCATAACTTTTTTAAACGACATATTTCAATACTCCTTTTTTTTGCGTTATTTTCGACTAAAAATAACTAATTTCCAACTTTATTTACGGTAATTTTTCTCTGAAAATCGTCGAAATTTTTAGGAAAATCCGCAAATTTAACCGAAATTTGATATCCGCTATTGTCGGGATGTTTGGCAAAAATTACCGCGCCGTCAAAACTCGATACGTTTGAAAGAGACGACGCGATAGAAAACAATTCTCCGTCCGCGTTGTCCGATTTTTCGCTTCTTAAATACGTAATTTTGCAAGTATTATTACTCGGCGAAAAGGATTCGGGCGTTCCATACGGTTCAACCGCTCGCAAAACCGAAAAAACGTAATCGCCGAATATTTTTCGCATTTCTTCGCGAATTTCCACTACTTTTTTGCCGTCGTTTTTCTTTTCAAAACATCTTAAAAGACCAGCCCACGCGCCAAGATTGTTCTGATTTAACGAAATAGCCAATCTATACATTTTTTCCGTATCTATTAAACCTTCCACGCAAGCGCGGTCTGCGTCCGCAAGCGCGTCGTCGAATTGCATTTGCAGAGTTTGCTTTTTTCTTGCGCCCGAAAATTCCTTATCCGACCTGTGCTGGTTAATATAATACATTAAAAAAAGCAAGCCCGCAAAAACCAAAATTCCAAAAAGTACTTTTAATGCGTGTCCTTTTTCTTTCGGTTCTTCTTCCGTTCCAAACTCGTCATCATCGACTAAATTTCCCAATCCGATTCCCGCGCCCGCGCCTCGCGAACCCGAACTGCCGTAAACCGACATCGTTTTCGTAGTCGGATGATGACGGGAAGATTCGCCGTCTTCGTCCAAATTTGCCGCGTGTAAAATATCGTCGTCCGACATAGTTTTTTCGCCGCGATGCAATTCGGCTTCGTCGCGGTCGCTCAAATTAGCCGCGTGCAAAATGTCATCGTCCGACATCGTTTTTTCACCGCGACGCTGTTCGGTTTTCTGTTCCGGCTTTTGCTCGGCTTTTTGTTCTGGCTTTTGCTCCGGCTCCTGTTCAAAATCTTCGCTTTCTGTCGAATTTTGCGACAACTCGTCCGCTTCTTTTTTAACAATTCTATATTTTACTCCGAGTTCGTTTAATTCGGCTATTGCGCTTTCAAATTTTAATTTTACTCCCTCTTCATTGGGATTTATAATGAAATAATCAAATCCGCCCGTTGTTAATTGTTCTAACAGGCGAAAATACGAAATGTCCATACGGCTCGCCAAAATCTTGACGGCAAGCACTTTTCGTATACTTTCATTTTCGACGGGTTCCAATACTATTACGTTTACCAAAAATTATCCTTTCAAAGTTTTTTTAACATAAAAATACAATAAGTATTTGCTATTCTGCGTATTTTTTATATAAAATACAATAAGTATTTGCTATTCTGCGTGTTTTTAATGTATTTTTATGCGGTTTTAAGAAAATAAATACCCGAAAGGAAGTTTAATGTCAAGCGTAAAGAAGCACAGAAAAGCGAAAATAGCGTTGCATAAGCGCAAAAAACGCAGACGGCTCAATCGTCATAAAAAGAAAAAAGTTTAAGAACGAGGAGTACTTAAATGTCAAAAAGAATACTGGTTACGGGCGGCGCGGGTTTTTTGGGTTCGCATTTGAGCGAAAAATTATTGAAAAAAGGGCATAGCGTTATCGCCCTCGATAATTTTTTTACGGGAAACAAACGCAACATAAATCATCTTAAAAATTACGACGATTTTGAGTTGTTGCGACACGACGTTACCAATCCGATAATGTTGGAAGTCGATATGATTTACAATTTGGCGTGTCCCGCAAGTCCGATTCATTATCAGTATAATCCCGTAAAAACCACAAAAACAAGCGTAATGGGAGCGATAAATATGCTTGGACTTGCAAAAAGAGTGCGCGCGCGAATTTTGCAGGCAAGCACTTCGGAAGTTTACGGCGACCCGTTGCCGCAGTTTCATCCGCAACAGGAAACATATTGGGGAAACGTGAATCCGATAGGCATTCGCAGTTGTTACGACGAAGGAAAACGAATCGCCGAAACGCTATTTTTCGATTATCATCGACAAAATAAGGTAGATATTCGCATTATCAGAATTTTCAATACTTACGGACCGCGAATGCACCCTAATGATGGTCGCGTGGTGAGTAATTTTATCGTTCAGGCGCTTCAAAATCAGGATATTACGATTTACGGAAAAGGCGACCAGACGCGCTCTTTTTGTTATTGCGACGACCTTCTCGAAGGAATGTATCGGCTTATGGAAAGTAATTGCATAGGTCCTATGAACATAGGAAATCCCAATGAATTTACCATTTTGGAGTTAGCGCAAAAAATCATTGAAATTACAAATTCAAAGTCAAAATTAGTTTATCGCGACCTTCCCAGCGACGACCCAAAACAACGTCAGCCCGATATTTCTATGGCGAAAAAAGAATTGGATTGGTCGCCGAAAGTAGAACTCGCCGAAGGACTTAAATATACCGTCGCGTATTTTGACGATTTATTGAAAAAAGAACCCGACGCATTTGCGGAAATTCGCTGAATTAGATAATATTTTATCTTTTTTTCGTTAGCGTATAGCCGATACTCAAAGAATAATTGAAACCGAAAACGTATCCGATGTCGGAAGATTTGTTTGCGGCGTCTTTTGTTCCCATCAATAATTTGTGCGTAATGTCAAAATTATTCGTTTCGCCGAAGAATATTTTCCACAAAACGCCGCCTAAACTTCTGTTGTTGTATTGTTTGTAATCTTTGTTGTAATCGTATAGCCAAGTTCCTGCGGAAGCGCCAAAAACGATTTTTACGTTGCCGTCTTTATTTATGCAGCCGCCTAAATTAACGCCTCCGCCGATATATTTTAGTCCGCCGCAAACGTCGTAAGTAAAATAAATTCCTTTTTTGCTTATTCCGCCCAATTCAAGCGTAGAGCCGCCGTCCGCGTAAGAAAGGTCGCTAACAAATTCGGGACGAAACGAAAACACAAAATATTTGTCATCGTCTTGTCCAAACGACGCAACAGGCAAAAGCGTAAGCGCAAAAAAGCATAAAGCAAACGTTTTTTTTATCATTAAAATACCTTTCTCTTTTTTTATACGCGAAAGTTAATTTTTGCAAACGGAAAATTATTTGCTATATTTTCCCGTCGTAAAGTCGTTCGAGTGGAAATATCAAATCCCAATTTTTACCCCAAACTATATTTCCGCCGTCAATCCTGAATTTTTTAAAACAATCTTTCCGTCTGTATTTGTTATGTTGCGGATGCGGATGATTTTTAAGAAAACCGCCGAAATCGACGACCTTTTTTGTCGCGTCGTTAAAGGTCAATTCTACTCTGTATTCGCCGCCGTATTCCGCTTTAATTATTTGCGGCAAAACGTAAGAATCGTCGTTTTTGTATTCCACCGTTATTTTCATAAGCGTTTTTCCACTTTCTCAAAAGTAACATTTTTGTGATAAATAAAGAAATCTACCCATTTGGCGACTATTTGCAAAGAATAATTTCTAAGAAAATTCTTGAAATCTTTCAATTTTGCGCCTTTAAGCGGTTTCTTTCCCTTTACCTCTTTTATTTTTATTTCCTTTATTTCGCCGTCAACTATATAAAATTCCGCTTTGCTTTCAAACTCGCCGTATTTGCCGTGGCAATGAACGGGTTCGTGTTCGTCGGAATAAAAATATAGCACTATTCCCAAATATTCAAAAATGTTCGGCATATTGTTTCCTTGAATTATAAATTTCAAATATTAAAAATACTATTTGCCGCAAGACAAAAAAGAGAAGCGCAATTTATACGCTTCTCTCGTCGATAAAAACGCCGTTTGAAAAACCGCCGAAATTACAAACTCGCCTTAACCGTAGCGTTTAACTGCGGAATTACGTTGGCAAAAACTCCTATCGAATATTTTAACAGTATTCCAACTTTAAGTTTATGCGCGGGAGCGACGGTTTTCATCTCGTCTTTAATGCTTATAACGCTTTTTCCGTTCCAAGATTTAAGCGCGGAATTTATTGCCTCCGCCGCCTGATTTTGCGGCATTTTAAAATTTTCCTTCAAAAAAGAAAACGTTTTTACGGCTAAATCGGTGTTCGTTTTAAGCGGAGTCGTCGCTTGCGGAGGAAGAGACATCAAACTCGCCTGTATAACCAAAGGAGGAAGTTCGCCCGAATTAAAAGTTTTTTTCTCCTGCATACGATTTAGCGTTTTCAACAATTCCACCGATAAACTTGCGACTCCGTAAGTTGCGGGTGCGCTTGCCTTTATTTCTTTAAGCGCCGCTTCTATTTTCGGCAAATCGGCTGTAAATTTAACAATATTTTTCTGTCTTTTTTCGTAATCCGCGTCTATTGTCGGCTGTTTTACCGCGACTTCCCGTCCCGCCGATTGCCCCGCCGAAACTTGTACTTGTCCCGCAACTTGTCCTGCGCCGCCTACCGATTCAAGCGACATTGCGCCGCTTGCGCCTTGCGGAGTTTTTGCTCCTTGCGCGGTTTGCAAAGTTTTTTCTTCTTGCGTCGGCATATTGTCCGGTTGCGGAATATAAAACGGAATATAAAACGGCTGCGGAGTTTGCGCTACGGATTTTTCTTCCAATTCAAAAAAATCTTTGTCTCCGTTTCTGTGTCTTATTGAAAGCACTTTTGAAATATCCGCGGAAAAATACGGACCGTCCTGCCAATGCCACTTTTTGTATTTTATCGCGTCGATTCCCACTTCCGAAATAACGGCTTGTATTTCATCCCCGTTCCTCATTGTAATAAGGTCTTGCGAATAAACGCTAATGGAAACAAAAATAACCGCCAAAAATATTTTTAAGTAACTAAACATTTTTTAACTCCTTTTTTTACGACGTTAAAACGCTATTTTGTATGCGAGTTCAAATTTCTTTCCTTCCAATTCATTTCCTTTTAACGAAAAACGAATATTCGTCGGTTCAAAACCTTTTGCTTGTTTTTGCGGTTCTTCGGATTTTCCGTAACTTGCCGAACGGGCTATGTTATAAATTAGTTTAACCGTAAGCGCAGTCGCTCCGATTATACTTAACGGTCCCCCTTCACTATCCGCAAAGATAAAAGGGTAACCGACCGAAGCAAGCAACAAATTTGTTGTTCCGCCCGCGACGTCTTTCATTACCCCATACGAGCCGGAACCTGGAAAAATGCCGTTTAGAAACCAAGTTCCCCATCTTTGCCCTCCCGTAAATTCCGAAACTTGTTGAGTTTTCACTGCCGCCGCACCCACCGTATGCGTTGGCGCAGTCGGCGCGCCGTATTGCGGAACATAAACGGGATAATAAAGCGGTTGTTGCGAACTTGCGACGGACGGTTTTTCTTTCGCTTCAAAAACGTCTTTTTCGCCGTTTCTATACCTTATAGAAAACACTTTTGAAACGCTAACTACAAAAAACGGACCGTCCTGATAGTGCCATTTTTTGTATTTTATCGCGTCCGTTCCGACATCCACCACGACGGCTTGCACTTCGCTTCCGTCTCTCATAGTAATTAGGTCTTGCGCCAATGCGCCCGTTGCGATGACCGATACCGCCAGAAAATACTTGATGAAATCAAGCGCTCTCATAAAAACTCCTTGGTTTAAATTTTTGAAATACAATATAGAAAAAACGCGACA
>WRFX01000016.1 GCA_009787445.1 Chitinivibrionia bacterium | reverse complement strand
TTTCCACGTCCTCTAATACCGTCGATATTATTTTCTATAACGACGTCGTATTGCGGGTTATTCTGGTCGGTCAAAGCAAACGTCATATTTATGTAATTTTCTCTGTCTACTATCGGCATTTTGTATTTCGTATCAATTTTTATAACGGGAAGTCCGCTCGCCTGCGGAGATACGAATTTAACCGTGTAACTCGCGTCGCCGACCNTATAAACGACGTCCTTGCGNAAATCGTTTTNNGTAATTCCGCTTACTTGCGATGTCCCGCCTACTTTCGCTACGCCTTTATCGTTAAGTACAAAAACAGCNATAAGTTTGTCTATGTTTTCAATCCATTTCTGCGTAGTGAAAGTAATCGTTTTATTTATATGGTCGATGTTTCCTTGCAAATAATTGTCGCCTTCCCAGCCCATACTTGCATACGAAAATTTGAAACTCGTAATTTCCTGCGCACTACCGTCCGTACCGTCCTGTCCGTTCGGCTCTCTCGGTTCGCCGGTTATCGGGTTCCATTGTCCGTTAGAAGAATTTCTGGGCCAGTATTTGTAAAGTTCGGAAGCCGGCACATTGCTATTGCGATAATCGACTTGCGCAAAGTCCTTGCTGTTATTGTCGGTATCGGCAAGCGATACGCGGCGCGGACATTGCGGTCTGCTTTGCTGGGCTACTGCGGTTTCAAAACCGTTTGTGCCGCTTATAACGCCGAGCATATCGACATAATTTGCGCTTAAACTTGTCTCTGTAAACGGATTATCAACGGAAAGAACGGCGCTTTGGTTTCGCATAAGGGCTATTTTNAAACCGCTGTTGCTTAAAACAAAAGGCGCATCGATATCCGCCGCAGGAAGCGGCGCGGTAGGCGTAGCGTTNAAATTGCCGCTGCTGCCTGTTACCGCTGGCATTGTATTATCCACAATAAGAAAGGAACTTTTTGCGGGAATTGTCCCTTCCAATTTTATTACGTCAGTCCAAGCGGTTGCGTTGCCGACGTGNAGGTAATAATTGCCGGAAGTCAAGTTAATCGCGGCGTCGGTATTGTTGTACAACTCCACCAAAGACCTTGCAAATCCGGCGGCTCCGCCATTGTTGTTGCCGAAAGTGTTCGCCTGCAAAATCATAAGTTTACTGCTTTCCTGCGGTTCGGGTTCCTCTTCTGGTTCGGGAATCGGATTCCATTCGCCGTAACCGTGATTTTTGGGTCGCTTGATTTCTTTTACTTCCGCAGTAACGCCTGAATAAGTAACTATTTCAAAATCGTTCGAATTGTTATCGGTATCTATTAAAGATTTTCGCCGAAGTCCTACCTGTTTTGAAATCCGATATACGTTCGCAATATAATTGGTAGTACCCTCATATCCGAATATTTTGTCGGTACTGTCGTTTATAACGCCTATCATATCTACATAACCGTTCGCTTTTGCGCCCCCGCCGTTTATATTGAACGGATTTTGAGCGGTAAGCAGAGTCGTATTGCTCATAAGAACAACTTTTACCGCCCGATTGCTGAGTATAAACTGCGGGTCGTTAATATCTCCGTAATTATCGTCGATTTTAAGAGCGGGATTAGCGTTTGTCGAACGCTTTTTTCCAAGAATAAGGAATGAACGACCCGCTTTGATTGTTCCCGACAGGTCTATTTTTTTATATACCGAATCTTCGACTGCGTTTTCAGCAACTTTTGTGCCCGCGGCGTATTGCAAAGAATAACCGTTCAGGTTTACATCGTTGCTTCCCGCGTTGTACAATTCAACAAAACTATGAGAAATATTGTTATCATCGTCGGCGCTCGCGCCTATCTGCAAAATTAAAAGCGAATTGGCGCACGCTTGCCCAATGGCGAAAGCGATAACCGTCGCCAATATCTTGAAACTGTTTCTTTGAAAACTATGCAAGTACTTTACTCTATTTAAAAATTTGTTTTTCATACCGTATTTCCTTTCATTATTTTTTTTGCCTGTTTTCAGGCAGTTTATGGGCAATTTTCGGAGGTAATATAATATTTGTTTTTGGAAAAATACCGAAATATGCAGGAAAAATTAAAATTTTACATAGTTTTTACACAATTTCCCCGTATAGTCGTTTAATTTTTTTTTGTTTTTTTATCGGTTTAGCATTTTTTTTAAACTTTTCAAAATCGGTTAACTTTGGAGCATAGGGGATTCGAACCCCTGACCTCCACGCTGCCAGCGTGAAGCGCTACCAACTGCGCTAATGCCCCGTTGTAATGGTGGAGGTGAGGGGAATTGAACCCCTGTCCGATAAGCACTTTCAGTGAACTACTATATGTTTAGTCGATTTTTTAATCTCGAATATAATCACGCGAATCGACGCGCTTAATTACATTCATACATCGTATTTTTAAGCGATAACCCGATGTTTTTTACCGCCGAGCGTCCTATTTTTACGTCTTGCAAAAAACGAACGCCAATCCCCTGCAAGACGCACGGCTAAGTTTAAGCCGCTACCGCGTAAGAATAATCTTCTGCAGTTAGTTTTTGACGGAATTGATAACGCAGCCAACCATCATCTGCGACATACAGTTCAAAGAGCATACAAACCGTCGAAATCCGGAACACCCCCAAATTTCGAGTCAAAATAAATATCTAAAAATCTTCTTCCGCCATTTTATCGTAAAAGCCGGCGTAATCGCGACTTTCAGGATTTTCTTTTGGAACTTTCATCATTTTCATAGCCGCGTCGGGATGTCTGTTGAGAAATCCGCAAACCATATACGGAATCGAATATCCCCAATTCATCTCCTCGTGAAGCGAAATAATTTCTTTTCCTATTACGTCGAGCAGCGGGCGAATATTGTATTTCGGATTTTTCAGAAAACCTATCAAAAGTTCCGTCGGCGCGTTTCCCGCCGCTCTTCCGAAACCGTATAACGCGCCGTCAAGATGATTTACGCCGCGTATTATCGCCTCAATCGTGTTTGCGTAGCCGAGTTGCTGCTGATTGTGGCAATGAATCCCGACTTTGTTAATGTCGCCCAAAATATCGGAGTATTTTTTCACAAAATAATCGATGTCTTCGGAATATAACGCGCCAAAACTATCGACTATATAGCACGCAGAAATGTCCGTTTCCTTTGCTATCTGCGCGAGCGCTTCGTCGAGTTCGCGTTCTATCGCCGTCGAAACCGCCATAATGTTTATTGTCGTTTCGTAACCCTTTTTTGAGGCGGAATTTGCCAAATTTATCGCCTTATCGACGTCTTTTACGTAGGTCGCCACGCGAATTATATCGACGGGACTGTCGCTTTTGGGCGCGACGTCGTCGGCAAACGCCTTGTGAGCGTCCTGCATAACGGCAATACGAGTGCCTTTTACGTTATCGATTCCATCGACAACCTTAAACAGTTCCACGTCTTCGCAAAAACGCCACGCGCCGTATTGTTCGGGCGAAAACATTTTCGGACTGTTTTTGTATCCGAGTTCTACGACGTCGATTCCCGCTTCGCAGCACGCTTTATAAACTGCGCGCACGGTAGCGAGCGAAAACTTTGACGAATTCATTAACCCGCCGTCGCGAATGGTGCAATCGTAAACTTTTATTTCGGGACGAAACATTTTTATCTCCGTTTTCCTAAAACATTTTTAACAATTTCGCAGGAAAAATAATATAATTCAACATTGGTAAACGAAAAATTATTATTTTATTGTTGAAAATCGGAAAAATTTATAAAAAAGCGAAAAATTATGTATGAATATATAGCCGAAAATTTGGCGAAACTCGAAACGGAAATTTCGGCGGCGTGCAAAAATGCCGAAAGAAAACGCGAAGACGTAAAATTGATTGTCGTAACCAAAACGTATCCGACGGATTTGGCGCAGGCGGCAATAAATTTGGGTTTTACGGAAATCGGCGAAAATCGTCCGCAGGAAATTGTAGAAAAAATGCCGCGTCTTTCGGGAAATTTTAATATGCACTTAATAGGACAGTTGCAGTCGAATAAAGTGCGCAAAGTTATCGGATTGGCAAAATATATTCATTCTATCGACAGCGAAAAATTGCTTGAAAAAATAGATATTGTGGGCGAAGAGACGGGAATAACGACTAATATTTTAGTTCAGGTAAATACTTCGGGAGAAGAAAGCAAATCGGGTTGCGAATTTGGCGAAGCGATTAAATTGTGCGAAATTGCCTCGAGTAAAAAATATGCGAAATTTTGCGGACTTATGACCATTGGACCGCTAACCGACAGCGTTTTACTCGTTGAAAAAAGTTTTGAAACGCTTGCGAAAATCGGCGAAAAGGCAAACGTTTTTTGCGAAAACGGCAAATGCGAATTGTCTATGGGAATGAGTAACGATTTTGGTTTGGCAATCAAACACGGCGCGACGATGATAAGAATCGGAACGCGGATTTTTGGAGCGAGAAATTATGATAAATAAAAGGAGTTTTTATGCAGATAACGCCGCTTGAAATAAGAAAATTTACGTTTAGAAAAAAAACTTTCAACGGGATTGACCCCGACCATTTGGATAGTTTTTTACAGCAAATTGCGAGTCAGGTAGAAGAGCAGACCCGCGACAACACCGCGCTTGCTTCGAGAGTTAAAGACCTTGAAGCGCAAGTAGAGCGTTACAAAAAAATAGACCAAACTTTAAACGAAACGCTTTTGACAGCGCAGCGGGCGACTGACGAAGCGAGAGCGAACGCGCAAAAAGAAGCGGAGTTGATAATTAAAGACGCGCAAATTAGGGCAAATCGCTATGAAAACGAAAGTCGCGAACGCGTTCATCATTCGGCGGCGGAAATTCGCGCTTTGGCGGCGCAAAAAGAAAGTTTTATTTCGCGATTCCGTTCGTTTTTGATAGACCAAATAAAATATCTCGACGTTATGGCGAAAAATCTCGAAGACGACGGGGAAAAATAGTCGCGTTTTAACGCAAAAAATAACAAAAATGTCAAAAAAACACGAAAAACGCGATTTTTACGAAAATGCGTGTGGTTATTTATTATTTTATATACAGGTACATAAAAAAATATTTTAAGTACTAATATAGCGATAAACGGAGGTTAAAGTGGCATTTATTGACGAACTTAAAAAAGTAGTCGAATGTAAGGAAGAAAACGGCAAACTTTTCATCAAAGTTAATCCCAGCGCGGATAAAACAGTTTTGATGAACGCGTTTGTCAATTTATATAAAAGCGCGCTTAATGGAAATTTACACTTTGTGAGAAGCGCAATAGAAAAAGCAAACGGACAATGGGAATGCGTAGGCGACGCGGTAGTAGTTTATGACAATGAGTTAGATAAATTGATAGAATTAAAAACAAATCCGATGGCGGCGTATATGAAAATTACGCTTCCAGCAGTCGAAAAAGGACTCACGGTAAATCATCTTGCGCATCGATTAAAAAACGCAGGGGTCATCGTAGGAATCCAGACGGAAACGCTAAAAGAAATTATTGCGAAAAAACATTGGGACGAAGAAATTCCCGTGGCTTTCGGAATAAGTCCGATAGAAGGTCGCGATGGCTCAATAGAGGCGAAAGTTCATATAGAAAAAAGCGCGCAACCGAAAAAACGCGAAGACGGCTCCGTCGATTATCGCGAAATTTTGGCTTTTACGACCGTTTGCAAAGGCGATATTATTGCCGTGCGAGTTCCCGCTGAACAAGGACTTCCGGGCAAAAATATTTTCGGCGAAGAAATTCCCGCGAAAGAGAAAAAAGAATACGAATTAAAACCGGGAAAACTTGTTTCGGTTTCAAAAGACGGGAAAAGTTTAGTCGCGGACGAAACAGGCGTTTTGATAAATAACAACGGAATTTTTTCAATAAAAGAATATTTGGAACTCGAAGACGTGGATTTTGATACGGGAAACGTAAGATTTCCCGGAAATATTATGATAAACGGAAACGTTATGCCCGGTTTTGTCGTAGAAAGCGACGGCGATATCGTAGTAAAAGGCGGAATTGAAGCCGCGACCATAAAAACTACGGGCGGTTCCATAGAAATAAAAGGCGGAATAACGGGCAAAAATAAAACGCTCGTTTCGGCAAAAAACGAAGTACTCGTAAATTTTGCGCAAGAATCGACTATTGAATGTTCGGGAACGGTAAAGGTAGACAGTTATATTCGCCATTGCAAAGTAGTTTGCAGAGAATTTAAGACGATAAACGCAAAAGCGTCGGTCGTCGGCGGAAGAGTGGAAGCGGTCGACGACATAACGCTTGCAAACAGTTCAAATCAAGACGGAATACTCACGCAGTTGGTTCTTTTTGACCCCGTTATGAAAGAACTTTTGAGCAAAAGAAGCGGTTTGGAAACCGTAAAATCGCAATTGGAAAAAGTTTATACTCCTTTGGAAAACGATTTCAAAAGCAAGCGCGACCGCGTAAAAGCGTTTGCGTATGCGCAAGGTTCGCCGCAGTTTGTCGCGTATGAAGCCGCAAGACAAAAATTTGAAATGGTAAAGAAAAAATTCGATTTGGTAGAAGACAACATAAACAGAATAAATAAAGTGCTTACGCAAGTTTCCGTTTCGGAAAAACCCGGCTCTATTTCTATTCTAAATAACGGATATATAGGAACTCATTTGCAAATTGGAAATTGCGAACTTATGCTTAAAAACGACGTTTTCAAAAGAAAATTTTTCCTGAAAAAAGGCGAAATAGAAAACAGCATTTTGATTTAAAATTGCGTAATCAATCCTATGTGAATTACGGGCGCGTTTCTATTTTCGTTTAAGTATCTTTGGCTTCCGCGTATTTGCCAAGCAAATTCTATGCTTCCGCCCGTGCGAATGTGCGGTTGCAATACTCTAATAGAAATTCCCGCGCTCGCCGCGTTTGCGTTTTCGCTCGAAATAGGAGACGTTATTTTTTTGTATAGAAATCCCCCGTCTAAAAAAATCGCTCCCGTAATTTGCGGCGTAAAATCGGACATACTTTTATCGTACCACGACAAAAATCCTAATTTAAACGGCGGAAGCGTAAGTATGTGAAATTGATATTCAAGCGTGCCGAGTATTCGGTTGTCAAAAATTATATCGTATAATATATTGTCTAAACTTCCTATAATATCGTCGTCCCAGCCGCGAACAAAATCCATTCCGCCCGTCAAAAGTCCGTCGTATTTGTTGTGCTCGCCAAAAGGCGTTAGCGTAAATCTTGCTCGCGCAAAAACCGAATGCCTCGCCCGTCGCGAAATAGGAATATTTTGCTTAAAATCGCCGGAAATTTCTAATAATTTTTTGTCTTCAAACGATTTTAGCGCGTTGGTTTTTAATGAAATTTGCGCAAAAGTCGCAAAAAGCGGCGGATATTTATTGTCGCTTATCGAAAACGTATAAGATAATTTATTGTATATTTCCCAAAATTCGTCGCCGACGCCCGACGCAAACCAATCGCCGCTGCGAAAGTGTTTTTCCATAGTATTATATTTTCTGTAAATAGGCGAAATTTCAAAAAAAACAAATTGTTCTTTTGAAATATTTCTGCCAAAACGAAAATTCGTATTCACAAAAGGCGAAAGTTCCCACTCAAAAACAAGCGACGGTCTTTTGCCGAAAACGCCGCCGAAGTCAAAAAAATACGGACTTATTCCGACGGGAATATACCAATACATTCCCAAAAATCTGCTGTCCCAAATTCCCGTTTCCCAATAAAGTTTGTGTCCTATTCCCAAAAAATTATTGTATTCAAAACTTAAATTTATATACGGCAAAAATTCGTTAGTTCTTTCGCCGTACATTGTAGAAATTGTTCCTGCGCCGATTCCCGAAAGCGAAAAATTATCGTCTTCTTTAAGCACGACGAAAATTAAAACGTCGCCGGTTTCTTTGATTAAAGACGGAACTATAACAATTTCGCTGAAAATTCGCGTTTTTGCAAGCGCGTCGAAAATTGCAGTATCGCTTGCGGCGGAATATTGCGTTTTAAGTATCGGAGAGACGAGTTTTTGCAAATATTCGTCTTTGGTTTTTACGTGTCCGACAAAAGAAATTGAATCGATTATTTCGGCATACGCGAAAAAAAAGTTCAAAATTACTAAAATCGCCGCGTTTTTCATAAAACTTTACGAACGATATTTTTCCGATACTTCCGTAAATTCTTTTTCGTGCAACTTTACTATTCCTACCAAATACGGGTCAAAATGCGTTCCCGAATCCTGATATATTATGTCGAGCGCCTCGCGCACGGGAAACGCCCGTTTATAAGGTCTCTCGGAAGTTAAAGCGTCAAATACGTCCGCGACCGCCGCGATTCTCGCCGAAAGTTTTATCTCTTCGCCCGCAATTCCGCGAGGATAACCCGCGCCGCTCCACTTTTCGTGATGTTCATAAGCAATATCGTAAGCGGTGGTTAGCAAAGTGTCTTCTTCTCCGCCAAAATGTTTCATCGCTTTTTCAAGCATTTTTGCGCCTTCTGCCGCGTGAGTTTTAATAATTTCAAACTCTTCGGGAGTGAGTCGTCCGGGTTTTAAAAGCACCGCGTCGGGAATTGAAATTTTGCCCAAATCGTGAAGTTTTACCGCCTTTACTATGTCGTTTCTTTGCTGTTGAGTAAGTTCATAGCCCGGTCGAGGATTAGCCAAAATATAATCCGCAAGAATTTTGGAATACTGCTCGGTTCTTATGATATGCAAGCCAGTGTCGTGGTCGCGCAAATCCGAAAGTTCCGCAAGCATATCGAGCATTACTTCGTCGCGTTCTTTTAGTACGCGATACGCTTTTTGCACTTCTTCGGTTTTTTCTAAAACTTTTTCTTCAAGATTATTTTGATAAGTGTTCAGTTCCAACTGCAATTTTACTCTCGTAAGCAAAGAAAGCGGTTCAAAAGGTTTGCGCAAATAATCCCACGCGCCAGCCAAAAGCGCGGTCGCTTCCGCGTGAACGTCGGTTTCGCCCGTCAAAAAGATAACGGGAATTTTTTTTAATCTCTCGTCTTGCTTAAATAATTCCAACGCCTGAAATCCGCTCATATTCGGCGGCATATTGCAATCGAGCAAAATTATGTCCGCGTCGTTTTTTTCCAAAAATTTTAACGCCGTTTCCGCAGAAGTAAACGGACGAACTTTGCATTCGTTCTTAAAAACGGAAACAATGCCGTTCAAAATTACCGCGTCGTCGTCTATGGCTACGACAACCGTATTTTCATACATAATAAAACCCCCTCTATTTGCGCTAAAAACAAATAGTAATAAACAAAATTTTGCAACAAAATACTATTTTTTCAAGTAAAAATGCAGTTTTTTCTGATTTTTTTTAAGTTTTATACTATATTTTAGGTACAAGAGGTTAAAATCAAATGTGAATTCAAAAAACATTAACAATAAAAGGAGAAATCTTTTATGAAATTAAAAGCAGTAGCAACTATTATGCTTTCGGCGTTTGTCGCAATGCCGATTTTGGCGCAAAACTTTCCGTTTCCGCAGGCGTCAAATTACGACGGAAGAACAATTAAACCGGAAAGAGACCAAAGCCAAATGAATCAAGATGTGATAACGAAATACAATGCTTACAAAACCGCTTATTTAAGAAACGAGGGGCAATATTACTACATTAAGGCGACAGGTTCGGCTAATTATGCGAAAAACTCACTGACGGTTTCGGAAGCGCACGGCTATGGAATGATAATTTTTGCGCTTATGGCGGGCCACGACCCACAAGCCAAAACAATATTCGACGGAATGAACCAGTTAAGAAAAGCGCACGGAGCGTCGGGCGGGGGCGGGCGTAATAACCTGATGACTTGGTATATAAATACGATAGGTCAAGTTGACCCAAACTATGGAGGTCCCGCAACCGACGGTGATTTGGATAACGCTTACGCTTTAATTTTGGCTTATAACCAATGGGGCGACCAGCAATACTTAAACGATGCGAAAACTCTTATCAACGCGATAAAGTCGATAGAAATGCATACAAGTGTTTATAGAACCAATCTCGGCGGCTATGGGGATAATCTTGCTTCAAGAAGTTCTGACTGGATGCCCGGACATTTTAGAACGTTTGCCGCCGCGACGGGCGATAATTTTTGGACTCAAGCGGCGGATAATGTTTATACGCTTATAGGACAAGTATCAAACTCGCAAACAGGACTTATTCCCGATTTTGTAAAGGGAAATCCTGCCACGCCCGACTATGGTTGCGGCAGTGCGGAAGGCGAAGAACATTGTGAAAGTTATTACTACAACGCCTGTCGAGACCCTTGGCGTCTTGCGCTTGATTACGCCCATTGGGGAACTCCCGCCGCCAAAACGCAGATTGACAAAATAAGCACTTGGTTAAGAGGGGTCACGGGGGGAAATGGTAGTAATATTAAAAGCGGTTTTAATCTAAACGGAAACGTTATCGGAGATTATTTTGACATTGTATTTGCGGCTCCTTTCGCGGCTGGAATGATAGCAAATTCGGCTAATCAGAGTTTTTTGAATAGCACATACAATACTATCAGAAATACCAGTACAAATAACGCATACGAGGCGGCTCTTCAACTTTTAAGTATGCTTCTTATTACAGGCAACTGGTCAAGCGCAAGCGGCGAAGGAGGCGTAGGAGGCGGTAACATCGGTGGTAACACAGATATCGAATTGAGCGACTACTCTATGGCTGATTGGTCTATTAACATTGACCCAGAAGACGGAAATCCGCAAGATTTTGACGGTTACGGTTCTTGGGCAAGAATTGACGAAAACAATACAGAAACTGGAGTATTGCGTTTAAGTATGAACGTCGCCGCTGGTGATGATGAAGACGAAATTTATCCGTGGGCGAGCATCGGAACGTATTTTGACGCAGGCGAATTTCCCGCTACCGCGACAAAATTTTTAATTACGTACACTTCTTCTGCTCCTATAATGATTACTTTTGAAGAACCGCCCGTTAAGGTTGGCGGTAAAGATGTTGAAGGTTATGCGCGCGGTTTTGAACTTCCGGCGCAAACAACCGAAAAAACGATAGAAGTATATATTTCCGGGTTTGAGTATCCCGATTGGGGCGATGAATATCCGAAACCGGCTTTGGACAAAAGTAAGATTGCCGGTATTATGATTGAGGCAATTCCGCAAGAAGGAAGGTCGCACACGGTTAGCGCAACGTTTAAGGCATTTAAAGTTATTAGCAGTAGCGGCGGCACTTCAATTTCGTTTGAAAAAACAAAACCGACCCAACAACGCGGCGGATTAGCGGGAATTTCGGTTTCGCAAAGAAACATAAATCTTAACATTCCGAGCGAAAAATCGGTCGCAGTAAAAATAAGCGACGTTCGCGGTCGTTTGCTATACGGCAAAGACGTAACGCTTAATTCGGGAGTAGCGACGTTAAATATTCCGAGTTCAATAGCGAAAAGTCAAATGTTAATTTTGAACGTATCGGGCAAAAACGGATTAAACGTTTCGCAGAAAATTTTGTTGAAATAGTTTTTTGTTAGATTTTTGAGTGAAAAAAACGAGGTTGCGGAGTGGTCTGCAATCTCGTTTTTTTTTGAAAAAATATAATTATTTTAACAAAAAATTAAAATTTCTCTTGACATTATGGGAACTCTTTTATTATATTGCTATTATGATGTTTCTGAATTGAAAGGAGAAATTATGAAAATAAACATTACTGAAAATGCGTATAATAGGTTTGTCGGCAACGTTAATCGCGTTGAAAATTCGCCTATTAGAGAAGCAAACAGCGATTTTTGGGACGTATTTAAAACAAACGAAGCGGATATTTCAGAAAATTTTGCAATTATGAATTTTATTAAAAACATAGATACGCGAATTTATGCGTAATTATAAACCAAAAAAAGAGGAATTATGTTAGATAAAGAATTTAATTATTATCTTAAACATCAAAACGAATTGTTAGAAAAATATAACAATCGTTACCTTGTTATTGTCGGAGAAAACGTTGTCGGCGATTATGACAAACTTGAAGACGCATTACAGCGGTCGGGGGAAAAATATAAATTAGGTACTTTTTTGATTCAAGAATGCACGGAAGGCGACAGCGCATACACCGCAACTTTTCATTCTCGCGTTAGGTTTAACTAATATATTATATGCAAGAAAATCAAAAAGAAACAGGCGCGGGTTATCTTACTGTTAGATATAAAAAGATAGAAAGAGATATAAAAACTTCCGTAAAAATAATGAACGTTTATTCTGATAAAATTATCAAAACAAACGGGATTTGGGACACGGGAGCAACATCGTCGGTAATTACGAAATCTATCGTCGAACATTTAGGGTTAATTCCTATCGGCGATACGCTTGTCAAAGGAGTTCACGGGGAAAAAATTGCGTTCAGATACCCGATTAAAATTCAGTTGCTCGAAGACGAGTATAAGTTTGCTATAACTATAATAGCGACGGAATGCGACGAGTTGTCGGCGGACGGAAACGTTGGTATGTTAATTGGTATGGACGTTATTGGTAAAGGTGATTTTGCCGTTACAAATTTTCAGGGCATAACGGCAATGTCTTTTAGAATTCCGTCGTTACAAATTATTGATTTTATTGACGACGTAATTTAAACTCACAACTCTCTTGTTCTCGGAACGAAGCGGTATTTTTCAAAAATGTGTTTGCAGTATTTGCTGTTCATATAGTCAAGCCAATTTGCAACTTCTTCGGTGCTTTTCATATTCAAAAGCATATGATTTGTCTCTTCTTTAAGTTTCATAAGCGAAACCGAACTCACTATTTCTTTTATAATAGGAATCATCGGCGGCGAAACGCTGAAGCGCGTTAAGCCAAGTCCCAAAAGTAAAACCGTGCACTCCGGACGCGCCGCCATATCGCCGCACATAGATATCGGCTTTCCTTTGGTATTACACTCTTCTATCGCGGTTTTTATAATTTTCAAAAACGCGGGTTCTATAGGGTTATAAAGATAATTTACTCTCGAATTGCTTCTGTCGGCGGCGGATAAATATTGTATCAAATCGTTTGTACCGATTGAAGCGAAACTCAACGTTTCCAAAAACGTCGTAATTTCTAATATCGCAAGCGGAACTTCAAACAAAACGCCGAGTTCAGGACACTGTATTCCCATTTCTTTCGCCGTTTTTAAGGTAAATTCGCGCAAATAATCCCACTCGGAAGAAGTGGTTATCATAGGAAACATTATTCCGTATTTTTTTCCTTGCCCCGCTTTGAAAATTGCGCGTAACTGCGTTTCTAAAATGTCGCTTTTATCTCTGTAAATTCTGACGGCGCGCCAACCCATAAACGGATTTTTCTCTTCGGGAACGGGCAAAAATTTCGCCATTTTATCGCCGCCTATGTCCATAACTCGAATGCAAACGCTTTTGTCTTTTCCTATTTTATTAAAAATACTTTCGTAAAATTTTATTTGGTCGCTTTCGGTCGGAAATTCCATACTTTCGGTAAATAAAATTTCGGTTCGCACAAGTCCTATTCCGTCCGCGCCGCTTTCAGCCGCAAGAAACGCATCCGACTCTATAGACACGTTTGACATTACCAAAACGGGCATTCCGTCGCCTGTAAAAACGGGATATTTTAAGAAATTCGGCATTCCGTGTTTGCGCAAATTCTTTTCGTGAACATACGCATAATACGTATCGAGCGCGGCTTTGGAAGGATTTATCGTGAAAATTCCCATATCGCTGTCTACGAGAACTTCGCAGCCGTCTTCAATTTCGGCGTTGCTAAAATTTATGTCCGAAATAACGGGAATCGAATTTGAACGCGCAACAATAACCGCGTGCGAAGTTTTTCCCGAAGAAGCGCAAACTATCGCCTTAATTTTTTCGATGTCGTTTCCTATAATGTCCGAAAGCATAAGCGAACGTTTTAAGAATAAAACCACGTCGCAGGCAAATGTCTTCGGTTCTTCGCCGCCTGATGAAGACAAATAAAACAACATTCTGTCGGCGACTTCCTGCACGTCTTTGTCGCGGTCTCTAAAATATTCGTCTTCCATCGCCTGAAACGTTTCTATGGTATTTTTTGCGACCAAACGCACGGCTGTTTCGGCGGTCATCAATTCTTTTGAAATATTTTCTAAAACCTGTTTTGTCAAAATCGGGTCGTTTAAGATATATTTATACATTTCTACGATGGATATTTCGGCGTATTCTTTCGATTTTGAAAGCATCGATTTTGAATAATCTTCGTAATATTTTTTCGCCTGCATTCTCGATTTTTCAAATCTTTCTATTTCGGTCGCTATGTTTTCGGGCAGAATTTTTACCATAGAAATCGCTTCGGCTTGCGAATCTACTATAACCGCTTTTCCGTATCCTTTGCCTCTTACTATGCAGGTGCCTTCGTAAATTTTCGGCTTATTTTGCATTTTGCGGCGCTTCCTTTCTTTTGTCGTTATACAAAGATAAAACCGCTTTGTCGAGCGTTCCCACGTTTGCTCTCGCGACATTGCGCAAAGCCATTGCAATCCATTCGGATTTGTTTTTATAGCGTTCGTCTATTTCGTCTTGCGCTTGGCAATATTCGTTAAAATAAGCAAACATTTTCATTTCGTCGCGAGAACGCAAATTATATAATATAGGATACAATTTTCTTTCTTCTTCTTCACTGCCCGAATAATCTTTTATCCATTTGAAAACCAAATCAAACGCTTCCTGCAAAAGCGGCGTGTTTTCAAAAACGCGATTTACGTCGTATGCGTTTATATCGACGTTTTTATCGTCGACGCCAAAAGTCGTATTTTCGCCGAGTTTTGCGGCGATTTCTTTTTCGCAACTGTTTATTCCCGTAAGCGTAATTACTCCGTTTGCCGCGTCTCTAAACATATTAAACGCGACCGTTTCCAAACAAGACGGCGACGAAACGCGCTCGCAGATATCGCCTACGACCAAAAGTTCTTCTTCTATTGTGCAATCGCAATTATGAATAAAACGAACTTGCAATTTCGGGCAATTTTGCAACGCAAGAGAAAAAATACTTACTAGCGAAACCAATTGTTTGCCGTAAAAATCAAACGGCAGCGCTCTTCCCGCAAACAAATATACTCGCGGAATAAGATTTTCGCCTTTTTCTATGCGAATATAGCGGCAGGCGATATAAAAAAGCATTAAAATTTGCGAATTTGCAAGCGCCATTCTTCGCGAATGATTTACAAAAAGCGTTTCGGTAAGCGGATATTTTAACGGCTCGCCGCCGATTTTTTTCATAAAATTTTCTTTCGCCGAAGTTTTAATTTTTTCAAATTCGTTTTGTACTGAAATATCTTTTATGGATTTTTCAAATTCCGCAAGTTTTGAATTGTCGTTAATCCATTTTTCGCCGATTTGCGAAGACACCAAAGTCGCAAGACGTTTATTCGCGTAAAAAAGCCATCTGCGCAAAGACACCGCCGAAAAAGACGGCTTTATATCGACGTCGAAAATTCTTAAAACGCTTTGCGAAACGTTTTTCTTTATGTATTCGGCGTTGCTTTCGGAATAGGAATAAATTTCGCCGCAAAACATAAGCGCCAAATTCGCCATACAGATTTTTTGCATTGCGCCTTCTTCTATAAGCGAAATGTCGCGCGCTTCGTCGTCGGATATGTGATAAGATTCTCTCGCCGTTTTAAGAATTATGTGATTCATATCCATAATGACTCTTACGTGTTGCGGGAGTAGCGAATTTAATATATAAAGCGGCACTTTCGGAAATTCCCCGTTTCCAATAAGCGGAAAAGATACTACAAACGTTTTTTTTGCGATGTCAACCGCTTCTTTTATGGGAATATCAAAATCATAAACCAATATTCGTATAAATTCGACTATCGCAAGTCCGCATCGACAGTCGGCAAGAACGATTTGCGCCTTATCGCAAATAGTACGAATATTATTTTTTTGCGCGGTTACGTGTCGGCGAATAATGTCTTTTATTGATGCGCACGCGAGAAAATATTGCTGTTTTATGTATAATTCGCTTGTTTGGCGCGATTGTTCTTCGTTGAATAAATAGCGAAGAAATTTTACGGAATCCATTTTATCGTCGCAAGCGCGAATATAATCGTTGTGCAAAGCGTAATCCGAACGAAAATCTTTGCTCGGCACGGCGTCCCAAAAACGCAAAGTATTTACGACCTTATTATGATAGCCCGAAACGGGATAATCGACGGGAGCGGCAATAACTATATCGTCGTGATTCCAAGACGGTTTTTCGGATTCCGTATTAGTTAGATGTCCGCCAAAATATACCGAATTGCTGTATTCGGGTCTGTCGACAATCCACGGATTATACAAAGAAGACCAATAATAAGGCATTTCCAACTGACCCGATACGCCTTGCGATTGTTTGAACTGCGCCATACCGTACCAAAGTCCGTAAGCGACCGCGGGAATTGCGTTTGAGGCGAGCGTTTCCAAAAAACTTCCCGAAAATTCGCCGATAAATCCGTTTCCCAAATTCATCAAAGGTTCTTTCGACAATATTTCGCTTTCGCTGATTCCAATGTATTTTTTCATATATTCAAATTCTTTTTCCAAGCCGCTCGATACCATATGTATTCTTATGGGAGAGCCGAGATTATATTCCAAAGATATGTAATAAATTCGCCTTACGTTGTTTTGCGTATAATTTTTTTGCGTGTTCGTCCAATTTTCTATGACGTTTGTTCGCAATACGCCGCTTATGCCCATATATTTGTCGTACAGGGTAACGCTACTTTCGTCTTTTGCGCGAAAGTATTTAAAGTATTGTCTCAAAAAGCGGCTTATATCATCCACATTCCCCCCAAAAATAAAAAGTAAAAAAACATTTATATGTGATAAACAAGATTATTAAGAACAAAAATACTATTTTTACAAAACAACTTGCGGCAAAATTAAAATTTATTTAAGAGAATTAAGCAAAATTAAAACATTTCTTTCCCAAAACTTCAAAAAACCGTCGTTAAAACTATTTGCGGCGGGAAATCCCGTTTCAAGAACGCTCGATTTTACGTCGTATTTTTTCATAATCGCCGCCGCGGGTTCTCCCGTTTCCCACCTGCTTATTATTGTAGAAATTTGCCCGTCTTTTAGTAAATTTTCAAATTTCTCTATCGTTTCTTCGTCCCAATCGTATTCGGGCGAAAATTTTTCTACGACAAACATATCGATATCTTTTAGTAAATAATCAAAATCTTGGGTGAAACAAATCGCGCTAAAATTTTCGGATTTTAGAAATTTTCTAACGAAATCGTTTCTCATCGCGTTTGCGTTTTTCTTAAATAAAATTAAATTTTCGGAAATTTTTTTCGCGTGTTTTGGAAAAAGCGCGGACAAATCGCTTTCTAAAATCTCCGCCATTCGTATCGCGTTAGAAAGCGAAAGCCAAGCGAAAACATTGACTTCTCCCGATTCGTCGCGGATTTTTCCTATTGCCGTAATTACGGGCGACGCGGGAGTCGCGCAGTCGATTTCAATTACTCTTATATTTCTATGTCGAATTTGTATAAAAAGTTGGTCTTGCGGAATTATTGAACGAATGTCAATAACCGCCGCGACGTTAGGCGAAAGTTTGTCAAGTTCTTTTTCAAATTCTTTGCAAATTCCTTCCAATTCGTCGAGGGAAATTTCGTTTCCGAAAGGATTTACCACCGAAATCGGCGTTCCTTTTACTATCTCTTTCGTTAACGCTTCCAAAGCGGGAATGCTCGTAATTACCGTCGTCGGTTCAACGTTTTTTTTCGCGAAAACGCACGCGCAAAAAATAAATAAATAAAAAATAATTTTTCGCATTTTTACTCCCCTCCGCCAACGGCTTTTAGTAATTGGTCAAGGTTAAATCGCATTCCTTTTTCAAAAAAATCCGCGGTATAATCGCCGTTTGACAAATGCGAAAGCGCAACTACGCGCACGCCCGTTTCGTCGCGAATCGTCCTTATAAACGACGGCGGATAATCGCTTTCGGAAAATACGACCTGCACTTTTGCCGACTTAATTTTTTCTATCGTTTCCATCATTTGCGACGCGGTCGGATTTACTCCGTGCGACGGCTCGATTACCGCTTCGACTTGAAATCCAAATTCCTGCAACAAATAAGAATATCCGCCGTGAATCGTCGCGCATCTGAAATCGTTGCCTTTTATTGCGGCTAATTTTTCCATATATTCCGCTTTCATTTGTCTTAAAATTCGGGCGTATTTGTTGGCGTTTGCGCGATAAAAAGCCGCGTTTGGCGTATCGATTTCGGCAAGTTTATTCGCTATCGTATAAATCTGCTGAATCGCCGCCGAAATAGAAACGAAAGTATGCGAATTTACCATAGTCGTGCTTACCGATTGCGGAATAAGCGCGACTCCGTCGTTTGCGTAAATTTTGTGAATTTTGGAAAAAACGCCCGCCGCTTCGAGTATCTGAAACGCAAATTCGTCGTGTCCGACGCCGTTGATAATTACGACATCTAACTTCATCGCGTTTTCAATATCTTCGGGGATAACTCTGTATCCGTGCGGATTGCTGTTTTTGTTTATTAGCGGCACGACCACCGCTTTATCGCCGACGATATTTTTCGCAAAACTGTAATACGGATGCAAACTTACGCCGATGGTCAGTTGTTTGCAAAAAGTAGCGTTTGCGAATAAAAATAAAAATAAACACAGCGTTATTTTTTTCATTTTTTGTCCTTTTTAGAATCGCCTTTGTTTTCGTTTGTCGCGAGCGGTCCGTTTTTTGTAACTTCGTGTCCTTGACTTAATTTTACCGTAACGGTGTATGGAACTTTGGGCTGTTCCGTAGTTAAATGTCCTTCTTCGGGAATTTTTAAGTCGCTGGAAATGAGTTTTCCGCTTGCTTTTTCCTTAATGATTACGCTTGCTCCCTGTGCGCTTCCGCCTGTGGAAAGTCCCGCTTCAATGTAGATGGTTCCGTCGCCGTTGTCTTCGACCAAAAGCAAAACGCCGTGCGCCGTCGCCGACGTTAAAAGCGCAAAAAGCGCGAATAATAAAACTTTTTTCATAAATTTCTCCTTAAAAAAATTGTTTTTACCTTTCATAAAGATAAATATAATTTATTTATTTGTAAATAGTATATTTTTTCTAAAAATTTTCAATGAACAAAAAATTTGCGGGGGTTATTTTTTGTTAAATTTGATGAAAAAAGCGACGTATCTTTGCGCGATATCGTATATTATAACTAAAACAAGGAGAAAAAATATGAAAAACAATATGAACAGACGCGGGTTTCTAAAAGGTTTGGCTGTCGCGGGAGCCGCTTTTACCCTTAAAATGAACGGCGAAATGGACGTTTTTGCGCAAACCGTAACAAATCCTGAACAAAAAAATTCCGTAGATTTAGTTGCCGTTATGGGCGGCGAACCAGACGCAATGTTCAAAAGAGCGATTGAAGAGTTTGGCGGCATCGGCAAGTTTGTAAAAAGCGGACAAAAAGTCGTCGTAAAGCCGAATATCGGCTGGGACAAAACCCCCGAATTTGCGGCAAATACCAATCCGATACTTATAAAAGAAATTGTGCGACAATGCGTCGCGGCAGGGGCAAAAGAAGTCGTCGTTTTTGACAACACTTGCGACGAATGGAAAAGATGTTACGCAAACAGCGGCATAGAAGCGGCGGCAAAAGCGGCGGGCGCAAAAGTTATTCCCGCAAACGAAGAATCCTATTATACAAAAATTTCACTGCCGAAAGGCAAATCCTTAAAAGATATGAAAGTTCACAAGGCGATTTTGGATTGCGACGTTTGGATAAACGTTCCGATATTAAAAAATCACGGCGGCTCGCGAATGAGCATTTCTATGAAAAATCTTATGGGAATAATTTGGAACCGAAGAATTTTCCACGTGTCAAATTTGCAGCAATGCATAGCGGATATGTGTACTTACGACAAAAAACCCGTGCTAAACATCGTCGACGCTTATCGCGTACTTAAAAATAACGGACCGCAGGGAAGGTCGCTTGAAGACGCGGTTCTTTCCAAAGCCCTGTTTATTTCGCAGGATATGGTGGCTGTGGATACCGCCGCGACGAAATTTTTTGCTCAAATACGCGAAATTCCGCTGTCGGACGTGAAATATCTCGCGTACGGACAAGACCTTAAAATCGGAACTATGGACATCGACAACTTGAACGTAAAGCGAATAAGAATGTAGGAAAGTAGCAATTTATGCTCAAAAATTTACGCGCCGCGGCGGCAATTTTAGTTTTTTGTTTTCTTACGTTTTATTTTTTGGATTTCGCTAATATATTATCCGCCAAATTTAATATTTTCGCGCGTTTGCAGTTTATTCCAGCGTTAATGTCGCGCAATATCGTTATTATTTTTTGCCTTATATTTTGCGCTTTGCTTTTTGGACGAATTTACTGTTCTTTTCTTTGTCCGCTCGGAATATTTCAGGATATTGTAATTCGCTGTTCCAAAAATGCGTTCTCAAAGAAAAAAATTGTCTATAAAAAAAATAATTTTTTGCTTCGTTTTTCTATTGTGATAATTTGCGCCGCTTTTTTCTTTTTTAATTTTACGATAATTATCGCGTTTCTTGACCCGTATAGCGTGTATGGCAGAATAGTTTTGCATTTATTCAAACCCGTTTATTTGTCGGCGAATAATATATTATCTTTTATTTTTAATCATTTTGGCAATTATACGTTTTATCAGATAAAAATAACAATGTTGAGCGTTTTTTCGTTTGTCGTAGCACTATTTTCTTTTGTAATTATCGGCGTATTGGCTTTAAAAAACGGACGGCTTTATTGCAATTCTATTTGTCCTGTGGGAGCGGTTTTCGGATTTATAAACAAATACTCAATTTTCAAAATTCAAATAAACGGCGAAAAATGCGCAAATTGCGGAACTTGCGCGAAAAATTGCAAGACATTCAGTATAAATTCGCAGGAAAAAAAGATAGATTATAGTCGCTGCGTTAATTGTTTTAATTGTATAAATAGTTGTCCGCAAAAAGCAATATTTTTTTGCGCAAATAAAAATAAAAACAAAAATTTTCCGCCGCTCGACGCGAATAAAAGGAAATTTTTATTGTTTGGACTTTCCGCTATAATAACCGCTCCTGTAGCGGCTTTCGCGCAGACGAAAGAAAAATTGTTGAAAAATCGCAAGATAGCGATTAGTCCGCCCGGTTCCATAAGCGCAAAACGTCTCTTGAAACATTGTACATCGTGTCATTTGTGCGTATCAAAGTGTCCGTCGAAGGTGTTAAAACCGTCTTTTAGCGAATACGGCGCAGGCGGAATTTTAATTCCAATAATGGATTTTGAAAGAGGATTTTGCAATTTTGACTGCACGATATGCACCGAAGTATGCCCGAACAACGCGCTTGTCAAATTGACAAAAGAGCAAAAACATAGTTTGCAGGTCGGACGTGTCGTTCTTAAACCCGAACTTTGCATTGTTCACACACAAAACTGGAATTGCGGCGCCTGCTCGGAACATTGCCCGACGCAAGCGGTAAAAATGATTCCGTATAAAGACGGCTTAACGACGCCTTTCATAGACGCGGATATATGCGTAGGTTGCGGCGGCTGCGAATTTATTTGCCCCGTTCGCCCGCAAAGGGCGATATATGTCGAAGGCAACGAAGTGCATCGGCAGGCGCGCGCTTTTGATATTGAAGAAAAAGACGACAAAGAAATTACGGATTTTGGATTTTGAAAAATTAAATTTTAGTATCGATTTCTCAAAAATCTGCGCCCGTAAACAACGTTGGATTTTCTTCTTTTAGCATCCAAGTATTTTCGCCAATTTTTTCGCCAATATCTTCCAAAACGGCAAGAATAGTTTGTTCTTCGGGAGTAACGCCGTTTTTAAGTAGCGGCATAATGTTCATAACAATTTCGTCAAAAGACGGTTTTTTGTTTTCGCGTTCCATTTGCCGCAAATAACTTTTAAGATAATATTTTATACGAAGTTCTATCGGAATACGCGACGTAAATTTAGAATCTTTGCGTATTGCGTATAATTCGGTATCGGGATCATAATCAAAACTGTTTGTTAATATCGGTGTTAAATCGGAATATTCTTTTTTTAATTCGTGCAAAAATCCTAATTCAAGTCCCTTTATAATTAGTTCGTCGTTAATTTGTTCTATTGTCGCGCCATTATGTTTGGCAATAATTCCTTCTATTGTTTGCAAAACTATCTCGCTCATATCCATACCTAAATTTGCTTTTAATATCGCTTTTGGGTTGCGGGTTTTGCGAAAATTTATTATCAATTCTCCCGATAAAACGGTAAAAGGATTCTGCCGTTTTTTGAAACTTGTCTGTCCGTTTTTTTGCGGAACCGCGCCAACATATTCGAAACCGCATTTTTCTGCCGTTTCAATTATCAAATGCCAAAATTCAGGGTCTTTGTGTGCAAAAACAAAAGACATCCATCTATCAAATTTGAGAACTCTATACATTTCCTGAATACTTTTTGAAATTAAATTATTGTATTCGTTTTTACTTTTATTATGTTCTCCGCCTTCTATCGCTTCTAACTTATAATCTTCTTCACTTACTTCCAAATCAAGCCAAACGTTCCACATAATGGATAAGTCCAAATACGGAATTTTTTTGCCGTAAGGCGGGTCAGTATAAATATAATCCACGCTTTCGCTATCCAAAAATGATAAATCGGTCGCAGATCCTTTTATTATTTTTGTGTTTTCTACAGTATTTTCGTTAACGGAATGCCTCATTTCTTTTTTGGCAGCAGTAATTTTTTTGTAACGACTATCAAAATATTTTATTATATCAACAAAAACAGGTTTAGGCGCTAATCTATATCTATAATATTGAAACACGCTTGCGTTACCTCTTCCTTCGCTCCTATTAGCAGATTGATGATAAGTAAGATTAATTTTCGTAATTAAACCGGAAAACATCAACATCAATGTATTTTTTATATTCTTGTTTTTTTCTTTTTTTATTATTGCTTTCAATAAAGCAAGTTTCGCCATTTGTTCATCGCTGAATAATTTACGAACGCTACCGACATCTGAACCTTTTGGAAGTTTCAAGTCCTTTGGCAAAGTATAATTTTTCAATATTTCTTTTATTTCCGCTTTATTTTTCGGTTCTTTTTTCTTATATTCTTCGCAAACTTCTTGATATGCCTTTTCAAGTTCGCCTAAATTTATAGACGCAATCAGCGAATTTACCATAAAAACAGCCAAAGGATTTATATCAATATTTATCGCTTTTCTATTGTTCATTAACGCTTCCACTGCGGTAACGCCGCTTCCGCCGAACGGGTCAAGTACGACATCGCCTTTTTGAGAAAAATTTCTTATATATTCCGCTACCACATTCCACGCTTGCTTCGTGAAATACCCGTGAACCCCGAAGTGCCGCTTCGCTTGTTGTTTTTTAACTGGTATTTCTTTAAGCAAAGGTCTATTTAAATAATCAAAATCTTTGTTCTTTTGAGAAATTACAATTTTATCGTAGATAATATTTTCGCTGTTTTTGAAAGAGTTTGCGGAAAGCAATTTTTTTAACGCTTCAAAATGAACGTCAATTTCACTAATATTAAAAGATAAAACGGGAGTTTCAGTGTCGCTTGTCCTGAAAACGGCAAATTCAATTCCGTTGCATATTGCAAAATATATACTTTTTATCTCTATATGCGAGGCGTAACTATACGCTTGTTTTACGCAATCGAAAATATTTTTGTCGGGCGACTTCGCTTCTAAAACCCAAGCGTAACTTTCTTGTACTTTTAAAAGATAATCTGGAATTAAAACAGTTTTTTGTTTTTTACTGCCGACTTGCGCTTCAAAATGTTTTTCGCGAACGATATTTTCGTCCAAAAAACCGAGCGCTTTTATTATAGGTTCGCAAATAACGGCGCGAACGTCGGATTCGTTAAAATCTTTAATCTTGTCGAAATTTAAATCGCCAAACAATTCTTTTTTAATTTGCATTTTCGTTCCAAATTATTTAATAAATAAGTGGTAAAATACTATTTGCCAACTTTGTTTTTTTATATTAAAATTCTTTAATTGCTTGTTAATAATTTTTTGTCTTGCAATACGTCGCAAAAATATAGTATTTTTAAGCATTATGAATTTTGATTTTACATTTCAGCCGCCGTCGATTCGCGAAAAACCGTATTCCGTAAGCGAAATAAATTATGGAATCAGCGAAATTTTGCAAAAGGAAAACCTTTTCGTTTGCGTAGAAGGCGAAGTAAGCGGCTATAAAAAAGCGTATTCTGGGCATTCGTATTTTACTTTGAAAGACGAAGAAAGTAAAATTCCCGCAGTTATTTGGAAAGACAAAAAGGAAATTCCAAAAATCGAAGACGGGATGAAAATCGTCGTATTCGCCGAAATCAAGGTTTATCAGACGGGCGGTTATTATCAACTCGACGTTTTTAGCGCGTTTGAAAGCGGCACGGGCAAAAATTTCGCCGAATTGGAAATATTAAAACAAAAATTATTAGCGGAGGGTTTGTTTTCGCCCGAAAAAAAGCGAATTTTGCCGTCAAATATTAAAAAAATCGGCGTAATAACGGCAAAAAACGGCGCCGCTTTTTACGATATTCTTAAAATTATGGAAGAATTTGCTCCAAATATCGACATAATGCTCTCCCCCGCCGTCGTGCAGGGAAAAACTGCGGCGACATCTCTTATAAAAGCGATAAAAAACATTAACAAATTAGACAACTGCGACGTAATAATTTTCGGACGCGGAGGCGGTTCAAAAGAGGATTTGTCGGCTTTTAACGAAGAGGAAGTAGTGCGTAGCGTGGCAAATTCAAAAATTCCAATAATATGCGCGGTCGGACACGAAATAAACAAAAGTTTATGCGATTTTGCCGCCGATATTTACGCTCCCACGCCCACAGCCGCCGCCCAAATGGTTTGCAGGGCGGGTTTTGAAATTAGAAATTCCTTTGAAGAATTGAGTTTGCATTTTCAAAAAATAGTCAGAAAAAAACTTTTTGCAATCAACAATTTTGAACAATTATTAGACGATTTTTCTATTGATTTATGCAATTCTTTCAAAAGAAATTACGAACAAAAATATGAAAAAATACAAAATTATGAACGAATTTTGAGCGCGTTAAATCCAAATTTGCCGCTTAAAAAAGGATTTGCGCTGATAAAAAACGAAGACGGAAAAATAGTAAAAAGCGCAAAAAATTTATCGTTTGGACAGAAAATAAAAATAATTTTCGATAAAAATCAAGTTGGAGCGAAAATTGACGAATTATAATTTTATTGAAAAAGCGCATTCGACAAATTCGTTTGTAAAAGAAAAAATCGCCGAATTGCCTGATTGGTATATAATTCGGGCGGGCGAACAGACAGGCGGGCGCGGACGTTTCGAGCGCGTTTGGCATTGCGAAAAAAACAAAGACATAGCGATGTCGATTTTAATTCCCACTGACGAAAATATTTTGCCGTTTTTGCCTAATTTAACGCAAATTATTGGCGTTAGCGTCGCGCAAGTTTTAGATAATTTTGTCAAAACGAAAATAAAATGGGCTAACGACATTTTGGTAAACGGACGAAAAATTTGCGGAATTTTAACCGAAGCGATAACTTTTGGCGACAACGTAAAAGTTGTTGCGGGAATCGGCTTGAACGTAAACAGCGAGCGCAAAAAGCAAAGCGATATTCTTGCGGTTTCGCTTTTCGACGAGACAAAAAGGATTTTTGATTTGGACGTTTTGGCAAAAGAAATAGCGCAAAACATTTTCAAAAACATTCAAATTTTAAGACAAAAAGGCATTGTAGAATTTATTGAAAAATTAAATGAAAAATTAGCGTTCAAAAACGAAC